>CALWTY010000020.1 GCA_944384585.1 uncultured Clostridia bacterium | reverse complement strand
CCTTGATATGGTATTTTTATTCTACCACATCAAGGGGGCTTTTGTCTATTGTCCGTTTTTAACGGACTTGTTCAAACCTTTGTCCGGGGGCTTTTTTTAATAAAACGTGGTGACCGGCTGCTCCGGGGCGTCCGCCTTCTCGCAGGAAAGCGCCTGAAGCACCGGCCCCTCCTTGCCGTAAAGGCTGCAGTATCGGACGCTGACCGAGGCGGTCAGGCGGATCCATTCCCCCTTCCCGGGGCAGACGCCCCGGCACTCCTCGCAGAGCAGGCCGCTGTAGGTGATATCCGCCTCACAGCAGGTCATGATCTGCCGCCCGATCACGAAGCTGCCTGCCGGCAGGCGGTCATTTTTCGTGACCATGCCGAGGAAGGTCACCGTCTTGCCGTCGTAAGCGGGCATATTCTCCGACAGGTCGCGATACCACAGGGCATAGTCGCGGTCCTCGATCCCGATGACCGGCGCGTTGATATCGAAGGGCAGGGGATCCTCGATCTGATCGTATTCATAGGAGCCGTCGGTATGCTCGTAGATGATATCGCAGCGGCGGCTGACGCCGCGGACGAGCTGATGCAGCGCCTGCATATCGGTCTTGTCGTCGCAGCGGTTGAAGACGACCAGCTCGCAGCCGGAGAGCTTATCCACCGTCAGATCCCGCATATTGGCGTTATAGAGTCCGATCGTGCCGGCGTCGACAAAGAGGAGCTGCTGATAGATCAGCCAATCCTCCGGGAAGGCGGCGTACAGCTCGGACAGCCGCCACATTCCGTTGTACTCGATCAGCACGCGGGTCGCGGCGTGCTTCCGCTGCAGCGCGGCGAGCTTGTCGGGATTGAGGCGGGTTTTTTCGGTCAGCGGCTCGACAAAAACGGCGTTTGAGGCGAAGTCGTCGGGGGTCAGCTCCTCCTCCCCCTCCTCACAGAGCAGCACCAGCGTGCGGTCGCGCGGCTCGAAGAAATTCGGGTCGGCAAGCGTCTCCCGGATAAAGCGGGTCTTTCCGGCCTCAAGAAAGCCGGTGAAAAGGTAAACGGGTGTTTCCATAGGATTCTCCTATCCCCCTGTCGGGCAGGGCGGTTTCTGACTTCGGGGAGGGCGCGATGCGGGCGGCGGGGCTCAAAGGCCGAAGAGCGCCGCCAGCGCCGCCTTATCAAGTCCCGCGCCGATCACGCAGAGCTTGCCTGTCAGGTCGGGTGCGCCGGCGCGGACATCGATCTCGCCGGGGACGTAGTCGAAGTGCAGCCATCCGCCCTCGCTACAGGGGACGATGCCCTTGGCGCGCAGCACCGTACCGAGCGCGCCGCTGTCGAGCTGCTCCAGGCAGTCCTTGATTGCGGCTTCGGAATAAGCGGTCGTCGTCTCGACGCCCCAGCTCATGAACACCTCTTCGGCATGATGATGCCCGTGATGGCAATCGCAGTCGGGATCATCGCACTCCCCGTCGTGGTGGTGATGATGCCCGTGATGGCAATCGCAGTCGGGATCGTCGCACTCTTCGTCGTGATGATGATGCCCGTGATGGCAATCGCAGTCGGGATCGTCGCACTCCCCGTCGTGGTGGTGATGATGCCCGTGATGGCAATCGCAGTCGGGATCATCGCACTCCCCGTCGTGATGGTGATGATGCCGTTCCCGTTCCTTCTGCTCCTCCAGAAGCCGCGCCAGCTCGGTCTCCAGCGTGTTCCGCTTTTCCATCGCAGCGAGGATGGCGGCGCCGTCCAGCTCCTCCCACGGCGTGGTGATCAGCGACGCGCCGGGGTTGATCTCCCGCACCGTCGCCGTCGCCCGATCGAGCTTCTCCCCGGAAATCTGCCCGGTGCGGCTGAAGATGACCGTCGAGGCGAATTCGATCTGGTTGCGGTAGAATTCGGCAAAATTGCGCAGATACATCCCGCACTTGGCGGCGTCGATGACCGTCGTGAAGCTGTTGAGAGAAAGCGCCTCCAAGCCGGCATCGCGCACCGCCCGGATGACGTCGCTGAGCTTGCCGACGCCGGAGGGCTCGATGAGGATCCTGTCGGGGGAGAAGCGCTCCGCGACCTGCCGCAGCGCCTCTCCGAAATCGCCTACCAGACTGCAGCAGATGCAGCCGGAGTTCATCTCGGTGATCTCGATCCCCGCCTCCTTCAGAAAGCCGCCGTCGATGCCGATCTGACCGAATTCGTTCTCGATCAGAACCAGCTTCTCTCCGCCGTAGGCCTCCTTGATCAGCTTTTTGATCAGCGTGGTCTTGCCTGCGCCGAGAAAGCCCGAAAAAATGTCTACCTTGATCAATCTGTTTCCCTCCCGCGTTCCGGATTTTATTTCAACAGAGTATTATATCATGGGGAGACACAGGATTCAAGCGGAAATCGTAAATTTTTTCGCAAAAGCCCGACCGGCCGCTTCGCCGCGCCTGCTCTGCCCGCAGACTCATGCCCCTGCGCCCAAGGCAAGCGTTTTGGGGGCGCAGGGGGCTTTTTACAAAAAGCCCCTGCGCGTTCCCCTCCCAATTGTAACATTTTTGTAAATACCGTTGACAAAAAAAAGATGCATCCGATATAATGCCATAGTCTCTGCCCGTTTTCCGGAAGGGACAGAACCCACGCGGTATAAAGAGGATCTTTATGCCGATTCAGCGAAATGCACGAAAGGAGAGCGGATTCTTGCGGAGAGCCGCAAACTAATCCCCTGCAAAAGTATGAGTATCAGTCTGTCGGATCGTTTCACCTATCGGAAACTGCTGCGCTTTGTGATGCCGTCGGTGATCATGATGGTGTTCACCTCGGTGTACGGCGTGGTGGACGGCTTCTTCGTATCGAATTTTGCGGGGAAGACGGCGTTTGCGGCGATCAATCTGATCATGCCTTTTATCATGATCCTCGGCGGCATGGGCTTCATGGTGGGAACCGGAGGAACGGCGCTGGTCGCCAAGCTGTTCGGAGAAAGGAAGAAGGAGGAGGCCAACCGCATCTTTTCGCTGATGGTGGGCTTCACGGCGGTGTTCGGCATCCTGCTGACCGTGATCGGCCTTGTCTTCATGGAGCCGGTGGCGAGACTGTTCAAGGCGACCGACGCCATGATCGGGGAATGCGTGCTGTACGGCAGGATCGTCGTCTCCTTCACGGTCGCCTATATGCTGCAGAACGTCTTCCAGAGCTTCTTTGTCGCGGCGGAAAAGGCGAAGCTGGGGCTGGCGGTGACGGTGGCGGCGGGCATGACCAATATCGTGCTTGACGCCCTGTTCGTCCCGAAGTGGGGCGTTGCGGGCGCGGCGATTGCCACCGGGATCAGCCAGTGCGTGGGGGGGATCTTCCCGTTCCTGTATTTTGCAAGAAAAAACAGCAGCCTCCTGCACTTCCGCATTACCGGCCTCTCCCTCAGACCGATCCTCGCGGCCTGCGCCAACGGCTCCTCGGAGCTGATGAGCAACGTGTCGGCCTCCGTTGTCAGCATCATCTATAATTTCCAGCTCATGGAATACGTCGGGGAGGACGGCGTTTCGGCTTACGGAACGCTGATGTACGTCCAATTCGTCTTCATCGCCGTCTTTATCGGCTACGCCGTAGGCTCCGCCCCCATCGTAGGATATCATTACGGCGCGGAAAACCGCGCGGAGCTGAAGAGCCTCCTGAAAAAAAGCTCCCTCCTGATGGGGGTGACGGGAATCGTCATGAGCGCGCTGGCGTTTCTCCTCTCCGATCTGCTGGCCCAGCTCTTCGTCGGCTATGACCTCACGCTCTTCGAGCTGACCGCCCATGCCTTCCGCCTCTTCTCCTTCTCCTTCCTGCTGGCAGGCTTCAATATCTTCGCATCGGCCTTCTTCACGGCGCTCAATAACGGCGCGGTATCGGCGGCGATCTCCTTCCTTCGGACGCTTGTCTTCCAGACGCTTTCGGTGCTGATCCTGCCGCTCTTCTTCGATATCGACGGCATCTGGATGGCCATCACGGTCGCGGAGCTGTTTGCCTTCCTGTTCTCCCTGTGCTTCCTCTTCGGAATGAAAAAGAAATACGGTTATCTCTGACCGTTTTCCGCGTTTTCCCCGCAGGGCTTGATTTATCGCGCAAACCGTGGTATAATGAGGTTATTCGGATCGAGTTCCGAACCCCGGTGATACACGCCGCCGGTCTGCGCGGCGCGTACACCTGATACGGAGTTCCTGATATGCCCAATTTACACAATAAACGCAGAATCACCCTGTTCCTGGTCGATCTTCTTTGCCTGGCCGCCACCTTTACCATGTCGGAGATCGTCGCCGGCTTCTTCGGGAAGAACCCGCTTTCCATGCGGCACTTCTGGATCTGCGGCGTCATCTTCCTCCTGCTCCTCTTCGGCCTGCGGCTCATGACGGGAGTCTACCGCAATGTGTGGCGCTACGCCAATGCCCGCGCCTATCTTGCGATGGTGCTGTCGGACGCTGCAGCGGGAGGGCTGACGGTCCTGCTCTTCCAGCTCATCGATATCAACCACAGCCTTCTCTTCAGCCTGTGCCAGGTTTTCGTGGTCGCCGCCACCTTCAATATCGAGACCCTGTTCCTTCGCTTCGTCTACCAGACCTTTTTCGGGGAGCTTTGCCGGATCTCAAGGGACAACAATAAGATCGGTGTGGCGATCGCCGGCGCGGGCAAGACGGGCGTCCTGCTGGCGCAGGAGCTGATGGCCAGCCGCCACTCCCATTATATGCCGATCTGCTTTATCGACATCGATAAGGACAAGATCGGCAACCGCATTCTCGGACTGAAGGTCTTGAACGAGAAGGAGTTCAAGAAGCTCCTCCCCTCCCTGCCGGTGCAGGAGATCTTCATCGCCCTCTCCAATATCTCCCCGGAGGAGGCGATGCGGATGAGCGAATTCTACTCCTCCACAGGCTGCAAGGTCAAGCTCTACGATTTCCCGATGAGCGACGTCAGTTCCTCCGGGCGGTTCGGCAAGAAGGTGATCCGCGAGATCCGCCTTGAGGATCTGCTCTTCCGCAAGAGCGTCAGCGTCGCAGATGCCGAGACCGCCGCCTTTTACCGCGGCAAGACGGTGATGGTGACGGGCTGCGGCTCGATCGGCGGGGAGCTTTGCCGTCAGATCGCCGCCTGCTCGCCGTCGCTGCTGGTGTTGGTCGATATCTATGAGAACAATGTCTATGACATCCAGCAGGAGCTGCTCCAGCAATACGGGGAGACGCTGAATCAGACGGTGGAGATCGCCTCGATCCGCGACCGCGAACGGATGGAGGAGATTTTCTCCGCCTATCGCCCGCAGATCGTCTTTCACGCCGCCGCCCATAAGCACGTTCCGCTCATGGAGCACAGCTGCTGCGAGGCGGTGAAGAACAACGTCTTCGGCACCCTGAACGTCGCGGAGCTGGCGGAGCGCTTCGGCGCGGAGAAATGCATCCTGATCTCCAGCGACAAGGCCGTCAACCCGACCAACGTGATGGGGGCGACCAAGCGCCTCTGCGAGATGATCATGCAGAGCCGGCAGGACAGCAAAACCGTCTTTTCCGCCGTCCGCTTCGGCAATGTCCTCGGCTCAAACGGCTCGGTGATCCCGCTCTTCCGCGCGCAGATTGAAGCGGGCGGGCCGGTGACGCTGACCGACAAGCGGATCACGCGGTATTTTATGACGATTCCGGAGGCTGCCCAGCTTGTCATGCAGACCGGCTGCATGGCGAAGAGCGGCGAGCTTTTCGTGCTGAATATGGGAGATCCCGTCAGGATCCTCGATCTGGCGGAGGCGCTGATCCGCCTGTCCGGGCTGCGCCCCTATGAGGATATCGAAATCCGCGAGGTCGGGCTGCGCCCCGGAGAGAAGCTCTACGAGGAGCTGCTGATCCGCGACGAGGAGACGATCCGCACCGATCACGATCGGATCTTTATCGAAAAGGACCGCCCGGTCGGGCGGGAAGAGGTGGAGGGCAAGCTGAGCCTGCTCCGCGAGGCCCTTTCTTCAAACGGCTGCAGCCGGGACGCCATCGTCGCGGCGCTCAAGCAGGCGGTGCCCACCTATCATGATCCCGATACCGTCAACAACGCCGCCGGGCAGACGGCAACGGAAGAAGCGCGGGCGTAGCGCGGCGACACCCGCCCATCATGCGGATGACCACGCCTTGCTCACGGAGCGCCCGCCGCCCGACGGTAGTTCTCCCACGCCGTCCGACGACAGCAGATCGCCCCCCGCTCCCCGCCCTGCGTGGGGAGCTTTTTCTTCGCGCGGGATTGACAGATCGCGGGGAAGGCATACTACCACAGCGCCGTCCCACAACCGCTCATCCCCACCCTGTGGGAACCTATCGGGCGCGGCAACACCCCGCCCATCGAACGCCCGCGCCGCTCATCCCACCCGGTGGAAATCGGGCGCGGCAACACCCCGCCCATCGAACGGATGACCACGCCTTGCTCACGGAGCGCCCGCCGCCCGACGGTAGTTCTCCCACGCCGTCCGACGACAGCAGATCGCCCCCCGCTCCCCGCCCTGCGTGGGGAGCTTTTTCTTCGCGCGGGATTGACAGATCGCGGGGGGAATGGTATAATAGCCGCAGAATGGCCGCCGGCGGAGCGCGTCGGGCGGCGGGAACGAGGGAACGCCATGACACGCTACTTGGCTTTTTGCAAGATCGTCGAATACGGGAGCTTTACGCGGGCCGCCGAGGCGCTCGGCTACACGCAGGCGGCGGTGAGCCAGATGGTGCGGTCGCTCGAAACGGAATTCTCGCTGCGGCTTCTGATCCGCACCAGAACCGGCGTGCGTCTGACGCAGGAGGGAGAGCAGCTCTATCCGCTGATCCAGAAATACGTCGCCGCCTACCGTGAGCTGGGTGACAAGGCGGGGGAGATCAACGGGCTGGACTCCGGCGAGCTGCGGATCGGGACCTTTTCGAGTATGTCCCAGCATCTGCTCCCCGGCCTGATGAGCGATTTCAGCAAGCAGTACCCGAAGATCAACTTCTCGCTGCGTCAGGGAGACAACACCACGCTGCCGGAATGGATCAAGAAGGGACTGATCGACTTCGGCTTCGTCTATCCCGAAGCCTCCGCCGGGCTGATCAACAGGACGATCGCACAGGATGAATTCCTGGCGGTGCTTCCCGAGGGGCATCCCTATGCGGAGCGGGAGCGGATTCCCCTCTCCCTGCTCGCGCAGGAGCCGCTGATCGTGGTGGACGAGGGGCATATCAACACGGTGCTGCGCGCCTTCTCGGCGGCGGGTCTGACGGCGCGGGTGAAATTCCGCATTCATGACGACTACACCATCCTGTCGATGGTGGAAAAAGGAATCGGCGTCAGCCTTCTGCCCTCCATGATCCTCGACCGCGCGCCCTTCCGCGTCAGAACCGTCCCGACCGACATCCCGGTGCGGCGGACGGTCGGCGTGGCGTATCAGGACTACGATATGCTCCCGATCGCGGCGAAGAAATTCCTCCGCTATATTTTCGATCACCTGTCGGAGTATCTGCCGGAGAAATATCTCTGCCGCTGACGGGCTTCCTCCGATAAAATCAAGCAGGCGCGGGACGACCCGCGCCTGCTTTTTTCCGTTCTTCCGCCCGCTTTCCCTGTTCCGGGAGCGGCGCTCCCTCATTCCCCGCAGAGGAGCTCGTTCCCCTCCGGCAGATCAAGCGCCCAGAATCCCTCCTCGATATCCCGCCTGCGGTGCCAGCGTCCCCCGGTGAAATCGGGGATCGCGACGGGCGCTCCTCCCCGCAGGATCGACTCCTCGCTCAGCGGCGTGATCGCCATATAGGCCGCCGCATCATAGACGTCGATGGGAGGGCGCTTCCCGCTCCGCACCGACTCAAGGAAGGCGCTCATCACCAGCCAGTCCATCCCGCCGTGTCCCCCCTTCGGGTCATAGCGCCGCCAATGGCGGTCGAGATATCGCTCCTCGTAGTCCTTCGCATTGCCCCACAGCTTTTCGGGGGTAAAATCGTATTCGTTATGCACCCCGTCGAGGAAGATGCTGTCGGTCTCCCCGAAATACGCGCCCTTCGTTCCCCGGACGGTGAAGGCGCGGCTGTAGGCTCTGGGCAGGGTGGTATCCAGCGTCAGGCTGATCGTCTGCCCGCCCGCGCATCGGATGACGGTGGTGACGACGTCCCCCTGAAGGAACTCCGCCTGCGCAAGGGGATGCCCCTTCTCCCGGTGGGTCAGGCAGTATTCATGCATCCCCCTCGCCGCCGACGCCGTCGAGGTGAGGGAGAGCATCCGATTGCCGTTGTTCACACCCAGCAGCTTGGCGATCGGGCCCAATTCATGCGTCGGATAATTCTCGCAGCATCGGTTCAGATAATTGAGGAGACGGTAGTGCCGGTTTTCCTTCCCCGACGCAATCTCCTCCCTCAGGTCATGATGATAGCCGCCGGAGCAATGCACGATCTCCCCGAACACCCCCTGCCGCGCCATATTGAGCGCCATCAGCTCCCGCTTGCCGTAGCAGCAGTTCTCCAGCAGCATACAGGGCGTTCCGGTCTCCTCAAAGGCTCTGACGAGGCGGAAGCAATCCTCCAGGCAGTACGCGCCCCCCACCTCAAGTCCGACGCAGATCCCCTTCCGCATCGCCGCGACGGCAAGCCCGATATGCGCCTCCCACGCGGCGCTGATGAGAACGGCATCAATCCCCGCGCCGAGCAGCTTATCGCTGTCGGTCGTCAGGAAGGGGCGCTTCCCCGTCGCCCTTCCGATCTCGTCTGCGGCGCGTTCCGCGCGGTCGGCATAGGTATCGCAGACCGCCGCCGTCTCAAGCTCCTCCCCGCTCATCGGCAGCAGCACGTCCTTCAGCAGGCTGTATCCCCTTGCGCCGAGCCCGATCACGCCGAGTTTTATTGTTTTATTCATATTCTCGTAACCCCCGGTTCAATGTACTATGGTATCCTCATTGTATCACAATCCGATAACAAAGGAAATGCATTTTAGGACACAAAATCTTTGAAATCAGGTATATTTTATGTACGAGATCAAAGCGCTTCACCGCCCGATTGAGATCACCGGCATCTACACCGGTCTTGACGATCTGCACCGGGAGCGGTTCTATTTTCCCGGCGAATTCCACGATTTCTGGGAGGCGGTTCTGGTCAGGAGCGGGGAGATGACCGCCACCGCCGACGGACGGCTGCGGCTGCTGAAGAGCGGGCAGGTTCTGTTTCACAAGCCGATGGAATTCCACACCGTTCGGGTCGACCGTGTCGGGACGCGGCTTCAGATCATCTCCTTCACGGCGCGCGGGGAGGGGATGAAGGCCTTTGAGGATCGCTGCGTCGATCTGACCGACGCGGAGCTTGCGCTGTTCGGGCAGATCACCGCCGGCTTTGCCTCCGCCGACGCGCATTGGCGGGCGGGGCGCATGGAGGATTTCGAAAAAGAGAGCGCCTATGCCGCCGTTCTGCTGGAATCGCTTCTGCTTCCCCTCTCCGATCGCTCCGGCCCCCGCTCCAAGCCCCTCTCCCCCTCCGAGCGGCAATATCTTGACGCCCTGCGCGTCATGCGCGAGAATCTTGACCGTATGCTCTCTCTCGACGAGCTGGCCTCCCTCTGCAGCATGAGCGCCAGCCGTCTCAAAAAGCTCTTCCACGGCCTCTCCGACGTCGGGGCTGCCAAATTCTTTCTCAGAATGAAGCTCCGCCGCGCGATGGAGCTGATCGACGGCGGCGCCTCTGTCAAAGAGGCAGCTCTGATGACCGGCTTCCGCGACGTCAACTATTTCTCTGTCGTCTTTAAACGCGAAACCGGCCTTACCCCTACCGAATATCGCCGCTCCGTCCATTGAAGGAAGGGGAACGCGCAGGGGGCTTTTTGTAAAAAGCCCCTGCGCCCCCAAAACGTTTACCTCGGAGATAAACAGGGGCGGCGGATCGCGCCCCTCTCCGCCCACCGCGAGCTCCCTCTGGATTTCTCCGAACCCGCGAGCCATTGCTCTCGTCGGTCGGCACGAATCCCTGCCGCTTCTCCCCGAACCCGCGCGACCGATCCCCGGACACGGGGCGCGCGGCATTCCCCGGAAGGAATTAAAAAAATAGTATTGAAAAATTCACCGATCTATTGTATAATAGAAGGTACGTTTATAGCAATCACCTGAAAGGCTGTATGAAAGATGTCCGCTGTCAGAAATTTCATCGTAACGCTCCTGCTGTCACTCCTGATTTTCGGGCTGATCGCCTACGGGCTGGTGCAGTTCGCCTTCGCCGCCTTCAATCTTGACGGCAGTAATCCTCTTCCCTCGGAGACCGTCGATTCCTCCGGCGGCGTCCCGAACCCGCCGGTAACCGATCCCTCTCCCGACAACTGGCTCGACATCAAGGGACAGAGCTTCACGGCGCTGCTGGTCGGAACCGACTTCCAGCCCGGCTTCTTCAACGACTACGACGAATCGATCCGCGACGAGACCGACGCAAACGGCTTCCCGCGGGTGCCGAGAGCCGTCGAGGCCGACACCGTCATTCTTCTGCGGGTCAACAAGGAGACGGGGGAATGCATCTATTCCGCGATCCCCGCCAACACCCGCATCACCGTCGACGGGCTTCCCTGCCGGCTGCAGGATCTCTATTCCCTCAAGGGGATCGAAGCGCTCTGCGAGAAGGTCATGGCGATGACCGGTCTGCCGATCGACTACTACGCCGTCGTCTCGATCGAGGATTTCATCCGAGTGATCGATGATCTCGGGGGCATCACCTACTATGTCGAGACCGATATGTACTACGTCGACGAATCGCTCGGCCTCTACATCGACCTCCGCCGCGGCTCACAGAAGCTCGACGGCAAAAAGGCGCTCGATATGCTCCGCTACTGCGCCTACCGCGACGGAGACGCCTCCCGGCGGCGCTGCGCGGTCAACTTCCTCAAGGAGCTGATGAAGAAGCTCCTGGTGCAGAGCAATTATGCCGACTCCGCCGTCCTCTACACCCGCTACGCCGATTATTTCGAGACCAACTTCACGCTGGACGACCTCGGCAGCAACATCGACCTCATTTTCGCCTACCCCAAGATGACGGTGCGGGATTATCTCTATCCCGGCACGACGGTCGGGACGGGAGAGGCCGCCTATTTCACCCCCAACACGGTGCAGGCGATCGAATATTTCGAACAATATAAATTCAAGGGCTGAACGACAGTCGCCCGATCGGAAGGATATAACGGATATGAACAACACAGAAAAAACAATGGATCAGATCGTTGCGCTCTGCAAGGGACGCGGCTTCGTCTACCCCGGCAGCGAGATCTACGGCGGACTTGCCAACGCCTGGGACTACGGTCCTCTCGGCGTCGCCTTCAAGAACAACGTCAAGAAGGCGTGGTGGCAGAAATTCGTCAGGGAAAGCCCCTACAACGTCGGGCTTGACTCCGCCATCATCATGAATCCCCAGACATGGGTCACGTCAGGGCACGTCGGCGGCTTCTCCGACCCGCTGATGGACTGCCGCGACTGCCATGCCCGCCACCGCGCGGACAAGCTCATCGAGGATAACGGCGGCAGCGCCGAGGGGATGACCTTCGAGCAGATGTCGCAGTATATCCGGGAGAACGGCATCGCCTGCCCGGAATGCGGCAGCCGCAGCTTCACCGATATCCGCAAGTTCAACCTGATGTTCAAGACCTTCATCGGCGTGACCGAAGATTCCAAGAACGAGGTCTACCTCCGCCCCGAAACGGCGCAGGGCATCTTCGTGAACTTTGCAAACGTGCAGCGCACCACCCGCAGGAAGCTCCCCTTCGGCGTCTGCCAGATCGGGAAATCCTTCCGCAACGAGATCACCCCCGGCAACTTCACCTTCCGCACCCGCGAATTCGAGCAGATGGAGTGCGAATTCTTCTGCAAGCCCGACACCGATCTTGAGTGGTTCTATTATTGGAAGGATTACTGCAAGAACTTCCTGCTGGGCCTCGGCATGAAGCCGGAGAATATGCGCCTGCGCGACCATGCGAAGGAGGAGCTGTCCTTCTATTCCAAGGCCACCACCGATATCGAATACCTCTTCCCCTTCGGCTGGGGCGAGCTGTGGGGGATCGCGGACCGCACGAACTACGACCTCGGTCGGCATCAGGAGGCGAGCGGAAAATCGCTCGATTACTTCGACCCCGACACCAACGAGCGCTATATTCCCTATGTCGTCGAGCCCTCCCTCGGCGCCGACCGCGTCGCCCTCGCCTTTCTCTGCGAGGCCTACGACGAGGAGATCGTCGATCCCGAAAAGAACGACGTGCGGACGGTACTTCGCCTCCATCCCTTCCTTGCGCCCTTCAAGGCGGCGGTCCTGCCCCTTTCCAAGAAGCTGGGCGAGCCGGCGCAGAAGATCTATCAGGCCCTTTGCCGCGATTTCGACGTCGATTACGACGAGACCGGCTCCATCGGCAAGCGCTACCGCCGTCAGGATGAGATCGGTACGCCGATGTGCATCACCTATGACTTCGAAAGCGAGAATGACGGCTGCGTGACGGTGCGCGACCGCGATTCGATGGAGCAGCTCCGCCTCCCGATTGACGGGCTGAAGGCCTATATCGAGGAGAAACTCCGTTTTTAAGCCGCTGTCGGGGGAGCTGCCGCCTCACGGCGGCTCCTTTGTTTTCCCCGACGATCACGGAAAAGTTACAGTCCGTACATGAAATCACGACGGTCGGTCTGCTATACTGAAGCGATGACCCCGACCGTCTGCCGAGAAAGAGCCGGAACCATCTTGAAACTGACGATCCGATTTGTAAGAAAACAGCTGGAGATCCTCAAGCCGATCATCACCGGCTGCTCCCTGTCCGCCTCCCGCGCAGGGCAGACCGCCATCGGGGAGCTGATCTCGCTGCCGCTTCGGCGGGAGGAGCGCTATGAAAAGCTGACCTTCCCCGATTTCGAATGCGGGCTGATCACCCCGTCGCGCCTGCGCGACCCCGACGCCGCCGTTCTCTATATCCACGGCGGGGGCTACGTCGCGGGGGGCGCGGAATATGCGCGGGGCTTCGGCTCGGTGCTGGCGGATGAGCTTAGGCTGCGGGTCTTCTGCCCCGCCTATCGGCTGGCGCCGGAGCATCCCTATCCCGCCGCGCTCCGCGATTGCCTCTTCCTCTACCGCCGCCTCCTTGAAACGATGGCGGTCCCCCCCGAAAAGCTGCTGCTCTGCGGCGAATCGGCGGGGGGCGGGCTGATCTACAGCCTCTGCCTCAAGCTGCGGCAAATGGACAAGCCGCTTCCCGCGGGGCTGGTTGCGATCTCCCCCTGGACGGATCTGACGATGTCGGGGGAATCCTACGAGCGCAACCGCGAGATCGATCCCTCGATGACGCGGGAGAGGCTGCAGTATTTTGCCGACTGCTATCTGCCGGAGGGGAGCGATCCCCGCGATCCGCTGGTCTCCCCCCTCTTCGGAGAGCTTCGGGGGCTGCCGCCCTCGCTGATTTTTTCGGGAGGCGACGAGGTGATGCTCGACGACGCCGTCGGGCTGGACGAAAAGCTCCGGAGCGCCGGCTGCCAAAGCCGCCACATCATCCGCCCCGGCCTCTGGCACGCCTATGTCGTCTACGGGCTGGACGAGACACGGGACGACACCGGGGAGCTGTGCCGCTTTGCCAAGCGCTGCCTCTTCCCCGACGCGGCGGAATGACCGCCCCCTGCTCGGCGGAATGACCGCCCCCTGCTCGGCGGAATGACCACCCCCTGCTCGGCGGAATGACCGCCCCTATTCTGATGAAAGGATGCAGTCCCGATGCCCTACGGGATCGACGCTGCCGGTATCGAAATGAAACAGAACCTGCGCTGGATGAAGCTCGACAACGCCGCCAAGATCTATCCCGCCGCGCGGCGCAAATATTGGACCAACGTCTTCCGCCTCTCGGTGACCTTCGCGGACGAGATCGATCCCGCCCTGCTTCAGCAGGCGCTTGACCTCACCGTCCGGCGCTTTCCCTCCGTCGCCGTCCGGCTCCGCACCGGCGCCTTCTGGTACTATCTGGAGCAGATCCCGGAGGCCCCCCGCGTGATGAGCGAGAGCAGCTGCTCCCTCAACCGCATGACCTTCCGCAGCATCCGCCGCTGCGCCTTCCGCGTGCTGTATCATCAGAACCGCATTTCGGCGGAATTCTTCCATTCCGTCACCGACGGAAACGGCGGGCTGGTCTTTGTCAAGACGCTGGCCGCCGTCTACGCCCGCCTTCGCTACGGCGCCGACATCCCCTGCGAGGAGGGCATCCTCGACGTCGGGGAGGAGGCGACGGAATCGGAGCTGGAGGACAGCTTCGGGCGCTACGATTCCCCGGTCGGCGCAAGCCGCCGCGAGGATAACGCCTACTGCCTCCCCGGCAGCCGCGAGCCGGACGGCTTTCTCCATGTCACAACCGGCATTCTCGATACCGACGAGGTGCTGCGCCTCGCCAAGGCACACGGCACGACCCTGACGGTCTTCCTCGCCGCCGTGATGATGAAGGCCATCTACGAGATCCAGAACGAGCGCGTTCCCGATCCGAGGGCGCGGGAGTCGGTGCGGATCCTGATCCCCGTCAATCTGCGCAAGCTCTTCGACAGCGATACGATGCGGAATTTCGCCTCCTATATCACGCCGGGAATCGATCCCAAGCTGGGGGAATACAGCTTCGAGGAGATGGTCAGCGTCATCCACCACAGCATGGCGCTGGAGCTGAACCCCAAGAAAATGTCTGCGAAATTCACCGCCAACGTCCGCTCGGAGCAGTCCCCGATTCTGCGCGTCATGCCTCTTTTCCTCAAGAATTTCGCCATGAAGATGGTTTACAACTGCGTGGGGGAGAAGAAATCGAGCATCTGTCTGTCGAATCTCGGCGCGGTCCGCCTCCCGGAGGCGCTGGCAGCCCATGTCAGACGGATCGATTTCGTCCTCGGCGTACAGGCCAAGACCCCCTGCAACTGCGGCGTCTGCTCCTACGGCGGGAAGCTGTATATCAATTTCATCCGCAACATCCGCGAGTCGGAGCTGGAGCGGCGCTTCTTCACCGAGCTGCGCCGCAGGGGGCTGCATATTCTCATCGAGAGCAATCAGCGCGAGGAGCGCCACGGCGCGCCCAAGATCTGAAAGGAGTTTCCCGCTATGTACTGTGTCAAATGCGGCGTAGAGCTTGCCGACAGTGAAAAGAAATGTCCCCTCTGCGGGACGGAGGTGATTTGCCCCGGGGAAGCCCGTCCCCTCTCCCCCGCGCCCTATCCCCCCTATCCCGGCGCCGTTATCGAGGGCGCGCCCCGCAGCGGGGTGCTGTTCGTGCTGACGGTCCTGTTTCTGATCCCCTTTTTGCTCTGCCTGATCTGCGACCGTGAGATCAACGGACGGATCGTCTGGTCCGGCTACGCTTCCGGCGCGCTGCTGCTGCTCTATATTCTGATCGTTCTGCCGATCTGGTTCAAGCGCCCCAATCCCGTGATCTTCGTGCCGATCGACTTTGCCGCCTGCGGGCTGTATCTGCTCTATATCTGCGCCGCGACCGACAGGAGCTGGTTTCTCCCCTTCGCCTTTCCGCTTGTCGGGGGGCTGGGGCTGATCGTCACGGCGGTCGTGGCGCTGACGCGCTACACGCGGGGAGGGGAGCTGTTCATTTTCGGCGGCGCGCTGATCCTGCTGGGCGGAATGTCGGTGCTGGCGGAATTTCTGATGTACCTCACCTTTGACAAGGCGAGGATGTTCGTCTGGTCGCTCTATCCGCTCTCGGTCTTTTTCCTGCTCGGCATGATGCTGATCGTCATCGGGATCTGCCGCCCGCTCCGTGAGTCGCTGAAGAAGAAGTTCTTTTTCTGACGTTTTGCGAATCGCCTTTCCCCGATCCCCCTTCGCCCCGCCGTCGGCGGGGCGTTCGTTTTTCTCGCGCCCGCGAGTCGTCCGATTGCCACCTCCGCGATTCACCCGCTCCCGCGCCGGTTCCCGCATCCCTTCGCCTCGCCGTCGGCGGGGCATTTGCTTGCCTCGCGTCCCCGAACCGCTTGTTTCCCCGCCGCGAGTCATCCTCTCCCGCGCCGCGATTCATCCACTGTCCAAACCCTTCGCCCCGCCGTCGGCGGTTTTTTTGATGCTGCGGTCATTTTTTCCTTACCCGCCGGCAAATTAAATCGGCCGTTTCATGAATAAAAACCGGACGCAAGGTAAAAATAAGGGTGACAACGAAAAAACCATGCTCGAAAGGATGATTCCAGATGAATTACAGTCAAAAAAGAACCCTGATCGGCCGCATCGTCTATATCGGACTGACCCTGATGGCGGTGACGATCCTCGTCGTGACCATGTACACCTTCTTCGGCAGCTCCAAGCGCGGCGAGAAGGATCCCCCCGCGCCCGACACCGTCACGGAAGCCGCGCCCGACCGCCCGTCCTCCACCCGTCCCCCTCAGACCGACCGCCCCGCCTCCGTCGACACCGAGGAGCCGACGATCACCCCTCCCGACGACGAATGGAAGCCGACCGACGTGCCGCCGAAGAAGGACTGGACGAAGCTCAAGGTGCTGATGCCGGTTCAGGGGAACGTCTACAAGCACCACGACCTCACAAACGCCGTCTATTCCGTTACCATGAATGACTATCGGGTACATCAGGGAATTGACATCGAGTGTACCGAGGGAGACGACGTTCTGTCCTGCGCTTACGGCACCGTCACGGCGGCAGGCTATGATCCCTTCATGGGCTACACCGTCGTGATCGATCACGGCGACGGGCTGATCTCCCGCTATCGCAATCTCTCCGACCGATTTGCCGACGGGATCGAGGAGGGGGCGACCGTCTATGCCGGACAGGTGCTGGGCGTCGTCGGAGACAGCGCCATCATTGAAATTTCCGACGAGCCGCATCTGCATTTCGAGCTGGAGCTGGACGGCGAGCCCCTCGATCCCATGACGATGATCGATTATAACGAGGAGGAAGCCGTCTCCGCCTCCGCCTCCGACGACAAATAACCGCAACACAAAACCGCTGCGTCAGGCAGCGGTTTTGTGTTGCGGATCCTCCTGTGTCCCGCACCCTGCCTACGGCGGAGCGTTATCCTCCGCCGCCGGGGGCTGACCTCTTGTCGGTGAGACGGGTTCCTGTTGCGCGGGCGGAGCGATGTCCTCGTCCGTCGGTGAGACGGGTTCCTGTTGCGCGGGCGGGGCGTTATTTTCTTCCGTCGGCGGGGCGGGCGCGCCCTCTTTTCCTGCAGACCGTTATCATGCCGACCGCCGCAAGCACCGCGGCCGCCGCGCCGATCCCACGATCGGCCGTTTCGGGAGAGGTCTCGATCCTCAATTCCTTATCGCCCCTGATCATGCGGCTCTGATCCGCCGTATAGTAGCGGGTGGCGTCGGGATATGCCTCCGCGTCGCAGAAGACGGAATCGATCTGCGACTGCATACTTACAAGCTCGGCGGTGTTCCAGCTGAACATCAGCCCGGAGGGATAGGCGGTATAATCGAAGTCGGGATCGAGGCGGCTTGTGATGCCGATGGCATTGCCCCCCTTCACCACCGCCCAGTTGGTCGGGCTGAAGCGGATAAAGGTCACGCAGTCCTCTGCGCAGTAGAGCCGCGTCTCCCCGCCGGAAGCGTCATAGGCGGAGAAGAAATCCGCCTGCTCCGCCGAGCCCTCGATCTGTCCGTCAAAGACCCGCCACTGGGCCCCTTCGGCATAATAGGTATGCTCCGTGAAGCGGAAAACGCCGTCCTGCTCCGTCATCAGATGAACCCTGCCGCTGACCGGCGCCGTTCCCTCATAGCGGACGGTGCGGACCGTACCGTCCGCCGTCAGGACGGAAGCCAGCCCCGCGGTCTCGTCGACCTCCCCCACGGCGCAGAAGCGGCGCTTAATGATCTGAGGCGGCTCCGGTGCGGGCAGGTCGCTCAGCACGACCTCCAGATCGCCCGAGGTGAAGCCCGCGCCGCTCGGATCAAAGAGCTTTCCGGGCTGCGGCCCCTTCGGATAGGTCTTGCTGCAGTCGGCAAAAATCAGATCCATCTTTTGCAGCCCGTCGTTCCAGAGCGCCTCGATATTGCAGGGCCATGCCGTCCCCGCCATATCCCCGACGCCCTCCGCTATGGTGATCATATGCTTGCCATGCGCGATCCGCCAACTCGTGTCGGAGAACTTCAGAAAGCCGACCGCCGTATCGGCCAGAAAGCCGTAGGTCTGCCCGCCGTCCCAGAAATAGTCCCCGTTCTCGTCGGGATTGTCGAAGATGCGCCAGGCGGAATAGCCCGGAAAACTGACGGCGGTGAAGAGATAGCTGCCGTCCGTCACAAGATAGCGGCAGACCGTTCCGGGCGTCGGCGCTTCCCCGGAGAAGGGAACGTTCAGAATGCTTCCGTCTGCAAGCAGCACCGCCGCGCGGGTCTGATCGACCTCCCCCACGGCGCAGTAGCCGGTCTCTTCGGCGGCGGAAACGGGGAGTGTCGGAATGAAAAGGGAGCAGCAGAGAATCGCTGCGATCAAAAGTGCCGTGATCTTCTTCATGGTTACCTCCGTGTCATCTTGATGGAATAAAGCCGCCCTATTGCTCCCGGAGCAGTCCGAGGATATAGTCTGCGACAAGGTTCTGCAGCCCGGTAAAGGAAACCGAAACGCTTCCCGCGCCGTTCATCGGCTCATAGCTGTGCCCCGCGCGCTCCGACAGCAGCACCGTGACCGGCGCGCCGAGCGCCTCCGCACGATCGCGGAAAAGATAGGTGTTTTCCGGGTATACGACCGGGTCCTCCGTCCCCGTGGTAATGAGGATGGGGCAGGACTGCGCCGTCAGCGCGTCGAGGGGGCTGCACGCCTTTGCCTCCTCCTCGCTCTCAAAGAGCTGCGGCAGATGGGAAACGGCGGTCAGCAGCCGTCCCTCCGTCGGATAGCAGACGGTCAGCGGGCTCATCGCCACGCAGCCGAGGGGGCGATAGGTCAGCCCGGCAAATACCGAATCCTTCGTAAAGCGGCTCTGCTCTCCGAGGGCGGTCATCAGCGCAAGCTGTCCCCCCGCCGAATGCCCCGCGATCACGATCCGCTCCGGATCGATCCCCGCCTCCTCCGCGTAATGCACCAGATAGCGCACGCCGTCGAGGCAGTCGGAAATCATCGCGTTCATATCGGCGCCGTCCTGCAGAATGCGGTAATCGAGGCTGGTGACCGCGAAGCCCGCAGCGCGGAGCTTCTCTGCCGAAATCGCGGAAAAGCCGAGCATTCCCTGTCGGTCACAGGAATTCCAGCCTCCGCCCGTGATCAGGAAACAGACGGGAGCCTTGTCATAAACCCGCTGCGTCGGGGGCAGGAAGCTCATCCGCAGGAGCTTGTCCCCGATCCTCTTATAGATCAGGGTCTGCCCGCTTCCGTCCGGGACGGTCAGCCCCTTGTCATCAAGCTCAGGCTGCGGCCTTTCGTCGGGGATCTCCCCGCCGTCGAGCGAAATGTTCCCCCGCGGGAAGCCGATCCCGTCGGGATCCATGCAGCGCGTCACCTCCGCGTCGGCGGGGCGCATCGTCTCAAGGGAGCCGCACGCGCCGACGATCATCACAAAGCAAAGTCGGCTGCCCTCGGCATGGATATAGCCCCTTGTCAGCCCGTCGGAGGCAAAGGCCGCCTTCCCGTGAGCCAGCCGCCATTCGGTGTTCCCGTACCGCACAAAGACGGGGGTATCGTCCGACAGGGCATAGCTCCCGCCGTAATACAGGGAGGAGGAGGAGGGATAGGCTCCCATATTCCATGCCGACAGATCGTTTCCGGCGCTGTCCCGCTCCGCCACCTCCGGGAAGGTGGGGGCGAGCGTCAGCCGCAGCGTCTGCGTCCGGCGATCGTATTCATAGGCATGGATCAGCCCCGGCGTGACCTCCCCGAGACAGCGGAGGGTGGTCACCGCGCCGGTGTCGGCCAGAATCGTCGCGCGATCCCCCTCCAGCTTCCCGACCGCGCACCAGCCGCTTGCCTTCAGCTCCGGGGCGGCGGGAGGCTCGGTGTCGGGTGCCTCGGTGTCGGGTGCCTCGGTGTCGGGAGTCCCGAAGGACTCCTGCGGCGTTTCGGAGTCGGCGCGGTCTCCCTCTCCGCTCCCGACCGGATCGCCGGCGGAGGGCAAGCCCTCCCGCCGGCAGGCAAGCAGGAGCGTCGGAAGCACCGTCAGCAGCACAAACAGCGGCAGAATCCTGTGTTTTTTCATCATCCTATCCTTTCCCGAAGTCCTCTGTCGGGATTCCCCCGCCGCAGACCTCGGATGCGCCGTAAGCGGCAGAATCCTGTATTTCATCATCCTATCCTTTCCCGAAGTCCTCCTGTCGGGACGCCCCCGCCGGCAGACCTCGGAAGCGGCAGCTCGCCTGTTTGCCTGCTCTGCCGGCGTGCGGGAGCAATCGACCGTCTCCGACATTTACTTCTTTTTCCTGACCAGAACCGTAACGACCGCTGCCACGACCACGACTGCAGCCACAATCAGCACCGCTGTGAGCGTCCCGTTCGGAGAGTTTTCCCCCGGCTCGGTGCTTGCGGGAGTCGATCCCGGCTGCTGCGTCCCGGTCGAGAGCGCTCCGGACGGAGCCTCTGTGGCAGGAGCCTCCGTGGCGGGCGGCTCGGTGGCGGGAGGCTCGGTGGCGGGAAGCTCGGTGGCAGGCGGCTCGGTGACGGGCGGGACGTAGCCCTCCGGCGAATCGACCAGCGTGATCGTCCCCATCGCCTCGGTATCCTGCCATCCGAGGCAGGCGTCGGAGTTCCAGGAGACAAGCCCCTCGCGGGTTTGTCCCGTGATATTATCGTTGATCTGAATCTCGAAGCCGATCTGTCCCCCGACCTTCGGGGCGAGGGTATTCCACGGGATCGCCGCCTCCGCCGTATAGCCGTCCTCCTCCTCGGCAATCGCATAGCGGAAGCCGCTTGCCCCCGCCGTATACAGCGCTCCGAAGCCGCTCTTCGAGCCGTCGGCAAAGATCTGGAAGGAGCCGGCGGCGGGGTTGCCCGCTCCGACGTTATTCTTGCCGCTCTTATCGTTGCCCTCGTCGATCTGGAACTCGATGCCGTCGGCAATGAAGGCGCTGCTTCCCAGCTCGTTCCCCGTAAAGAGGGTGGGATCGCGCACCACGGCGAAGACATACAGATAACGCTCGTCCCACAGCAGCCTCACCTCCGCCGTCGCCTGAGAAGGATGGTCGGGCTGATAAATGATCGTCTTGTTGACAAGCTCCACCTTCAGCACGTCGGTCTGCTGCCAGATTTCCTCCATTTCGGCGTCGACGATCGCCGTCGCCTTCACGGCCTCCGCCGTCTTCGGCTCATACGCAAGGCAGGGCCGCATCATTCCCGCCGCCAGCAGGAGCGACAGCAGGATTCCCCATGTTTTTTTCATTCTTTTCCTTCCTTTCCGTTCATCCGAGTGTGGCAAATTCGCGGTAATCCATCGAGAGCAGGTGCAGCGGCGGCTCGTCCTCCTCAATCGCCGGGAAGCGGCCGACCTCCTCGTAAAAACGATTGTCGACGCGGTCGTCGTTGACCTTGGAAACCTCCCCGAGCAGAACCGTCCCGTACCCTTTCTCTCCCCAGAAGCTGTGGTACTGCCCCGGCAGCAGCGTGATGCTCTGACCGGGGGTGAGGCGGATCTCGCTACCGGCGGGCATGGTGAAGTTGCGCCCGTCGGAGCTGACCGTCACGTCCTCCTCCGAGAAGCCCCCGTCGGGGGTGCTGTTATAGATTTTGACGATAAGGTTGCCGCCCCCGCGGTTGATGATATCCTCCATCTTCTGCCGATGGAAGTGATAGGGCGTGACCTGCTCCTCCTCCGTGATGAGGAGCTTTTCGGCGTAGGGCTTGACATACCGCGGATTATAGAGATTTCCGTTGCGGAGGGTGATCATCAGCAGCCCGACGCGGTGATAGTCGCCGCTGCCGAAATCGGTGATGTCCCAGCCCAGCATATTCCGCTTCAGCTCGTCATACTCCTCCCCCTTGTCCGCCCAATCCTCCGGTCCCCAGAGGACGAAGGGCGGGAGGAGGAAGCCCTGCTCCCGGATAAAGGCGAGGGCTTTTTTCATTATCGCGTTGATTTCCGATCTTTTCATGATATACACAGCCTTTCTTGCCGATTATTTCAAGGTGATCTTCAGCTTCAGGGTCACGATCTGCTTGCCGGCGGGGGCGCAGGTTACGGTATTGTCCGACACCGTCAGTTGAAGCTCCCGCTCCTCCGCCTCCTTTTCATCGATCCGCACCGCCTCCGCGCCGTCGAGACGGAAGCGCTCGTCGACCGTCAGGGTGACCCTGCCGCGCTCCGGAAGCGGGTTGAAGAAGCGGAGGGATACCGCGCCCTCCTCCGAGCAGGACGGACGGAGGGAGGTCATCACGGCGTCCCCCTCCAGCCGGAGGAAGCCGCCGCAGAGCGGCAGGAGGGGACGGGGCGCCCGATAATCCGGCATACTCTGCTCCTCCAGGAAGTCCTTCTGCACCGCGATCAGGGGATGCGATGCCGCCTCGATCCCCCGCAGAGCGTTCTGATACCCGCCTGCGTGCGGAATGAAGGCATAGCGGAAGACGGTCTTGCCGAGCATCTGCGCCGCCGGCAGGCGGAATTTCGAGCCGGTCGCCAGCACGCCGACCAGCAGTCGATCGGTCGCGCGGAGCAGCGTCAGCGTCAGGGTGCGCCGCATCGGAAGCACCTCATATTCCAACAGCTCCGCGGCGACCGCAGCCCCCCGCTTCCCGTCGGTTATGCCGCAGAACTCCTGCATCGGATGATAGCAGACATAGGGCTCATAGTCCCCTTCTCCCATATAATTCGGCGCTTCCGGCCGGATCGGCCGCTCCGTCACGTCAAAGGGCTGCCCGCAGTAGGCGGTTTCGGAGGCGCAGTCGGTCGGGAAGGCGACGCGGAGGCGGTGATCCGGCACGCGGTTGTCGACCTCCGTCTCGAATTCCACCCGATCCGCGCCCCGATTCAGAATCAGCCGACAGGTAATCCCGATCCCGACCCGGCGTTCGCTCCGTCCGAGGCCGTCGGGGGTGAGTCCGTCGGGGAGGGACATCTTCTGACTGACAACCAGCACCCCCCGCTCCGGGCTGTTCTCCTCGATCGAGACCGACATCTCCTCCCCGCAGGAGACCACCGTCAGATCATGACAGGGCGGGATATGCTGGAAGCCGTTCCCCGCCTCGCCGTTGTCAAGGAAGGCGTTCAGCCCGCGGTAGCTCTCGCCTGTCCGCTTGTCAGTCACCGTCACCGTCGCGTCGTCCGCCACCTCGACCCGCAGAAATTCGTTTTCCATGCTGCGGAAGGAGGTAACCAGACCTTCGATCGGCTTGGCCTGCACGCCGCCGCCCCGGATCCCGATCGTCCGCCAGCCGAGGGCGGGGATCCGTCCCGGCCAGGCCGTGACGTGAAAGATCGCGACCGGCAGCTCCCCGACCCGTCCCGAAAAGGGGACGAAGCGGAGCAGGGTATCGGTCCGCACGCCGTTGATCCGACAGGGGATCTCCTCCCCGTCGACATAGAGATGCGGCTCGGCGTAATCCCGCAGGGCAGCGGTCGTCAGCTCAAAGCTGATCGGCTCCTCCCGATCGAAGGGGGAGGGATTGAAGACGACGACCGACTCCTCCGGCAGCCCCCCGATCAGGCGGAGCAGGTGCTGCTCCATATCGGTCAGCGACTCCCGCGCGATATCGCTCACCTTGTCGTAGCGGGTGAGGATCTCGCGGTAGCTCGGCTCGGAGTTGGCGCAGCAGAGGCTGTCGTGCGCGTGATTCTGCAGCATCAGCTCCCATGCCGCGTCAAGATCGGCCTGCGGCAGTCTGTCCTGTCCCAGCGTCTTCATGAGCGCAAGCAGCGGCTCTGCGCGGCGGATCAGCGTCTTTTCGCAGCAGATGTTCCTTAGCTTCACGTCCATCCGCATCGACTGGGAGGCGGGGAGGATGAGATTCTCGCGGGGATCGCGCAGCTCCCCCTTCCGATGGCGGAGGGGGCGGGTGAGGGTCGCCTCCACATCCTTCAGATAAAGTCCGAAGTTGCTCTGCACCGCCTCGACCTCCGGATAGTCGCGGTTGATCTTCTCCACCGTCTCGGGCATGGTGGGGTTGGGGAACATATGATCGACGCCGTTGAGCGCCAGAAGCTGCGGCGCGGGGCAGCGCTCCCGCTCGCTCAGAATGACCGCCATCTGCTCCTGCAGGGGCGCCATGCGGATCGTACAGCCGAAGACGTTGAAGGTGACCGGCTCGTTGTTCGTGCTGATACAGTGGGCATTGATGTAGGAGTGCGGCAGCGCGCAGGCCTTCACCTCCGTGCCGTCCGCGCCCTCCCAGACGAAATAGGTATCGCTTCCCTTGTCCATGCCCCGTCCCCCGACCATCACGCCGAGGCCGAAGCCCTTCATCAGCTGCGGAAGCTGCGTCGGGAAGCCGAACTGATCCGGCATATAGTTGACCTCCAGCCCGCCGCCGTATCCGGCGATGTCCCGCGCGCCGAATTCAAGATTCCTCACCTGCGCCTCGGCGCAGGACATGAAGACATTGGGCTGCGTATACCACGGGCCGATGAAGATGCGGTTCTCCGCGATGAGGCGGAGCAGCCGCTGACGGTTTTCCGGGCGGCGCTCCAGATAATCCTTGATCGCGATCGTCTGCCCGTCGAGGATAAAGTACCGGATTTGATCCCGCTCCATGCAGTCGATCAGCAGATCGATCAGCCGCAGCAGCCGATAGCGGAATTCCTCCAGCGTAAAATACCATTCTCTGTCCCAATGGGTGTGCGGGACGATGTGCATTCTGAATTTACCGAATTGCGTTTCCATATCTCTCCCTGCGGCCGATGCCGCTTCCTTTTATCGTTCTGAATCCCGTTTGATGAAGCCCGCCAGGCACTCCGCCCACATCGCCCCCGCCAGAAGCTGTCCCTTTTCGGTCAGATGGCCGCTGAAGGTTTGGGGCGCGTCGCGGCAGTCGCCGGTAAGGGTATCGGTGTCGGGCCCCGGGAAGAAGCCCTCGGTCTGCCACAGAATATCGTCCGCGGCGCGGATCTTCTCCTCCTGCTCCGGCTCATGATAGACGGAGGGATGGATCGTCGATTTGGCGACCAGCCACCTCGTTCCGAAGCCGAGCGCCGCCTCCAGCGAGGCCTTCAGCCGCTTCATCCCCGCCACATAATCGGCGGTTTCCGTCCGCCACATCACATCCGATTCCCCCTGCTGCCACAGGATCGCCCGGAACTGCCCCGCCGCGCGGCAGCAGGTAAGCAGGTTCTCAAACAGGCGGCTCTCATGCCCCGGCATCCACTGAAAGAGCGCCGTTGCGCCGTAGGCGGCGTTGGTCATGCCGACGGGCAGCCGCAGCCGCTCGAACAGGGCATCGAAGGTGACCGGCCAGAGGCTGCCGAAGCGGGCGTTGTACTCCGAGGAGTCGTAGCAGGGCTGTCGGTCGTGTGCCACCCGCCAGCTTCCGTCGGCGGGATCATAGACGGTGATCCGTCCCTGCGGCTCCCGCACGCGGAACTGTCGGTTGTTGGAATTGGTGGCGTGGGACTGGCCGGCGATGACAAAGACCTCCCCGACCCCGAAGGGAGAGACGGTGACCTGCTCCCCCGCCGCCGTCACCGTGATCGTATACCAGCCTCCCGCGGGGAGGGAGAGCGAGGCGGTCAGAAGCCCCCCGCCGCCGGCAGCCATTCCTTCCCGCCGTTTTGCGGCGCTGTCGGGGGAGTCCGCAGCCATTCCTTCCCGCGGCTTTGCGCCGCAGTCGGGGGAGTCCGCAGCCATGCCTTCGAAGAGGGGCAGCGTCCCCTCGAAGACCGGTTCCTCCGACCCGGCCTCTCTGACCAGCACCCGGCAGGCGGTCGGGCGCTTCTCCGACCACAGCTTCAATGTCAGCGGGACGCCCCGCTGAAAGACCCGATACGGGCAGGGAGACAGCACCCTCATTCCCTGACCACCTTCTCGATAAACTCCTCGATCGCCGCCTGCACCCTGGCATCGTACTGCTGATAGAGCGTGGCGACCCCCTCCGTGGTATGGTTGGTCCAGATGCGGAGGAAGGCGGAGTTGAACGCGCCGAACTGGAAGAACTCCCCGAGATCATAGACGCGGGTCGCGAAGATCAGATCGAGCATCTCCTTGGCCTCCTCGTCGCGGGTGTTGCGCACCTTGACGTAGATGTCGTAGTATTCCGGAATCACCGTATACTTCGATTCCGCCGCCAGCGCCTCCAGGATAACGGAGGTCCTTTCGGGATTGTTGTTGGTCTTCGGAACGGTCAGGGCGGAGGAGAAATGGATCGAAACCGAGTGACCGTAGTCCTTCTGTGCCTCGTTGTACTTCGGGACGGGCATGATGCCGAAGTCGGCCTCCATGTCGTTGAAGCTCTGGGCGCGGAAGATCGCGTCGGTGTAGAACAGGGCCCTGTTATCGGTGAAGATCGAGCCGCTGTCGCTTGCCGTGCTTTTGGAGAGATGGAAGAAATACTCCTCGTTGAAGAGGATATCCACCACCTTCTGCGCCACCTCCAGCGTCCTCTCGTCACGGAAGCCGGGGATCGGCAGGTCATCGGAATCCTTGGTCGCATAGCGTCCGCCGCCGCCGTGGAGCATGATATAGGTCAGATCGTCCAGCGAGACCAGCCCCCAGGTATCCTCCTCGTTCCAAACCGAATCGCCGTTGTCATGCGTCGCCTTTTTAGCAAGCTCGATCATCTTGTCCCAGGTCCATTCCCCGCGCTCGACGAGGGGATAGATCTCCCCGATGTTATAGTCCTGCTGGACGCGCTTGTTGAACATCACGCAGGCGGTGGCGTTCTTGTCGCGGAGGGTGATATCCGATTCCACCATATAGAGCCTGCCGCCGATGGAGAACTGGCTGACGGCGTTGCTGTCCCACCAGGGCTTTTCAAAATCGCAGTAGGGCAGCTCGTGCAGATCCAGGCAGAGATCGGCGGGCAGCACGAACTGCATCTCGTGCGACCGCACAAGAAAGACGTCGACGTCCTGATCCCCCGAGCCCACCTGCTGCTGATAGGTCTGCTGAATGGTGTTGATATCCTGCGACAGCAGGCCGATCGTCACGTCATAGCGGTCCTCGATCGTGCGGTTGCGCCGATAGACGGCGGCGCCGACCTTCGATTCGTCGGAGGCCTCCGCCGTAATGTCCTGCAGCATCCCCCAGCCGTCGATGTCCCACTGGGCAAAGGTAAATTCATAATCGGAATAGGTCTTGTCCGGCAGCTCGGGATAGATCCTGTCCTCCTCCGTCACAGTCGTCCCGCCGGAGGCGGTGCTGTCATCGTCCTTTCCCGCTTCCTTCCGGCAGGCGGTCAGCGACGGCAGAGCCGCCAGCAGCGCCGTCATCAGAAGAAGCGCGATCAGTTTCTCTTTCATTCGCTCATTCCTTTCCGCAGTTTCAGCTTTTGTTGGCGCAGGCCGAGGACCGCAGCACCAGCCGCGGCCTGATCCTGACGCATTCGGGATTCTTCCAGCTTCCGTCGAGCAGCGACTCGACGGTGCGCTCCGAGATCCCGACGATATCCTGCTCCACGGTCGAGAGCGGGACGGTGGCGATCTCGGAGAAGATCAGATTATCAAAGCCCATCAGCGAGACATTCTGCGGCACCTTCAGCCCGAATTCGGTCAGCGCCTTCATCACGCCGAGAGCCATGATGTCGTTGATCGTCGTGATTGCCGTATAGCGGAAGCGCTTTTTTGCCAGCTCCTCCCGCATGAACTGATAGGCGTTCCGGAAATCCGGCGCCTTCAGCGACTGCACCTCCACCAGCTCCTCCGGCGGGAAGCCGAGCTTCTCGCAGGCGCTGTAGGCGCCCTTGATCCGAAGGGAGTTCGAGGGGGAGAGGGGGTTGGTGCCGAGGAAGAGGATGCGGCGATGGCCGATCTTGATCAGATAATCGTAGGCCAGCCGCTCCCCCGTTGTCAGATCCGACATCACCCGATGCGTCTCCCACGCCGGGTAATAGGAGGTCGCAAGGACGAAGGGGATTCCCGACTGCTTCAGCACCCCCGCATAGTCCGCCGTTCCCACCTCGTCGGTGACCGGCACGATGATGATCCCGTCGACGCGGCGGGAGATCATGTCGAAGACCGCCGCCGCCTCGTTCCCGACCGACTGGTTCGAGATCGAGATCATCATCTTGTAGCCGCGCGCCGACAGGCAGTTGTTGACGCTCCCGGCAAACGCCGAGAAGAAGGGGTTGCCGAGATCCGGCACGACCAGCCCGACCGTGGAGCTGACCTTCGTCGAAAGCTCCCTTGCGATGATGTTCGGCATATAGCCCATGTCGAGGGCGACCTGCTTGATGTTGTTCCGCACCGCATCGCTGACGCCCGGCTTGTTGTTGAGCGCCATCGAGACGGTGGCTTCCGTCTTGCCGACCCGTTTGGCGATCTCCTTGATCGTGACCATGTCCTTCTCGCTTTCTGTCCCGCGTAAGGGGCTTCCCCGGCCCGGTCTGCCGTCCCCCGGGTGCCCGTTTGGGACGCCGTCCCCCGGATGCCCGTTTGGGACGCCGTCCCCCGGATGCCCGCGGAGGCGCGCCGCTCCCCGCGGGCGCTGTCTTATTTCTGTATCGTGACGGTTTTGTCGCCCGCCGCGAAGCCGGTCTTATCGCCGCTGAAGAGCAGCGTCACGTCCTTCACCTCGCCGTTATCGTACTGCTTCGTCGCATCGGCAAAGATCAGGTCGAGGGTGGTGTTGCCGTCCCCGTCATAGGCCCAGAGGTTGGAGGGGTATGCCGTTCCGGGGTACTCAAAGGCATCGGCGGCGATCTTCATCATCGTCTTGCCGCTGAAGACCCGCCATTCGGTATCGCTGAACTTCAGGAAGCCGACGGCGGCCTCGTCGAAATAATGCCGCCATTCCGACGTCAAGTCGGTGCTGTACATATGATCGCCCGACGGATCGCTGAAGACCCGCCACTGGCTGTAATCGCTCAGCGCCACCGCCGCAAAGGCGATCAGATCCCCCTCGGTCTCAAAGTACAGTACGCTGCCCGGCGCCGGCGCGTCGCCCGCATAGGTCATCGTCTTCACCAGCCCGTTCCCGAACAGCACCGCCGCCCGCTTCCCGTCTGCGTCAACCTCTCCCACTGCGCAGTAGCCGGACGCCGGCACCTCCGGTGCGGGAGGCTCCGTTTCCGGTGCCGTCCCGGGCTCCGTCCCCGATTCCGTCGGGGCAGTGCTGCCCTGGGGTTCGGTCTTCTCCTCGCTGACGACGATGGGATCGTCCCCGCCGCCCGTTCCGTTTGTGCCGCTGTCCTTCCCGCCCTCTCCCGATTTACAGGCCGGGAGGCCGGCCGTCAGCAGCAGCGCAAGCAATATTGCCGTCATCTTTTTCATTGGATTTTCCTCCGTTTCTATCATTTTCCCGCCTCGGCGGGAAGGGTTGATGGTCTCCCGGCGAGCGCTTCAGCGCTGCCGCTCCTTCTGCACCTCCGCGATCATCCCTTCGATGAAGGCGGGATCGTAGGTATTCTTTCCGATCACGTCCTCCGTCACGTTCCGGCGGTCTGTCGCCGTCATTTTCCTCACCTCGGGGTCGGAGAGCATCTGATCGAGCTTGGCCTTGAAGAACTTCATCTCCTTGATCTGCGTCTCGGTCACGAAGCCGTTGCATTCGAAGTCCTGCCAGAGAATCCCCGGCACGCCGCCCTCCTCATAGGTCGCCTTCCACCACGGGAAGACCGCCGTGAGCTGATGCACATACGCGCCGAGGGCGACCTCGTCGCTCAGATTATAGTAGCCGGTATAGTCCTCGCCGTAGCGGTCGTTGAGGGCGATGTCCCGCATATCGTGGAACTGCGGCAGCAGCATCGAAATGATCCCGTTGTCGGTCGCCTGCCTCGTCAGCCATCTGACCTCGCTCGGCGTGACGGCAAGGCGGGTATAGTCACAGTGCGCCGTCACCGCGTCGGAGGGGGCGATCACCTCCGCGATCACCGCGCCCTTGAGCTGGGCGTATTGGATCTGACGGTAGTGCATATTCGTCGTTTCGGGATCGATCCCCGGCACCAGGAACTGGCTGCCCTCCGTCCTGATCTGAACGGAGGCGCCCTCGTCCTCCTTGCTCATCTCGGAGAGGAACAGCTCATAGCTGTCCAGCCGCAGCTCGGTGCGGAAGAGATCGAAGTCGATCAGCGCCGGCGACCACTCGTAGAAGGGCGTGCTTTTGTTGGTATAGGAAACCCATTTCCCGAAGGCGGTCTCCTCATATGGCTGATCCTTTTCGGGATCGATCTCCAGGAACATTTGATAGTCGCTCCCCCACGCCCGGTTGACCGCCTCGATCGTCCCGTATTTCTCCTTGACCCAATCGCGGAACGCCTTCTTCGAGCCGTCCCCGATCCCGTAACGGCACTGATGCTCGTAGCGCATCAGCCCGCGGGTGTCCTCGATGGTATAGACGTTGCGCCCCGTCGCGTCGCTCCAATAGAGATCCCCCCAGCGGGAGCGCTCATAGAGGGTGACGACGGCGTTGGCCAGCGCGACGGTATCGTCGGAATAATCCGCCTCCGCCCAGCTTGATCCCGGACGGAAGGTATACTCCTCCCGCGTCAGCCAGCTCGCCGCGCTCGCGACCGCCGTTCTGCCGTAGGGATAGGAGGCAAGCCCCAGCGATTTCATGCCCAGGGCGCGGCAGACGTCAAGGGCGTATTTCAGGGAATCGCCCGGCAGGTTGACCTTCGTCCCCATGCTCCCCTGCGAGGTGGAGGACACCTCGTTCGCCACCGCGTCAAACAGCCAGGTGAAGCCCTGCCAGCTTGTCACGTTCGCGCCGCAGTCCCGCATGGTGAGCAGATCGTTCACGATCGTCCTCTCGGGATAGGGGGAGATATGGGCGTTGGCGCGGAGATCCGGCATCGACTGGATGCAGATCACCGGCTCCTCATGCCCCTCCTCGTTGACGATGACGTTGATGTTGTCGGGATCGTACTCGATTCCGAGGGAGTCGGTCTCCACCGTCACGGGCACCTTGACCGACAGGAGCTTCTGGGGATCGGAGCAGATCACCCTGAGGACGATCTGATCGGTCCAGGGCGCACACTGCAGCCACAGCCGCCCCGTCGTCACCTCGTCGGGCAGGCCGTTCCGGTGCTGCTCAAAGGTCGTCATGAACTCCTCGAAATAATGCAGCCAGCTCTTCTTCGCGCCGTCGTCGGCGGCGTCCCGCGAAACCGTCCTCACCTCCGACGCCACGGTATCCTGCTCCGTCTCCGAGACGCGGAAGGTGTACTCCGCCACGTTCATCGTCCGCCCGTGGTAGAGATTCACCTCGGCGTTGTAATCCAGCTCCGAGCGGTAGAGCGCCGTCAGCACCAGCTTGTATTCCCCGGGGAGCAGGCCGAGATTCATCGGCGTCTTACCGTAGTCCTCCGCGCTGAAATCGACGAGGAAATTGAGCCAGAACTCCCGGCTCTCGCCGGGGTAGACGTAGCTCAGCTCCCGCACATACTGATTGAAGGGCTTTCCGAAATAGCCCCAGCTTCCGTCGGCTTTTTTCTTATAGAGCTGCGGGAAGAGATTGAAGTTTCCCTGCCCCTCGCAGTCGAGGACGGTATTGCCGGTGTTGGTATAGCGGAAGCGCAGCCACACCAGATCCCCCGCCGTCACCGTGCCGGAGGGGTTCAGCTCCGTCGTCTCATAGTCGGGATAGAAGGCGGCGGGCTCGTCGTTGTTCTTGCGCTGCATATTGTTCCTGACGCCCTCCTTGACCGTCCCCGTCACGAAGCCGAGGTATTCGTAGGAGAGATCGAGCGTGCCCGGCACGGTCAGATCGAAGCAGCTTCCGTCGTAGCGCCCCGCCTCCTCATAGGCGACCGCCTCGATCGTGACGGGGTCGTTGACCGCCTCCTTCCGCCTGATCGTGTAGTCGATCGGGATCATATCGTAGGCGGTGAATTCCGTCGGGAGCGACAGCTCCACCTCCCTCTCCTCGAAGAGCAGCGTCGCGCTCCGCTTCTTCGCGTCGTCGTACCGGTGGAGCGTCCCCGTCTTCTCCGCCTCGCGGGAGAGCATATCGTAGATCAGCCCCCCGTCCTCATGGATCCGATATTTGGCGCTCTCCCCCGATACCTGCGTGTAGCTCGGCATCGCCAGCGATTCCGGCTTCTTCAGCACCTTGTCCACATTCTTTCCTCCCGCTTCTCCTTCCGTACAGCAGGCCAGAACGACCGTCGTCGCCGCCAGCCCCGCCGCAAACAGCAGCGCCGTCGCGCGCCGCCCTCCGCCTTTTTTCATATGCCCTCCGTTTCTTCGGCGTTTTTTCGGTAAACCAACCCCTGATTTGTGGCTTTTTCATAACATGATGTCGCGGTTTTTCCGTGTTTCCGATTGTTTTTTCGGTCAGAACGCTTAAGCGTTTAAGTAATTTTCATCAATATTATACCATATTTACGGCAATTTGTAAAGTGGGTAATGCATTTTATCAAAAACAAAGCCTGCATCCTCCCGAAGATACTGTCATAATGCGCAAAAGATAACGCCTGCCCTTGTGCAACACACACAAAGAGCAGGCGTTTCCCCTCCGCACCTTCATCGGCACGGCATAGGTGGAAAATTTCACGTCCAGCCCGGTATTGAAGTGATCCACCGCCTTGATCAGCCCGATGCAGCCCACCTGAAAGAGATCGTCGGGGTTCTCCCTGCGGTTGGCAAAGCGCTGCACGATGCTCAGCACCAGCCGCAGATTGCCGTCGATGAGCTGCCGCCTCGCCTCGGCGTCCCCCTGCCTGCATCGCAGCAGCAGCTCCCGCTTCTCCTCGTCCGTGAGGGTCTTCAGCTTGGCGGTGTTCACACCGCAGATCTCTACCTTATTGTAATACATATCGCGCTTCCTTTCGAGGCTGATTTTGTTTCCGTTCAAAGTATTGCCGCCCACGGCGCGGTTTTATGCAGCGGCCGGCGCGCCGCCTGACGGTAATATCAGCCATCAAAAAAATTTCCCCAAAGCCCTTGACAAAATTCCCCCGATGTGGTATAATGCTAAAGTATTTCTGAATGATGTTTATGGCGGAATAGCTCAGCTGGCTAGAGCAATCGGTTCATACCCGATAGGTCGTGGGTTCAAGTCCAACTTCCGCTACCAAAGGCCCGGTGGTCAAGCGGCTAAGACACCGCCCTTTCACGGCGGTAACACGGGTTCGATTCCCGTCCGGGTCACCAGAAGGCGCATAAGTCCGAACTGTTTCGTAGGTCGAAAGCGGTTCGGATTTGTTTTTTTCTGCCGCGAAAATGCCGCAGGGACGACGGAACGGCTGCGCCCGTGGCGAGGCGCGCCGCCTCCGTCTCCACCGCCCGAGCTGCCACGCATCATCGCCCGCACTTCCGCCCAAGCCGCCCCGCCTCCTGTACGAATACCGCCGAGTGTCCGCCCGAGCCGCAGACCAAGTATATCCCCCCAAGGCAAAAGTTTTGGGGGTGCAGGGGGCTTTTTTCAAAAAGCCCGCCCTGCGTAGGCCGATGCGCGGGCGGGCGAACAGATGCGCGGGGAGGAGCAGAGCGCGCCGCCTCCGTCTCCACCGCCCGAGCCGCATCACCATACCGACGAACGACCGCCCGCGCGTCCGCCCGAGCCGCAGACCCAGGTATATCCCCCCGAGGCAAAAGTTTTGGGGGGTGCAGGGGGGCTTTTTTCAAAAAGCCCGCCCTGCGTAACCCCCGCGCAGCGCTCCCTCGCAGAGCAAATTAAAAAACGCAGTCTCCTGCGTTACGCTCCGAGCCGCGGAGCGAGGCTTTTCGGTGCAACGGGATTCGGCGCGGCGATGTGCGGGTTGGCGAACAGGTGCGCAGGGAGTCGATTCCGCGGGGCGCAGGCGGGCGAAAATCAAAAGACGCGCCATGCCGGCGGTGGAGGCACAGTTGTCGGACACGGCGCGGTCGACGAGGGAATCCGAGCGGGGAGGAGCAGAGCGCGCCGCCTCCGTCTCCACCGCCCGAGCCGCATCACCATACCGACGAACGACCGCCCGCGCGTCCGCCAAGCCGCCCCGCACCATATACGAATACCGCCGCGTGTCCGCCCGTGCCGCAGACCCAAGTATGTCCCCCCAAGGCAAAAGTTTTTGGGGGGTGCAGGGGGGCTTTTTTCAAAAAGCCCGCCCTGCGTAACCCCCCGCGCAGCGCCGCACAGCTCAAAGGCTGTCGGCGATTTCGTAGAGAAGCTTTTCGGTTTTGTCCCAACCCAGGCAGGGATCGGTGATGGATTTTCCGTAGATGTTCTCCCCGATCTTCTGCGCGCCGTCCTCGATATAGCTCTCGATCATCAGCCCCTTGACGAGGGTTCTGACATCATGGGAATAACGGCAGCTGTGCAGCACCTCTTTGGCAATGCGGATCTGCTCCAGCCAATTCTTTCCGGAATTGGCGTGATTGGTATCGATCAGCGCCGCCATGTTCTGCAGACCCTTTGCGGAATAGGACTCGTACAGCCCGATCAGATCCTCATAGTGATAGTTGGGATGGGAAACGCCGTGGTCGTCGACATAGCCGCGCAGGATGGCGTGAGCCAGCGGATTGCCCAGCGACTTGACCTCCCAGCCGCGATAAATAAAGGTGTGGGAATGCTGCGCGGCGGTGATGGAATTCAGCATGATCGAGATGTCGCCGCCGGTCGGATTCTTCATACCGCAGGGGATGTCAAGCCCGCTGGCGCAGAGACGATGCTGCTGATCCTCCACCGACCGCGCGCCGACCGCCACATAGGACAGCACGTCGGAAAGATAACGGTGATTTTCGGGATAGAGCATCTCGTCGGCGCAGGAGAACCCGGTCTCGCGAAGCGCGCGCATATGCAGGGAGCGGATGGCGATCACGCCCTTGAGCATATCGGGGCGCTCGTTGGGATTGGGCTGATGGAGCATGCCCTTGTAGCCGTCTCCGGTGGTTCTCGGCTTGTTGGTATAGATGCGGGGCACGATCACCAGCTTATCGCTCACTTTGTCCTGCACGACCCGCAGGCGGGAGATGTAATCGATCACGGAATCCTCGTTGTCGGCGGAGCAAGGCCCGATCACCAGCAGAAATTTCTCGCTCTCCCCCGTAAAAATCTTCCGTATCTCGGCGTCTTCCGCCTTCTTCCGCTCCGCCAGCTCAGGGGAGAGGGGATACTGCTCCTTGATCAGCTTCGGGATCGGGAGCTTTCTGTAAAATTCCATATTCATGGTGGTTTCGTCCTTTCCTCGGTGGGGAACCCCCGCCGATCAGCATGATTTTGATTCTTCCGGCTCCGCCGGCTTGACTTCATCAAAGAGATCGCGGCGGGCGGTGGAGCGGCGCATGATCTCCTTCATGGCAGCAAGATCGCCCTCCGCCAGACTGGTCCTGAGGCGGGCAAACTGTGCGGAGAAGAGATCCATCTCCCGCAGCAGCGCCTCGCGGTTGAGCAGAAACAGCTCCGACCACATCTCCTCGTTGATATGCGCGATCCGCGTGAGATCGCGGAAGGAGTTGCCGGTATAGTCCTCCAGCCGCTCCAGCTCGTTGCAGGTCATGAGGGTGATGGCAATGCAGTGAGCCAGCTGCGAGACGAAGGCGATCACCTCGTCGTGCGCCTCCGGCGACAGCACCGAGACCCTGGCAAAGCCCAGCTCCCGCCCAAGCTCCTTCGCCAGCGCCACCGCCTCCTCGCTGTTGCGGTCGGTGGGGGTGACGATGTAGTTGGCATCGGGGAAGCTGCGGTCGGTGCTGTTCCGCACGCCGTAGACCTCCCGCCCCGTCATGGGATGGGCGGCGATGAATTCCAGGTCGGGGCGGAGCATCGCCTGTACGGTATAAACGATCGCCGTCTTGACCCCCGTCACATCGGTCAGGACCGCGCCGGGGCGGAGCAGATGCTGATACCGCTCGATCCATTCGACGAATACGCGGGGATAGAGCGCGAAGATCACAAGCCCGGCGCTTCCGACCAGCTCCGCCGTCGGCTCCGTCCCGCCGTAGTCGATAATTCCCTGCTCCAGCGCGTACTCGACGGAATCGCGCTCCTTCGTCAGCGCGCCGACGGTATAGCCCTTCTTTTTGAGCGCGATGGCATAGCTGCCCCCCATCAGTCCCAGCCCCACGATCAGGATCGGGGCGTCCTTCTCAAGCTTCATGGTCATCACCCTTTGCATCAGAAATCGATTCGCCGCAGAGCGAAAACAGATCGCGGAAAAAGTCGGGATAGCTCTTCCGAACCGCCTCCGCTCCCTCGATCCTGCCCCCCGTGAGGGTGAGCAGCACCGCACAGGCCATTACGATCCGATGATCGTTGTGCCCGCGGAGCGGACGGTCGGGCGCGCGCAGCGTCTTCGGCGGCTCGACGACGATCCGATCCTCCTCCACCGTGACCGACGCGCCGAAGGCGGAAAGCTCCTCCGCCATCGCCTGTCCCCGGTCGCTCTCCTTGATCTTCAGCCGGCTTGTCCCGGTCAGACAGCAGCCGTTTGCGGCGGCGGCCGTCGCCATCAGTATGGGCGCAAGATCGGGGCAGTCCTCCACGCAGATCGTCGGGCGGCTCCGCATCATACGGCCGAGCAGCCTGCCGATCACGGCGTCCCCCTGCAGGGTCTCCCGCCGCAGCCCGTCGACGGAAACCTCATGGCCGAGCGCCGCCATCGCCAGAAAGAAGGCGGCGTTTGACCAGTCGCCCTCGGCGGTCGCCTCCGTCGCCCGAACGCGCTGTCCGCCCGGAATGAGAATGCGGTTTTCGGTCATTTCGACCTGCACGCCGAAGGCGGAAAGCGCCTCGATCGTCATATCGAGATAGGGTCTTGAGACGATCGGCGGGATCAGCTCGATGACGCTGAAGCCCGGCAGAAGCGGGAGGGTAAACAGCAGGCCGGTGACAAACTGGCTGGAAATATCCCCCGCCAGCCGGAAAAAGCCGCTTGAAAGCCTGCCCGCGACGCGGACACCGTCCTCGCCGCAGAAAAAGGGCAGTCCCTGTCCCGCGCAGATCTCGCCGTAGACCGAAAGGGGGCGGGAGAGAAGGGTCGGGCTTCCCGTCAGGATCGCCTCCTCCTCCGAAAGCAGACAGAGCGGGAGGAAGAAGCGAAGAGTGCTGCCGCTCTCGCGGCAGGGAAGGATCGCCCTGCCCCGCCGGAAGGGGTCGCAGCCTCTCACCGTGACGGTATCCCCCTCCCTCCGCCATTCCGCGCCGAGGGCGCACAGGCAGTCGAGGGTCGCCTTCATGTCCTCCGATTCGCTGACGCCGCGGACGGTGCTGACTCCGTCGGCAAGCCCGGCGCAGATCAGCAGTCGGTGCGCGGCGCTCTTGGAGGGGGGCGCATGGACTCTGCCGGCATAGTTTCCTTTTCTGATCTCGATCTCCATGTCTCTCTCCTTCTGCCCTGCGGATGTCCCGGACGGCGCGTCGGTTTCCGAAGCAGCTCCGCCGGGCTGTCATGAGGGGTATGCCTTCGGCGGGTCGGCGGGTCGCGCCGCCTTCGGCGGCCATTGTCGCTTTGCGGTTGCCGCGGCGCGATTCCCTTATCGGTCGGTCGAAAGATGCGCCGCCATGATGCGGCGGGCGGTATCGGCCGCCCCTCTCCTTGCCCGGATGCGTCGGTCGCAGCGCTCCCGATAGAGCGGCAGGCGCTCCCGGTATCGCTTCGCTATCGCCTCCCGGCTCGAGGCCGTCGGGCGGTCGGCGGTCGGAATCAGCGCCCGAAGCGGTCTGTCCAGCCAATATATCCTGCCGTTCCGCTTCAGGGAATCGATATTGCCGGCGTCGAGGACCGCTCCGCCTCCCGTTGCGATCACGGCGCCGTTCAGATCCGCCAGCGACGCGATCATTTCCCGCTCCAGCCGACGGAACTGCGCCTCCCCCTCCCTTGCGAAAATCTCCGGGATCGGCATCCCCGCCCGTTTGACGATCTCCGCGTCGGTATCGATCAGGGGTCTTCCGAGCTTTTTGGCAAGGATCTTGCCGACCGTCGTCTTGCCGGAGGCAGGCATTCCGATCAGCACGATATTCTGCTTGGCGGCGAGCAGCTCTCCCCGGATCCGATCGGCAAGCGCCTCCTCTTCCTCCGACAGCGCAGCCTCCTCCGCGCCCCGGAAGAGCGCCGAGGCCGCGACCGCCTGCGCCGTCAGCATGGCAAGCCCTCCCTCCGACGGGATCCCGAGCCGCTCCGCATCGCGGATCAGCCTGGTTCTGATGGGATTATAGACGGCGTCGACCACCCCGACCGCTCCTCGGTAGGCCGACAGGGAGAGCGGCGCCCGATCCTCGCCGGGATACATCCCGCATGGGGTGCAGTTGATCAGAAAGACCGCCTCCCCGCCGAAGCGCTTCTCCGCCTCCCGATAGGTCAGCGCGTCCTCCCGTTCGCTGCGGCTCATCCGCAGGACGGTCCCGGCGCCGAGGGACTCCGCCGCCGCGGCTGCCGTCAGGGAGGTGCCCCCTGTTCCCGCGATCAGCACCGTCAGCCCGGTCAGCTCCCGCCTTCCGGCTCTTTTCAGCACCCGTCGGATCAGGAGCATCAGTCCGACAAGATCGGTATTATAGCCCCACAGCGCCCCGTCCCGGTTGACGACGGTATTGACCGCCCCGATCCTCGCCGCACCCTCATCGATGCGGTCAAGATACGGGATGACCGCCTGCTTATAGGGGATGGTGACGTTGATTCCGCGGAAATTCTTCTCGGTCATAAAGGAAGGCAGCCTGTCGGGGGACAGCTCCTTCAGCTCATACGAATAGCCCCCGATTCTCTCGTGTATCGTCCCCGAAAAGCTGTGTCCCAGCTTTTCCCCGATCAATCCGAAGGTCATCTTTTCAGCCCCGCAAGGTCGGTTCCGTACCGCTCCGCGAGCAGATCCAGCACCGCGACTGCAGTACAGGCGTTGACGACATGGGCGGCTCTGTGGACGATGCAGGGATCGTGCCGTCCCCTCACCGCCAGCACCGCATTCTCTCCCGTCTCAAGCGAGACGGTCAGCTGCTCCCTTGCAATGGAGGCCGTCGGCTTGATCACGCAGCAAAACTGCACCGGCATCCCGTTCGTGATGCCGCCGTTGACGCCGCCGTTGTGGTTGGTGAGGGTGACGATCCTGCCGTCGACGCGGCGGAAGGGATCGTTCGCCCGGCTTCCCCTCATCCGGGCAAAGCCGAAGCCCTCACCGAACGCCACGCCCTTGACGGCGGGGATCGAAAAGAGGATATGGCACAGGCGGCTCTCGAAGGAATCGAACCACGGCTCCCCGACCCCTGCCGGAAGCCCCAGCACCGCCGTCTCCAGCACGCCGCCCACGCTGTCCTTCTCCGAGGCCGCCCGCTCGATCTCCCGCCGCATCTCCTCTCCCCTTGCCTCATCCAGCACCGGGAACTGCATTTCCGCCAGGCGCGGGAGCTCCTCGGAAAGCCGGTCAAAGGGGCGATCCTCGATCCCCGCGATCTCCGCGATATGGGTGGCGAGGGTGATGCCGAAGGACTGAAGCGCGCTGCGGCAGATCGCGCCTGCGGCGACTAAGCCCGCCGTGATGCGCCCCGAAAAATGGCCGCCCCCCCGATAATCCTGGAAACCGTGATATTTCTCGTTCGCCGTATAATCGGCGTGTCCCGGGCGGCACAGCGCCTTTGTTTTTTCATAGTCCGCGCTGATGGTATCGCCGTTCGGGATCGTGATGCAGATCGGCGTGCCCGTCGCCCTTCCCTCAAAAACGCCCGACGTGATGCGGAAGTCGTCTGCCTCCCGTCTTGCGGTCGATATTTTCCCCGCCGGGCGGCGCAGGGCAAGGCAGGCTGCGATATATTCCGGATCGACGACCGTCCCCGGCGCGATCCCGTCAAGGATCACCGTGACGGCCGCCCCGTGGCTCTCTCCCGCCAGCGTGACGGTCACTTGATTTCCGAACGTGTTTTTCATTTCCTGATTCCCCTTGCTCTTCCGTCGATGTTATTTTTGAGGTTTTTTCTCATGATAATATTTTATTATATCACTTCGCGCCTTGATTTTCAATAGCCAATTGCCATTTATCTGTTAATCCTGTGTAAACCCCCTGCCGTGGGGGGAGGAGATACGCGCAAGGGGACTTTTTGTAAAAAGTCCCCCTGCACCCCCCAAAAACTTTTGTCTTGGGGAGATATCCTTGGGTCGGCGGCTCGGACGGTTGTGCCGCGAACTGCCGTGGGGGACGCGCACCCCGAACCCGTCTATACGGGGGCTTGGCTTGAGTCGGTCAGATCCTTTCGAGAAGGGCGGCCGCCTCCGCCATCGAAACGCTCGCGATCCGATAGCTGCCCGGCTTATCGACAAAGACAGCCCGTATGCCGCCTTCTGCGGCCTTTTTATCATGCGCGACCGCCGCCAGCGCCGCCTCGCGGTCAAACTGCGCCCCGGTCGGGAGGTTGAGCTTCTTCAGCACCGGGATCAGCCGCTCTCTCACCTCCCCGGCGCACATCGGCAGCATCCCGAGCGCCACGCACTCCCCGTGATAAAAGCCGAGGCCGAGGCTCTCGATCCCGTGGCCGAGGGTATGTCCGAAATTCAGCACCTTCCGCAGCCCCGCCTCCCGCTCGTCCTGCTCGACGACGGCGATCTTGAGCTTCA
>CALWTY010000019.1 GCA_944384585.1 uncultured Clostridia bacterium | reverse complement strand
TCTCTTCCGTCTCTCCTCTTCGCGTCTCTTCCGCGGCTCACGTATTATATCACTTCCTCTTTCGTTTGTCAAGGGGGTTTTGCAAATTTTCTTCCGAATTCCTCCTCCGGAGTGAAAATCCGCCTTTTTCTTCTTTCATACCCTTCTGAATTTCGCCATATAGAAGCCGTCAGTACCCAGTTCGGAGGGAAACAGCGTCGCCTCGCTCTCCCCGAAGGGCATTCCCTCCCTCTCCGGGCGGAATTCCGGATGAGACGACAAGAACCGCGTCCGCACCTCCCCGTTCTCCCGATCGTTGAGCGTGCAGGTCGAATACAGCAGCACGCCGTTCTCCTTGACATAAGCGGCGGCGTTGTCTAAGATCGCGTACTGAATCTCCGGCAGCCGTCCTATCTCTTCGGGTGACTTGTGCCGCAGATCCGGCTTCTTGGCGATAACGCCGAGCCCCGAGCAGGGCACGTCGCAGAGGACACGGTCGGCGCGCCCGACCAGCTCCTCCCGCCGCTTCGATCCGTTTCCGACCGCTGTCGAGATGATCCCGATCCCGAGTCGCTCCGCTCCCTTTCTCACCAGCGACAGCTTGCTTTCATGCAGGTCAAAGCTGAGAAGGCTGCCCCGGTTTTCCATCGCCATTGCCATCCCGAAGCTCTTTCCGCCGGGGCAGGCGCAGGTATCGATGACCAGCTCCCCCGCCCTTGCCCCGACCGCAGCGGCACAGAGCTGAGAGGCCTCGTCCTGCACGAAGCAAAGCCCCTCCGCCACCGCCGTCACCTGTCCGATCGGCGTGTATTCGTCGAGGATCAGGCCGTAAGGGGAGAGCGCCGTCGGCGTGCAGGAAATTCCCTCCGCCTCCAGCCTCGCCGCCAACGCCGCCCGCTCGGTTTTCAGGGTGTTGACCCGCAGGGTGATACGGGGATTCCGGTTGATGCTTCCGATCAGCGCCTCGGTCTTCTCCCGTCCGTACATCGAAAGCCACATTTCGCAGAGCCATTCGGGGCAGGCATATCGGACGGAATACCCGGCAAGACTTCCCTCTTCCGGCCAGACAATCCGCTGCTTCTCCCTCGCGATCCGCCGCAGCACGCCGTTGACAAAGCCCGACGTCCCCCGATGGGTATAATACTTCGCCAGTTCGACGCTTTCGTTGCAGGCCGCGCTATCGGGGATGCGGTCGAGAAAGAGGATCTGGTATGCGCCGAGGCGCAGGATTTCAAGCAGCTTCGGCTCGATCTTCCCGATCGGGCGGTCGGCGTATTGTCCGATCACATAATCCAGCGTGATCCGCTTCTCAATCGTGCCGTAGACCAGCGCCGTGAAGAATGCCCGATCGTTTCCCGAAAATCCGTATTTGCGGATAGCGGAATCGACCTCCAGATTGGAATATTTGCCGTCCTCGGCGCAGCGGACAAGAGATAACAGCGCCGCTTCTCTTACATTCATGCTTCTTTCCTTTCCCGGGCCGCCCGGGCAAAAACGCTCCGAAGGCGGCGGTGTCATCCCGCATCGTCCCGGAGCGTTATAATCCCGGAGGGAGGGTCGGTGCGCCGGCGGAACTCCTCCGTCCGGCACCGCGTCCTCGCCGCATCGGCAGAGAGCCCCAAACGGCTCAGTCCCTGCGGTTTCTCCCGCCCGATACGATAAGTACAAGACGGAGCAGCGACGCCAGCGATACGAAAAGCGCCGCTACATAGGTCATGGCCGCCGCCGACAGCACCTTCCTTGCGCCTTTGCGCTCCTCGTCGTCGAGAAAGCCCTCCGACAGCACGGCAAGCGCGCGGCGGCTGGCGTTGAATTCCGTCGGAAGGGTCACAAGCTGAAAGATCACGACCGTCCCGAACAGGAGGATGCCGGCGTATGCAAGGGGATAATATCCGAAGATCAGCCCCAGCAGAATCAGGGGCGTCGACAGCCTGGAGCCGAACTGCGTGATCGGCACGACGGCCGCGCGGATCCGGATCGGCAGATAGCCTGTCGCGTGCTGAATGGCGTGTCCCGCTTCGTGCGCCGCGACGCCGATGGCCGCCACCGAATTGTATCCGTAGACGGCGTCCGACAGCAAAATGGTATTGGTTTTCGGATTATAGTGATCGGTCAGCTCCCCGCCGATCCGCCCGATGGCAACATGCTGAAGTCCGTTCCGATCGAGAATGAGCCTCGCCGCCGCTTCCGCCGTCATTCCGCTCCGGCTGAAGACCTTGCTGTATTTCCGATAGGTCGACTGCACCTGCACCTGCGCGATCATCGAGAGGATCAGCATCGGCAGGACGATCACGACGTATGTCCAATCAAAGTACATAAGACTGCACCGCCTTTACAAAAGCATAATGGGTTCCGGGGCGGAAACCGCCCCCTCCGTCATCCCTTCCCGGGAGTCAGGAGCATCGCTCCGACAGCCGTCCGGCTGCCGCGGAGAAAATCGGCCGCCGGCATTCGCTTTTTCCCTGCCGGAAGCACCTCTGTGATTTCAATACACTGCCCGTCGCCGCAGACCGCGGTCAGCGCCTCTCCGACCGCGACGACTGTTCCCGCCGCCGCATCCGAGCGCCGCTCCGATAGGCGGGAGGAGATCAGCTTCAGCCTGACGCCGTTCAGATCGGCCGCCGCCAGCGGGAAGGGGGACAGCCCTCTGATCCGATCGTACACCTGTCTTGCGGGCAGCGTAAAATCAAGCATGCAGTCCTCTTTTCCGATCTTTTGGGCGTAGGTGGCCAGACGGTCATCCTGCTTCTCCGGCACAAGCTCCCCCGCCTCGAGCTTCGGAAGAAGGGAGACGAGCAGCTCCGCGCCGCGATCCGCCATGCGTTCGAGAAGGGTTTGGAACGTATCGTCATCCTCGATCGGCACGACCGCTTTCCCCAGCATATCGCCGGTATCCAGCCCCTCGCTCATCCGCATGATCGTGATCCCTGTCTGCTTCTTTCCGTCGAGGATCGCCCGCTGGATCGGCGCGGCGCCGCGGTATTCCGGCAAAAGCGAGCCGTGGACATTGATGCAGCCGTATTCCGGATAATCGAGCACCGACTTCGGCAGGATCATACCGTAGGCCGCCACCACGATCAGCTCGGGAGCCAAATCGGCAAGCAGCGCCGCAAACGCCTCATCCTTCAGCGTCGTCGGCTGATAGACGGGAAGCCGATGCTCCTCGGCATAGACCTTGACCTCCGGCGGCGTCACGGTATAGCCGCGCCCCTTCGGCTTGTCGGGGCGGGTGATCACCGCAAGCTCATAGTTTCCGCTCTCCCGCAGCGCGGCAAGGGAGCGGACGGCAAAGAGAGGCGTTCCCATAAACAGTATCTTCATTCCGGTTCCTCCGCCGTTATTCCAGCTCTTCGGGATCGAGCATCCGCACGACGTGATCGGTGAAAAGCACACCGTCAAGATGATCCAGCTCATGACAGAAGGCCCTTGCCTTCAACCCGGAGCCCGTCACCTCATACCATTCGCCGCTGCGGTTCTGCGCCCGCACCGTGACGGTCATCGGACGGTCGGTGATTCCCCATTCGTCGGGAATCGAAAGACAGCCCTCCGCCTGCTGCTGGCGCTCCTCCGAGCGATATATGATTTCGGGATTGATCAGCTCGTACAGTTCTCCCGGCTCGGTCTCCACCAGCACTACCCGCCGCAGCACGCCCACCTGCACCGCCGCAAGGCCCGCGCCCTCCGCTTTGTGCAGGGTATCCCGCATATCGTCGAGCAGCCGGATAATGCGGGGCGTGATCTCCTCCACCGGGCGGCTTTGCTTTCTCAGAATCGGGTCTTTTTTATTCAGTATTTTCAGAATTGCCATAATTCATCCGTTCCTTTCCTAAAAATTCGGGCGGCGTCAGAGATTGCCGGGATTGACGTCGACGGAAATGCCGATCTTGCGCCCGACGATGCGGCTGAACTCGGCATACACCTCCGACACCAGCCCTCTCGTTGCGGCATTGAAGCGGCATTTGATCACCGTCCTCATCCGATAAACGCCGTTGAGCTTATAGATCGGCGCCTCCATCGGTCCGAACAGAACCGCCGGAATCCCGGGATATTTTCCGCCGCTGATCCTGCCCCAGAGCTGCGTGAAGCGCCCGGCAGCGCTGAACAGCTCGTTCTCCGCCTGGGAGGACATGGTGAACAGCACCATGTCGCAGTAGGGCGGGAAGACCAGCGATCTTCGCAGGGCAATCTCCCCCGCGTACATTTTTTCGTAATCCTGCTCCGCCGAAAGACGGATCACGGGATGATCGGGATTATAGGTCTGGATCAGCGCGCAGCCCTTCTTTGTGCCCCGTCCGGCGCGGCCGATCACCTGTGTGAGCAGATCGAAGCACCGTTCGTTTGCGCGATAATCGTTCAGATACAGCGCGGAGTCGGCGTTGACCACGCCCACCAGCGTCACGTTCGGGAAATCATGCCCCTTTGCGACCATCTGCGTGCCGATCATGATATCCGCCCCGCCGTCTCTGAAGCGTCCGAGCAGCTCGTCGTAGGAATATTTGGTCTGCGTGGTATCGGCGTCCAGCCGCATCACCGACGCCTGTGGGAAGCTGCGCTTCAGCTCCTCCTCGACCAGCTGCGTCCCGAAGCCGACGTGCTTCAGGATATCGTTCCCGCACTGCGGGCATTTCTCCGGAACTGCCTCCTTCGCTCCGCAGTAATGACAGAACAGATAGCCCTTCCCCGCCTTTGCGGTATGGTAGGTATAGGAGACGCTGCACTGACGGCAGGTCAGGACCTCGCCGCAGAGCGGGCAGGACAGAAAGCGGTTATAACCGCGTTGATTGATAAAGAGGATCGCCTGCTCCCGGCGTTCCAGCGTCTCCGTCAGCCGTCTGCGAAGCTCCTCCCCGAGCGGCGAGGCGCTTCCCTTCTGCGATTCCTTCCGCAGATCGGCAATCACGGTTTCCGGGAGCGTCGCTCCGCCGTAGCGCTCCGGCAGACGGATCAACCGGTATTTCCCCTCCTCCGCCTTCCGATAGCTCCCGATCGAAGGGGTGGCGGAGGCCAGCAGCATCACGGCGCGATGCTGCGCGCAGCGATAGCGCGCGATATCTCTCGCGTGATATTTCGGATCCATGTCGGATTTATAGGTATGCTCCTGCTCCTCGTCGAGGACGATCAGACCGAGATTCCGAAAGGGTGCAAAGACCGCCGATCTCGTTCCGATGCAGAGATCGGCCTCCCCCGCCGCGATCTTCCGCCAGGCATCCCAGCGCTCTCCGCGGGAAAGCCCGGAATGGATCACCACCGTTCTCTGTCCGTAATGGGCGCGGAAGAGCCCGACGGTCTGCGGAGTCAGGGCGATCTCCGGCACAAGCAGAATGACCGATCGTCCGGCGGCGATCACTTCATCCATGACCGCCTTGATGACGTTGGTCTTGCCGCTGCCCGTCACCCCGAAAAGCAGCGCGGCTTTGGCCTCTCCCGAGCGGCAGAGCGACAGCAGCTCCTCCTTCGCCTCCTCCTGACGTCCGGTCAGTCTGACCGGCATCGGGGGCGGGAGGGCGCGTCCTCCATAGGGATCACGGAAGGCATCCCCCGACAGAATGCGGACAACCCCCTTGGCAGCCAGCGCCTTGAGGACCGACCGCGGAATCTGATGACGGTCGCGAAGCTCGTTCAGCGTCACGGAGCGGCACTCCGCCAAGACCGAGAGCGCCGCCCGCTGCTTTTCGCCGCGCGTCAGCGCGATCAGCTCCTCCTCGGTCAGCGAGGCGAAGTCCTCCGTCAGCTCTGCCGTCTCCACGACGGCGGTGCGGCTCTCCGACAGATAGGTCGTCCGCGTCAGCGCGCCCATGACGGTCAGCTTCGACAGCAGCGCCAGACTCGACGCGCCCTGCTCCTTCAGAACCGTCTGCTCCTCCACCTCGCCCCTCGCCTCGATATAGCGGCAGAGCGCCTCCTGCCTCGGCGTAAGGGTCAGCCCCTCCGTCCTCGCAAGAGAATACCGGTTCTTCAGCCTCGTCAGCGCCGCCGCCGGCACGATGGCTCTGACGGCGTCCCCCACGGTGCAGAGAAAATGCTCCTTCATATATAAACACAGGCCGAGCATTTCTTCGCTCAGCACCACGTTGCCGCAAGCGGGAGAAAGGATCGGCTTGAGATCGGTATATTCGGAAGCGGAAACAAGCCCGCCGATGAGAGCGAGCTGCCTTCTGTTTCCTCCGCCGAAGGGAACTGCCGCAAAGCCGCCGACCGACAGCGTGCCTCTCAGCTCCTCGGGGATATAATAATCATACAGTTTATCGATATGATACGGTGCATCGAGAAGATAAACCCTCGCCACCGCCGTTTCCGCCTGCATGATCCCGCCTTCAGTAGTTGCAGGTCGGATCAAGCGATTCGTCCACGATATGGTATTCCCCCTGATAGAGGCGGTTGATCCCGATGCGGACGGCCTTTTCGTCGCGAAAATCCTTTTTGATCAGAGCCGCCAGGCTCTTATCGGTTTCCTTGTTCGCCAGCATACGCTCGGCGGTTTCCCGCTGATTGACATACTCGTCGGTCACCATTCTCGCGCATTTTGCGACTGCGATCACCAGCGTATAGCGGTTGTATTTGTTGCCCTGTGTCAGCTCGTCGACCGATGGATAGATCATCTTTTTTCCCTGTCCTTTCCCTGTTCGTGACAAACACCGTTATCGGTGTTCCTTTCCGAAAAACAGCGTTTCGACCGCGCCGGGTGCCCGCGCCGTTTTATGCTTCTCGCACTCCACGATGGAGGCGATGACGTCGGCGGTTCTGTCCGCCTCGCCGTCGCGGTTCAGCACCGCATAGTCGTAATCCTTGACGAAGGTGAATTCCGATAGCGCCTTTTTCATGCGGTTTTCGATATCCTCCGGCGTATTGGTCCCCCGTCCGATCAGCCGCCTCTTCAGCGTCTCGTAGTCGGGGGGCAGAATGAACACCGTCACGCTTTCCGGGAAGAGGCGCTTGATATTCATCGCCCCCTCCACCTCGATCTCCAGGATCAGATTCTTACCCTCATCGAGTTTTTTCAGCTCGCTCCTCGGCGTGCCGTAGTAATTGCCGCAGTATTCGGTATATTCGAGAATATTCCCCTCGCGGATCGCCTCCTCGAAGGCCTGCCGTGAAATGAAATGATATTCCCTGCCGTCGACCTCGCCGGGGCGGGGCGCGCGGGTGGTGGCCGAAACGGAATAGCGGTATTCCTCATGACGGCGCAGAAGGCTGGCGTTCACCGTACCCTTGCCGGTTCCCGCCGCGCCGGAGATGACAAGAAGGATTCCCCTCTCTCCCGACAGGGAGGTCAACGCCCGATTCTCCATCGTCAGACGTCCTCGTCGGCGTCGGAGGAATCGGCGGTATCCCCGTTCAGTCGATTGGAGATCGTCTCGGCCTGGATGGCGGAGAGGATCACATGATCGCTGTCGGTGATGATCACCGAGCGCGTCCTTCTGCCGCAGGTGACATCGATCACCCGTCCGGTCTCCCGCGCATCCTGGATCAGACGCTTGACCGGTGCCGAATCGGGGCTGACGAGCGTCACGACGCGGCCTGCCGACACCATATTCCCGAACCCGATACTGATAAATCTCATAACTCCTCCGTCCGACAGCAATCACTCAAGATTCTGTATCTGCTCTCTGATCTTCTCAAGCTCGCATTTTGCATCGACGACAAGTGCGGCAATCGCGGCGTCGTTCGATTTGGAGCCGATGGTATTGACCTCGCGGTTCATCTCCTGAAGCAGGAAATCGAGCCTCCGTCCGACAGGGCCGTCTCCCTTCATCGCCTCGTCGAAGGCATCGAAATGGCTCTTCAGCCGGACCAGCTCCTCGTCGACGGCGACCTTATCGGCAAACAACGCGCATTCCGTGAGAATGCGGTTGGAATCAAACTGCAGATCGAGCCCCTCCAGCGTCTGTCTCAGCCGCGCCTCCAGCTTTTCGCGGTAGGCGGCGATATTCCCTTCCGACAGCGCCGCGATCCGGTCGGTCATCGCCGCAAGGCGCTCCCGCTTGGCGATCAGATCGGCTCTCAGGTTCGCCCCCTCCCGCTCGCGGGCGGCATTGTACCGGGCAAACGCCTCGCCCAGCACGGGAAGCAGCGCCTCCCAATCCCGGTCGAACTCCTCCTCCGGCTTGGTGACGATAAACAGATCGCGATTCTGCGCGACGGTCATGACGGAGATATCATCGGTCAGCGCGAAGCGGTCGCGGAGCTTTTTCAGCGCCGCCAGATACGCCTCTGCGTAGGCGAGATCGGGCTCGACGACGGCGCCGACGCTGTCGGTCACCTCCACGGCGATGCTGACCTCAAGCTTTCCCCTTGAAACCCCGCCGCTGCGGAGGAAGCCGATCACCTTTTCCTCCAGAAAGCCGTAGGCGCGGGGGAGTCTGACCGAGCAGTCAAAATAGCGGTTGTTGACCGATCGGATCTCGCAGACGAAGCTCTTCCCGCCTCCCGCGCCGACCGCCCGCCCGAAGGCCGTCATACTTTTCAGCATAGTATTCTCTTCCTGTCAGTATTCGGACAATATCCTGACTATTATTTTACTCTTTGCGATCGGTTTTGTCAATGTCGGAATGAAGATTTTGGGCATCTTTGTGCCCGAAATAGCGATCGATGCGGAATCTTTGTCGGAGTTTCACAAGGTACAGCGTCACAAGCTGGGTCGTTGCGATATCATAGAGCAGGAAGGTCACGTTTCCGAGGGCATACAGCCCGATCGTGAAGCCGATTTCGGAGTCCTCGATATGCAGGATATAGACCGATGCCGCGACAAGAAGGGAGAGAACGGTGTTGAAAAAGCTGAATTTCAGAATCCACGCGATGATATGATGCAGCCGCTCGAACATCTCCTTGAAGATGGGATAGATTCCGCCGAAGAGCAGGTAGGTCACGGCGGCGAATTTATCGGGGAGAAGCAGCAGCGAAAGCAGCGCCGTCACCGCATAGATCAGATACTGAAAGGGGGTCCCCAGCTCGATCACCGCAAAAAAGACGAAGAGCGAGGCCAGGGCGACCGTCGTGAGATCCAGCACGTTGATCACCGCCCCGAGATACAGGATCACAACGCCGAGCGCGCCGAGCATGGCGGAAAACGCCAGCTTTCTTGTCCGAATCGCCGATTCTTTTCTGTTCATCTGCCGTCCTTCCTTTCCGCGCGCAGCTCAGCAGCAGCTGATCAGATCGCCGCCGCAGCATTCGCAGAGGCAGTCGGCACAGATCAGGCCGCTGCAGATATCGCAGCCGGAAAACCCACCGGATTTGGTGGTGGTATAGCCTCTGCCGTAGGAGGAGGCGCGCATTCTCAGATTGTTGAGCGCCGCCCGGTATTCCGCGTTGTCGGGGTCCATGTAGCAGGCGGTCTCGATGTACTTCTGTGCGTCAAAGTACCAGCCCTTCCCGCTCAGCACGCATCCCTTCAGATAATTCCACTCGGCGGTGCTGCGCGCCGAGACGGACAGTGAGTTGAGCAGCAGATCGGCGTCGGAATAGCGACCGGCGTTGATATGCTCCCTGATGCGCTCGAAATCCTCGGCGTTCTCCCCCTCATAGGTACCCCCGCCGCAGGTCTGCTCGTGATATTCTCCGCCGCTGCCGTCCCGTCCCGATTCCCTTGCCTTCTGAATCTCGGAATAGGCGGTATTGATCTCCTTCATCTTCTCCTCTGCCAGATCGGCAAGGGGGCTGTTCGCGTAATTATCGGGATGGTACTTGCGGGCCAGCTCGCGGTAAGCCTTTTTGACTTCGCTGTCTGAGGCGTCCCTGGAAACGCCGAGAACTTTGTAAGGGTCGGTCATGGATTGACGTTCCTTTCTGATATGTGGGAGGCCGGCTCGTCGGGGTAACGGGAGAGGATCTTCTCCATGCGGGACGGCATCCCGAGATATAATATGTTTTCGATGATATTCCGTATTCCGGTATCGGACAAGGAGATCAGCGCGATCGCGGCCGCTGCCGCCTCCAGCTCCAGCGTCATCGAGCAGCGCAGCGCCTCTTTGTCAAGGCCGGGCAGCGGATTGAAGCTCCCTTTTTTCCGGTCGTCGGAAAAATCGTCCGCCGCGTCGGCGGTATAGATCCATTTCCCGACATGATAGCCGATCTGCGACGCAATCCGCGCCCCGCTTCCCTCAAGGCCGTAGGCAAAAACCTCCGAGAGCAGCTCTCCGAAGAGCGATGCCGCCGAATCGAGGGTGGCGCATCCGCTCCGCTCCTGCTCCGTCAGCGCCGACAGTTTCCCTGAAATCAGCCGATCCAGCTCCGGGATCCCGGCTTTTTTCCGCATCCGCCCCAACATCCCCAGCAGGACGCCTGCGCCCGCCTTTGCCGCGCCGCGGCTGTCCCGCGCATTGTCCGCCAGGTTATAATAGGCGAGCAGCGCACCGGCCGCCGCGCTGTAGGAGAGGGTTTCGTTCGGTTTGAGAAAGACCTTTTTCTTCAAGGGGGAGGCGACGCATCGCCCGGTATCGAATTCCTGCGTTTCCCCCGTCAGTGCCAGCCGCACCAGCACCAGAAAGACAACGTCATAGCTGAGCGTGAGTCTCGATTCGGTGCAGACACGCTTGCCCATGCATCGGCACAGTCCGCAGTAAACGCTCTTGTAGAAAATATGCTCCTTGACCTTCAGTTCCTCGGTCAGCGGCGTCACATATCCGAACATTCCCACACTCCGTTCGATCCCGCGTCCGCGGCGGCGGACGACAGGCCGCGGTCTTTTCCCGGCAGCGCCGACAAAAAGACCGTTTTTTTCGCAAAACGATATGGATTATATTATATCCTTTTTCCTTCTCCCTGTCCATATCTCTTTTCTATTTATTACAAAATGGACACATAATTTTTAAATTTCATCACATATGTCCCCGCCGGAATCAAGCGGACAGCCGGCGTTCCGCTTGCCCCGAAGCCTTCACCGCCGGCGTTTTCCGCAGCCCTGTGCGACCATGCCCGCGCCGACGGATCACGCCCCTGTCGGGCGTGCGGAGGAAGGTGGGCGGGAGGAGGAAGGCGGGATCGACCCGCAGTCTCCCGGACGCCGAAGCCCGGAATCAAGCGGACAGCCGGCGCTCCGCTGATCCTGAACGAAAATAAACGAGCTTGGGGCGCCCCCGCAAGGAAGGCGCCCCAGGATATGTATTTCACATTATTTCGGATGGCGGGGTCGGAATCCGATACCTGCCCTCCGCAGCCCCCGAGCAGCTTGCACGAACCCCGCTGCTTTTGAAGACCCTGAGCTTTCAGTTATGCCCGCTTCGTCGGACTTTGTTTTATCCGTTATGCCAGATGTTTCCACAGTACTTGCAGATCATGACCGACTTATATTTTATGTCGTTTGTAGTCTGAGCCACAGACGTTGCTTTCCCTACATATTTTTTCTTCTTGAATAATTGGATGAGGAACCGGGGGAAGAAAAAGAAGATCCAAAGAATAAGATCGACCATCCACCATCAACCGATCAAGAGCCACCAAAGGCACCCGTGTCCTTTCTGTTTATATAAGGATTTAGTTTCCGTTACGGTCGTGGCGCCGGAGGTTTCCTGGAATACTTTTGTTTCCACCTGATTGCTCCCGCATTTCGGGCAATACAGGTGGGGGCGGCCGGGAACCCGGTAAGGAAAAGATTCGTCTCCCGAGATGATCTTTATCTTCTCCGACTCAAACTCCTCTTGCGTTATTGCCCCGGATTTGAGAAGGTTCTGCAGCTTTTCAAGTTCATCGTATTTTGACATTTCAAACACCTCGTATTCCTTCTGTATCTATGGTCAAATCGGATTGCCGTTACGTCGGTTGACTTCGTAAGGGCTATGCCAAGAAAGAAATCCCGCAAATATGCACCGGAACGTGATGAATTATCTCCGCAAATACAGTATATCACCCGCCGACGCGGGTGGCAAGAAACAATCCGGACCCAATCGCAGAGGAAGACCCGGCACGTCCCGTCATGTCCCTCTTGCAGGCAAAAAACGCATTCGGCATTCAGCCCCGCATACCGACCGAAAAGTCAGCGTCTGATTTCGGATAGAACTGCGCCCCAAGGACTGATCCGCGCCCCGGAGGGCGATATCGTGACGCTCCGCCCGCCTTCTGCTATAAGAAAAACCCGCAGTCCCAAGAGGAATGCGGGTTTTTCGGTTTGGAGCGGGTGATGGGAATCGAACCCACAATAAAAGTCTGAAAAAACCCGTATTTATTGACTTTTTCAAATCGCGTGACAGATTTCGTGACAGATTTTAAAAATTGCACCTCTGAAACACGTCTTTATAGTATAAATTCAGCCGCTCCGAAACCATGTCTTTTTTGTCCTGCATGATGTGCCCGTATACCCGGTTGACCATGTCCTCCGTTTCATGTCCGAGCATATCCGCGATGTACTTTACCGGTATTCCGAGCATGATCATGACCGATGCGGCATAATGACGCAGCTCATGAAAGGTGTAGTGTGCCTCCGGACAAACCCGCTTCAGCACAGCCACATATCGCCCGTATATGACACGGGAGCCGAGAGAGGTTACATATACCTTCTCCGGATCATACGCCTCCTTCAGCACGTCTATAAGATGCGGAGGGACACCAAACACACGGAAACCAGCCGTTGTTTTCGGCTTCTTCTCCACAGTAGAATTGTTTTCTCCCCGGACTATCGCCGAGCATACCTTAATCGTGCCTTTTTTGAAATCGATATTTTCCCATTTCAAGCCGACAATCTCCGACATCCTCATCCCGGCAACCGCGCCGAGCAGAACCGGTATCTCTATTTCCGTTCCCTTCGTTTCACGGAAGAGCGATATCATATGCTCCTCCGTCGGTATGGTGATGTCCGGCTTTTCCTTCTGCGGCAGGGTGGTGTAAAGCGTCATGTCCGGGCGAAACATCTTTATTGCCGCCGAGAGAAGCCCGTGAACGTTTCTTATCGTCTTTGGAGATACCCGCGCCGCTTCGACGTTTATCGCGATCTGAACGTCCTCCTGCGTCAGCTCCGACAGCTTGATTGCCTGTAAGCCGCCGAGATAGTTGTTTTTATATGCCCTGTATGCAACGAGCGTCGAAGGGGAGATAACATTCGCTTTTGCTTCGATGCACCGCTCAAGCGCTTCTCCGACCGTCATATCGATCCGGCGGTCGGTTCCCTTACGGCTTGCCTCAAACTGCGCCGCTTCAAGCTGCACGGTTTTTTTGTTTTTCCCGGTAAAGCTCCGGTAATGTGCCTTTCCCTCCGGATCGGTGTAATCCAATACCCGCGCCCTGTACGACCCGGACGGCAGCCTGTCTACCTTAACCACAGCAAAATCCTCTGATACGCAGACACCACGTACCGTATATATCCCATGTTCCCGTGATGACTGTCGTATATCATGAGTATCGCCGCACCGATAACGAAAAGCGTCAGAACGCCGAAAAGAACCGCAATCTTGCGGTTTTTGTCTTTTATGACCTTCGTGTATATGCCGATTATCTTGTCCTCAAACACCGTGTCGCGCTTTCCTGTCGGCTCCGACTTTGTGATCCCGGCATACTCGTCCACCGACCCGCCGAGAGCCTTTATCACTTCCACAACCGCCTGAAACGCCGGATTTTCCGTGCTTCCCGACATGATCCTCTGCACCGTCCCGGCAGGAACTCCGCTTATGTCGGCAATCTGCGCCAGCGTGAGATTTCTTTCGTCCTTGAGTCTGTTCAGATACTCCGAAAGTGTCATTTTCTGTTTTTTCCTCCCGTTATTTTTATTTTTTATGCTGAAAATTCGTTTTTGAAGGCGAATCCTTCATTTGTAAACTGAATACCCATTTTTGCCTATTGATTATTCACCCCGTCAGTGATACAGTTAAATCATACCAATTGCGGAGGTGCATTATGAACTCAACCGGCGACCGTCTGAAAAACTATTTTGAAAAAGCTCCAAAGCGAGAAAAGCTCTTCGCCCTGAAGCTCCTTCGGAAATTCATTTTACAAAAGTCATCAGAAGAGAAAGATATTCTTCCTTCTCCCTCTCGCTCAGACCGTCCACAAGCGCCGTAAACTCGTCGGTAAGCCTCTTTTCTTCGTCCCCGCATTCTTCTGCCGAAACATCGTTCCCGTCGATTTTCAGCGCACGCACTGCGGCAAGAAGCTCGTCCTCCGGGAAGTCTCCCGAAAGAATAACGTCCGCCAGCTTTCTTTTGTCTATCATGTAAAAAAATCTCCCCGATTTTTCGTCATTTTGACCAATTTACTTTTCCGGCAATCCGGAATATAATATACTTATCCGAACACCCGTTCGTTTTACTGATACCCCAAGACCAAACAAAGAAAGGCAGTACATATCATGACAGCATCCGAACGCGAAGCCCTCAACCTCAGAATTGCAAAGATGATCAGCTCCCTGACGGACGAACAGTACGAAAAATTTCTTTTCCGCCTCGTTTCCGAGATCAACATGAACCCGGAAATCAAGTATAATAATTCAGAGGCGATCCGTCAGACTATATAACGCCTTCTCGCGTTGAGATATGAATTCCCCGTGTGATCGGGCAGAGTCTCAAGATCGAAAAGCATATAGAATTTGAACTTCGGAAGCTCCGACAGATGCCATAATCCGCAGGCGCAGAAATCCGTTTCGCAGTATCGCACCTCGTATTCATGCTCTCCGATCACGTATTTTCCCTCATATTCCTGCCGGACATACGGAACGTCATACGGCTCGGAAAACTCTCCGTAGGCTATAAATTCCGCATCCTTTTCGGAATAACCCACCGTTTCCATGAGATAATCCCTGAATGCGGCAGAAAGCTCCTCTTTCCCCTTCAGTCTCTTCTCGGAAACTCTGCTGAGATTCACTCTTCTTTTCATATCCGCCTCGTCATCAACACCCCGGTGCGCTCTGTACTTCATTGCTTGAGTACAGTATACACCTGATTTTGCGATTTGTCAATATTTTTTTACAATAAGGAGAAACCAAAAATGATCGTCGTACTTCTAACCTTTGCCGCCGTCATAATTATTATGGCATATATGTTTTACAGATTTGCCGACACGGACATCACAGACAAAAGGCACATTGTAACCGTCAGCTTTACCTATGATGTACCGACAGCCGACGGAGCGGGTTTTCAGAACGTAATTGCATCGGCAAGCATTGAGCTTCCGATAGAATCGCCGCTTCACCCGTTATGCGACACAATAGCAACGGAATCAAAAAGACTGTCCTTTACCGCAAGCGCAAAAGAACGGCAGAAAATCCGTGAATTTATTCTGGAAGCCGCCTCAATTGCCGCCCCAATGTGGCAGGAACAGCACGACGCGCTCCAAAAAGAGCTTGTCGAGACACTTCTCAAGAATGTATCCGGCAACAGCGGAAGCAAGCCAGAAAACCACGCTGACGACAACATTTAACCAAACCGCCCTCGTTTTCTCCGCCTTGGTTAGTTTCTGAAGCACAACCGAAGGGAAAAGAAACATAATATAAAGCGGATTCAGCATATTAAGCATTCGGGATCGAAGCGCCCCGACGGTTTCCTGAAAATTCTGATCAGCCTCTTTTTTGAAGTGAGAATCATCGATCAGCTGAGATATATCAACCTTCTCAATATAATTCAGATACGGGGCGCGCCTCGTGCGCATCACTTCTTTTGACGTTCCGGCAACAGAAAACAGCGTTTTGACCTCTGATTTATACGGAGTCATTTCTGCATCGCTCAAAAATTTCTTGTAAAAACGTCTGGATTTCAGATACCAAAACAAATTATGAAAAAAGACAAACAGCCAAACCGCAACAACAATAAACAAAGTCTTCACCACACATCACAAAAAAATAACTATCAAATCCACCACGCCAACCGCTATACACACTATCTTTCTCAAACACGCATTCCCGGATATATACTCGTCGCATACTTCCATCATCCAGCAAACAGCATTGTCATAATTATATTGATCCGGCGATTCGTTTAATTCTGCCTCTTTATTTATGCGTCTGCTCCGTTCTTCAAAACTCATGCCACAAAAGCGTTCGTAGCTTGTCCTGTCAAGAACTTTTTCTCTTTCTTCATTCCGAAAGTCCTTAACTTTTTTCAGAAGTTCGTCCGCCTCCTTAACTCGTCTTTCAAACAAATCGAACGGGTTTTCACGTCTTTTACGTATTACAGAACCCGCCGCTGCCGCAATAAGCGCTCCGATAATTGCGGAAAGCACAAAAACCCCGGCAGCACCCCAAAACGAAAGCTTTGCATTGTGCGTCGCAAGATCCTTAAAAAATATAACCATCGGCATACTCAGTACACAAAAGAAAAACAGGATAGTTGCGTCAGAGCCTCCTCCCCACGTTGAACGAAACATCACACTATAATAGTGTTTAAGTGTAAAGCCAAGCCATGTCTCGCCTCTCATTTCGCGAATATATCCTGCAAGCCTCTCTAATTTAGGAAATTTTTCTTCTTCAAACGACAAGCCTGCCGCATAAATCGCCGCTGCAAAAACGATTGTTTGAAGCGCAACACAAAACCACAGTCCTCTCATTTCTCCGTCCTCAGTATTGCCTCCAGAACCTTCTCAATCTTAGCCGCTTCTTCTTCAGATAAGGACGCTATTCGTTTTATCAGCCTGATTTGACTTTCCGACATCTCAACGCCTTCCCACAAGGAGGGCTTTTTTTCTTGCCTGAAATACTCAACCGGGACGCCAAAGTAGTCCGCAACTTTTTTCAATGTCGTAGCATTGGGCTTTGCTCCCTGCTTCCAGTGCGTAGCGGTTGCATTGGAAAATTGTAGCTCCTTGCAGACATTGTTCGGATATTTGTTTTTTTCAGCACACAGTTCAACGAATTTTTCCCAAAACATATTATTGCACCATTTCTCATTTGAGTAGATAAAGTAGCTTGTGCAAGACGCCAAAAAGCAGAAAATGTAGTTTTTTCTATTGACAAAGTAGAAAAAGTAGATTATAATAGAACCATCAAAGCACCGAACACACCGGTGCCACGATACAAACGGAGACGCACCTCCGCTTGTTATAGACATCGCGCCTTACCATATACGATTGTTCCGCAACTCAATTGTAACACGGCAGGGCGCAAATGTCAACAAAAATTATAAATTAATTTAGCAAGGAGGAAAACATGAATCTCGACCTCAAAACCCGCATCGTGCGCCTCGGTATGAGGCAGAAGGATGTCGCAAAAATGCTTACCCGTCCCGGTCTGATCGTCAGCCCCGCAGAGCTGTCGGTGGCAATCAACAGAATGCGCGATTATCCCAAGCTCGGCGAGATCAGAAACGAGCTGTCAAATCTCCTGACAAAGCTCGAACGCGAAAGGGGAATAGAATAATGCCCCGCATATCCAAGTCCGAAGAGGATCGGCGGTACGCTTCGGTCATAAGACACCTTGACGCATACAAAGCCGCAAGATTCCGGAACGGCGACGACAAAACTGCAGTCGCCTCCGCACTCGGTCTCTCCCCGGCAAGAATGTACCGCATCCTCTCCGGCTCCGCCGACACACTGACACTGAAAGAGATCATGACCATTGCAAACACCCTCAACATCTCGGTTCCGGCGCTGCTCGGCTGCCGGGAGGAAAGGACGATATGAAAAAGTACATCCCCGGCACCGTTGCCATCGCGCTTGACATATCTCCGGACGAGCTTGTGAAAGGAGCAAAAAATGAATCTTGATATCAAGACCAGACTCTGCCGCATCGGAATGAAGCAAGTGGAGGTTACCAAGCTGCTCAACGAATCCGGAATAAGCTGCTACAATACCGACGTATGTGCCGCCATCAACCGTTCCGGTAAGGCCTCTCCCAAGGAGGGAAGAATCCGGAATGCCATTCTCGGAACCACGCTTTCCGACCTTGTCAAGGACGCCGGGTGATGATATGAGAAGCATTCTGATCGGATGGCTGGCGCTGATCCTGACCATCCTGCCAATCGGCATGGCGCTTGCGTTCGGGTGGTACGCCCTTCCCGCCATCATCCTTGACGGATGGTGTCTGTCCCGCCTTCTCCGCTCCCTGATCCGGGAGTCGGAAAAGGAAAACCGCCCCGACAGGACACGTTCGGGACGGCGAGGATAGATGACCATCAATCATCTGCGATGATTATACCACATCCCCGCCGGGATGTCAAGAATTTTTTCAAAAATAGTTTGCCTCCCCTTCCGGGGGAGGCAAAACGACACCGATTAAGGAGAACCAATGGACAGGACACAGGAATTGATCACCCTCCGTCAGCTCCCCGTCATCGAGGAGCAGCTCCGCACGATACGCGCGGAGGTGGAGGCAAGGACACAGAGAGCGCTCGGAATGGTCTGCAACGACGGGACCGTGAAGGAGGTCAGGCAGATGAGAGCCGAGCTGAACGCAGAGTTTGCGGCGCTGGAGGAGCGCCGGAAGGAAATCAAGGCGAAGATTCTCGCGCCCTACGAGGCGTTTGAGGCGGTCTACCGCGACAACATCTCCGGCATCTACAAGAGCGCAGATGCCGAGCTGAAGCGGAAGATCAGCGAGGTCGAGAACGCGCTCAAGTCGGAGCGGGAATCGGAGCTTCGCGCCTTCTATGACGAGCTTGCCGAGAGCCTCGGCATCGACTACGCCCCTTTTGAGAGATCCGGGATCACCGTCACGCTGTCGGCCTCATCCAAACGGCTGAAGGAGTCGGCAGAGGCCTACCTCAACAGGATCGCTGACGAGGCATATGTCATCGCCGGGCGAGAGGATCGGGACGAGGTGATGGTAGAGTATAAGAGGTGCCTCAACCTGAGAGAGGCGATCGAGGCGGCGGAATCGAGACGAGCCGCCCTTGAGGCCGAGAAACAGCGATCTGCGAAGGCAGAGGCGCGGATGGAACAAGAGTCGGAGGCGGCGCAAAAAGCCGCACAAGCGGCGCAGGAAGCCCCTATCGCCCCGGCAGAGCAGGTCTACACCCTGCGCTTTGTCGTCAGAGGCACCCTGCCGCAGCTCAAGCGGCTCAAAGAGTTTTTGATCAACGGAGGATATGAGTATGAGTGAATCTAATGTTACGGCGCAGAGAATGAGATTTTCCGCAGCCATCAATAAGCCCACCTATCAGGACATGATCCGCACCGCGCTTACAGACCCCGCCAGATGCAAGAGGTTTGTCGCCTCCATCACCTCGGCGGTCAGCGCGACCCCGGCGCTGCAGGATTGCACCCCTCAATCGATCCTGTCGGGAGCGCTCCTCGGCGACAGCCTCGGTCTCTCCCCCTCCCCGCAGCTCGGTCAGTTTTATCTTGTTCCGTTTGACGCCGCCGTCAAGGACAGCAAGGGCGGCAAGATCTATCTGACCGACGAGCAGGGGAACAAGCTCACCGATAAGAACGGCAGATGGATCGCCAAAACCGTCAAGCAGGCGGAGTTTGTGCTCGGATACAAAGGCTACATCCAGCTTGCCGTACGATCCGGGAACTACAGACGTCTTACCGCCATGGAGGTCAAGGAGGGAGAGCTTATCTCCTATAATCCCTTCACCGAGGCTTTTGACGCGATCTGGATCTGTGACCCCGTCAAGCGGGAGCAGGAGCAGACCATCGGCTATGTCGCCTCCTTTGAGATGATCAACGGCTTCCAAAAGACCATATACGCCACACGGGAGAGCATCATCAATCATGCAGATAAGTACAGCGCCGCGTTTTCCCGCGACAATTATGCCGCCTTTTCCGCCGGGAATGTGTCGGAAAAGGACCGCTGGAAATACTCCTCTCCCTGGTATCAGGACTTCGACGAGATGGCGAAAAAGACCATGCTCCGCCGACTGATCTCCCGGTGGGGCGTGATGTCGATCGAGATGCAGAATGCATATGAGTCTGACGGCAGGATGATCGAGCATCAGGACGGCCTCCTGCGCCCCGTGGTGCAGGAGCCGGAGGAGAATCCGATGCCCCATGAGGCTGTCCCGGAGACTCCGAAGGAGGATCTCACACCGAACGCTGCGCGCCCGGAGGAGAGCGGAACACTCTCCCTCCGTGACTTATGAGGTGATCAGCACAGGCTCTGTCGGGAATGCCGTCATCGTAGACGGAAACATTCTGTGCGACTGCGGAGTGTCCTACAAGGCGCTGGCGGCGCATATCCTCCGCATCCGGCTTGTGCTGCTCACACATATACACGGGGATCATTTCAAGCCCTCCACCATCCGCCGTATCGCCAAGGACAGACCGACTCTGCGGTTCGGATGCTGCCCTTGGCTGGCGGCACCGCTCAAGGAGGCGGGAGTCCCGATGAGGAGGATCGATGTATATCATCCGGGAGAGGAATATCGGTACGGGGAGATCACCATCTCCCCGGTGCCGCTCGTCCATAATGTGCCTCAATGCGGCTACAAGATCCACACGCCGAGGGGCAGGGCGATCTACTGCACCGATACAAGCTCCCTCGACGGAATCGAGGCAAAAGGCTATGACCTCTATCTTATCGAAGCAAACTACACCGACGAGGACATCCGGGATCGGATCGAGCGGAAAACGAAAAACGGTGAGTATGTCTACGAGTATGAGGTTCTGAAAAATCATCTTTCAAGAGACAAATGCGAGGCATTCATCGCCGCCCAAGGCGGGGATCACAGCGAGTATGTATGCCTACACGAACACCGGGAAAGAGAGGTTAATCCATCATGCAGGGACGCATCGCAGACCTGACCGTCAGCGTTTTTGATCCGCGGCAGAGGCTCACGCTGGAGCTTGACGGAGATTTCCGCCCGCTCTACGACGAGCTGAAGGACAAGACTCTTGAAATTACGATAAAACCGTTTCGCAAGAAGCGGTCCCTTGACCAAAACTCATATGCCTGGGTGCTTATCGGAAAGATTGCGGACAAGCTGAGAGCGAGTAAGGATGAGGTGTACCTAACGATGCTGAAACGGTACGGACAGGGCGGTGTCATCAAGGTACAACCTCAGAACGAACAGGCAATCCTATCGGCTCTTAAATACTACGAACCGCATGAAAAGCTCTATACCGATAAAGAAAAATACTATCGGGTGTGGGCAGGATCTTCCGGGTATAACACAGAGGAGATGACGGTGTTTGTGGACGGTATCATCTCGGAGTCAAAGGAACTCGGAATAGAAACCATGACTCCCGATGAGCTTGCCGAGATGAGAAGCTTGGAGGCGACACGATGACCCGCCCGGTCTTACAGACCCGCCCAGGCATCTGCTACATCTGCCGGAAGCGGGGGATCACACAGGTGCATCATATCTTTTACGGTCCGCTGCGGGGGATGTCTGACGAAAACGGCTTAATCGCGCATCTGTGTATGGATTGCCATATGAACGCCCCTCATGCCGTACATCGATGCATCGACACGGATCTCAAGCTCCGTCAGAGATGCCAGAGAGCGTTTGAACGGTCTCACACAAGGGACGAGTTTGTGTCTCTTGTTGGAAAAAATTACTTAACCGAAAAGGAGAAAAAGAAATGAAAGAACAGAACTACATCGTAAGATCCGACAGAGCAGGAGTATTTTTCGGCAAAATCAAGGAGCGCATCGGAAGCGAAGTCACCATGACCGATGTCCGCCGTATCTGGTATTGGGAAGGCGCGGCTACCCTCTCGCAGCTTGCCGTTGAGGGTACCAAAAAACCTAACAAGTGCAAGTTCACGATATGGGTGCCCGAGATGATTATATTGGGAGTGATTGAGATCATCCCTTGTACCGCTGAGGCTGAAGTTAGTATAAAGGGGGTTCCGGAATGGAGAGCATAAAAAAGTTTGTCGCTATCGATAGCTCCGGCTTCAACCCCGACTCCGACTCCGGCTCCGGCTACGGCTCCTGCTCCGGCTACGACTCCGGCTCCGGCTACGGCTCCGGCTCCGGCTTCGGCTACGACTCCGGCTCCGGCTACGGCTCCGGCTCCGGCTCCGGCTCCGGCTTCGGCTACGACTCCGGCTCCGGCCACGGCTACGGCTCCGGCCAAGGCTACAGCATAAAGTCGCGCGACGGCAAAGACGTACACCTGATCGACGGCATACAGACCATTATAGCCGCCGTCTTCGGCAACACCGCCAAAGGTTTCATCCTCGAAAACGACCTGACCCTCACGCCCTGCTACATCGCTAAAAGCGGAAACACTTTCGCACACGGATACACACTCAAAAGCGCAGTCTCCGCCCTCTCAGACAAGCTGTTAGCCGATATGTCAGAGGAAGACCGCATTGCCGAATTCTTAAAGGTCCACACCCCCGGCGTGAAATACCCCGCGAAAGATCTCTTTGATTGGCACAACAATCTCACAGGAAGCTGCGAAGCCGGACGGATGTCCTTCGTTCGGAGTCACGACATAGACCTCGACCATGACACCTACACCGTAGAGGAGTTTGTCGCCCTCTGCAAGGACAGCTACGGAGGCCAAACGATCCAAAAGCTGCTTGCAACGAAGAAAATCGGGAGGAATGATGAGGGCTGTACCGATTGAACTTAAGGATGCCAATGCGTTTGTATCGAGAATACATAGACATCATGATCCGGTATATCGGGACAAGTATCGTCTTGGCTGCGAGATTAATGGAGAATTGGTCGGTGTTGTACAGGTTGGTAGACCGGTGTCTCGCTTTCTTGATGACGGTAAGACTCTTGAGGTTGTTCGACTTGCTACTGATGGTAGCAAGAATGTATGCTCGTTTCTGTATTCTCGCGCTGCGATAATCGCAAAAGAAATGGGATACGAAAAAATAATCACCTATATCCTTGATACAGAGTCAGGTACATCTCTATTGGCATCAGGGTGGAAAAAAGAAGCCGACACAAAAGGCGGAGATTGGTCATCCCCTTCACGCCCAAGGAAAACAACAGCGCCAACCTGTCCGAAGCAGCGTTGGATCAAGATTCTATGCGATCCTCTACGGATGAAACATCCATAAGATCCTGTGAAAGGATGAACCATGAAAATCGGTCTGATAGACGTTGACGGACACCATTTCCCAAACCTTGCTCTGATGAGGATCTCTTCATACCACAAAAATAGAGGAGACTCGGTGGAATGGTGGTGGAGCAACTTTGAGTATTACGATATCGTCTATATGTCGAAGATTTTTTCATCCGATTACTCCGCAGACGTGCCGGAGCCGTACAACTGCGGGCAGGTAATCAAGGGAGGGACAGGTTACTGCATATCTCTGAAGGATGGGAAAGAGGTTTTCGACGCAAGTAAAAACGTATCTTTGCCTCATGAGGTTGAGAGATGTTTCCCCGACTACTCGATATATCCGCAATATGATTTTGCCGTATCCATGACGAGCCGAGGATGCCCAAACAATTGTGACTTTTGCCATGTGGGGCATAAGGAGGGCAGATGCTCCGTCAAGGTGGCGGATGTCAGCGATTTTTGGAATGGGCAGCCTAAAATCAAGGTCCTCGATCCTAATCTCACGGCTTGTATCGACAAGCGTGATCTTTTCCGGCAATACAGAGAGACCAACGTCGAGATTGACTTTACGCAAGGACTTGACATCCGGTTGCTCAACGACGACGATATCGCGGATCTTTTGCAAATGAAGATTTCCAATATACACTTTGCATGGGATAGACCTAAGCAAGACCTTTCCGCTAATTTCGCCAGATATGCATCCGCCGGGAAAAAGGATCGTCATGGGTACTATGGAACGGTGTATTGTCTGACAAATTATAACTCTACGATGGATGAAAATCTATATCGCATCTATACGCTGATTGATCTCGGATATAATCCGTATGTCATGGTGTATGATAAGCCCCATGCGCCAAAGGTTGTAATAGACCTGCAGCGGTGGTGCAACAGCATACGAATCAGAAAAAAATGCCCTCGGTTTGAGGATTACAATCAATCGAAAGGAGCCCCACCATGAACACCACCACGCAATGCCGAAAGCTCATAGACCACATGGAGAACATAGGCCCGATCACGGGGAAAGAGGCACAGGATCTGTACGGGATCGCCCGCTGCGCGTCAAGGATATGGGATATCAAGGATCTCGGATATCCGGTCACGCGGAGGATGATCCCCGTCAAGAACCGCTTTGACGAGACCGTCCGGGTGGCGGAATACAGTCTCCCCCGGAACAATTTAAGAAAGGAAAAGGAGAACGAAAATGAGTAATTTGAATTTCAACAGGGCGATCATCGCCGGACGGCTGACCGCAGACCCGGAGGTCAAGCATACGCAGAGCGGCGTTCCTGTATGCAGCTTTACCGTCGCTGTAAATCGCAAATACAAGGACAAGGCTTCCAACGAGCCGCAGACAGACTTCCTCAATGTCGTCGCTTGGCGGCAGCAGGCAGAGCTTGTCGGGCAGTATTTCCGAAAGGGCAGCTCGATCTGCCTCGTCGGACAGATCCAGACGAGATCTTGGCAGGACAGCAGCGGGCAAAAGCGGTATGCCACCGAGATCATGGTGGACGAGCTGTATTTCGTCGATTCCCGCTCTGACGCGGCAACAGCTCCTCCTGCGGCGGAAGCTCAAACGAATGCCCCGTATATCCCGGATGCATATATGCCTTCCGCCGCTCAGAACCTCCCGGCTTCTCCCGGGTATGATGATCTGCCGTTTTGAGGAGGGACGAGATGGACTACTATAACGACATTTTCCGCTGCCGGTTTTGCGGTGCCAAGGTGGTACAGAGCGGACGGAAAGAGGGCCAGCAATGGTTCTACTGCACCAACGAAAACTGCAGAGCGGTGGTCACGTTCAGCCTCCCCGATGAGGCTACGGAGCGGCAGTACCGGAACAGGTATATGACGCATAGAAAGTATTTCCGCGCGGAATCGCTCGATAAGAGCGTCAGGAGGGAGGGCAAATTCACAGATGGCTCGTCCGATCAAGGACGGGGTTGATTACTTTCCGGTTGATGTCGACTTTTTCAGGGACGACAAGGTAAGGATGCTGCGGAGTGAGTTCGGCGCAAAGGGGATATATCTGCTGATGTATCTCCTCTGCGAGTTGTATCGGAGCAATGGATATTATATGGCATGGGACGATGACAAGTGCTACCTCGTGTCGGACGGTGCGGGATGTGGTTGTGACGTCGGCTTTGTGCGGGAGTTTGTGTTAGGTTGCCTGAGGCGTTCCGTTTTTGACGACGGGGTGTACAAGCAGTTTCAAGTTTTGACTTCCGCCGGTATCCAGAGACGATTTGTCAAGGCTTCTGAAAGCCGCGATACGATCTATATGATTCAGGATTTTTTCCTGCTGGACTTACATGACAAGAGGGATATTTCCGCAAAAGCTCTGAACAAAATCTCGTTTTGTCGAATTAAATCGGAGAAAACCCCGGTTATATCGAAGGAAACCCCGATTATATCGGAATTTATACCACAAAAAGAAAAAGAAAAAGAAAAAGAAACTATAACAGTATATCGTCGATCGTCGAACGAAGATGATGGCGAGTCAGGAGAGCGGGTCGGAGAGGGACGGAGGAAGGATTTTGAACGGTTCTGGAGTGCCTATCCCAAAAAGGTGGGCAAACAGGCCGCCGAGAAAGCCTTCAGGCGCGTGAAAGAGGATATCTCTGTGCTTCTGTCTGCTGTTGAGAAGCAAAAGCACACCGATCAGTGGTGTCGGGAGAACGGGAGGTATATCCCAAATCCCGCAACATGGCTCAACCAGGGAAGATGGGAGGATGTGATCCCCTCCTCGGATCAGAGCTTTGCACCGGACGAATTTTTCGAAGCCGCTTGCGCGAAAAGCCAAAAAATGATGACAGAGGCACTAAAGGAGTACAGAGGATGAGCAATTGCATGAACGTGATGTTGGATAAGGGAGCCTATGAGCCGATCAGAGCGCACGAAACGGACGCAGGGCTTGATTTGAGGACTCCGGTGGATATGGAGATCGCGCCGGGAGAGTCTGCCGTAGTGGACACAGGCGTACACGTCGAGATCCCGGTCGGATTCGTCGGAATGCTGAAGAGCAAGAGCGGGCTGAACGTCAAAAAGGGAATCCTGTCTGAGGGAGTCATTGACGCCGGATATACGGGATCGATCGTCGCGAAGATCTATAATCACGGCAAGGAGACCGTCAGGATCAAGGCAGGGGACAAGGTCACACAGCTGGTGATCCTGCCGATCATCACGCCGAGGATCGTCTATACCGACAGATTTTCAGATACGGATCGGGGAGATCACGGCTTCGGCAGCACAGGGAGATGATGCTATGAAACACACAAGAGGCGAGCTTGCCCAAATGCAATCTCTCCCGCTCGACCTTAAGATAGCAATGACCGAGCGCAGAATTCGTGAGTTTTACGACTACTACGACGGCATGGTGTCGGTCAGCTTTAGCGGCGGCAAGGACAGCACGGTGCTGCTTGATATCACAAGGCGCTTATATCCCGACGTGCCGGCGGTTTTCGTCAACACCGGCTTAGAGTACCCCGAAGTGCAAACCTTCGCCAAATCGCAGGAAAATGTCACCGTGCTTCGTCCGGCGATGCGATTCGATGAGGTGATACGCAGGTACGGATATCCCATGATAAGCAAAGAGACATCGCAAATACTGTACCATGCAAAAAAAAGACAAGCCGGATGGGCTTTCCTGAATCTCGAAGGCAAAAATGCCGACGGCTCCGATTCTTGGTATAAGCAGAGGTACATGAAGTTCGCACCGCTTCTGAAAGCCGATTTTTGCTTATCTAACTACTGCTGCGAGAAAATGAAAGAAAATCCGCTTGAAAGCTACAATAGAAAGACTGGAGGAAAATCCATTGTCGCAACCATGGCTTGCGAGAGCGGAATAAGAGAGCAGGCATGGATGAAGACCGGATGCAACATCGTCGGCACGAAAACCGCCGTATCAAAGCCCATGAGCTTCTGGACGGAGCAGGATGTCCTGCGCTACATAAAGGAGCGGGATCTTCCTATCGCCTCCGTCTACGGCGAGATCGTACCCGAAAGCGATCACGGACAGGTGACCATGGACTTCGGATGCGACAGCGGATGTAAGCTCTGCACTACCGGAGCAAAGAGAACCGGATGTATCTTCTGCGGCTTCGGTGCGCACCTTGAAAAAGGCGAGACCCGCTTTCAGAGACTTAAGCGCACGCATCCAAAGCAGTACGCCTACTGTCTCGGAGGAGGGGCATATGACGAGGACGGTCTGTGGAAGCCGGACAAAAACGGTCTCGGCATGAAGCACGTCTTCGATGCGCTCAACGAAATCTACGGAAAGGACTTTATCAGATATGAGTAAATACCACAACCGCAAAACCACCCTCCCCACCGGCGAGACCTTCGACAGCCAACGCGAAGCCCTCCGGTACATAGACCTTGCAATCCTCGTAAAATCCGGATACATAACCGACCTGAAGCGTCAGGTAAAATTCACCCTGATCCCGAAGCAGCGCCTTAAATCCGGCAAAGCCCTCCGCGAATGCGCATACGTCGCAGACTTCACCTACACCGACACCCGCACCGGAGAGCATATCGTTGAGGACGTAAAGGGACACCGCACACCGGAGTATATCATCAAGAAAAAGCTCATGCTCCACCTCTACGGAATCGAGGTGACGGAGACGTGAGAAATTACGGAGACATCACAAAGATAAGCGGATATGAAGTCCCGCCTGTCGATGTGGTCATAGGAGGAAGCCCGTGTCAGGATCTGAGTTGTGCCGGGCTGAGAAAAGGTCTTGCCGGACAGCGGTCGGGGCTTTTCATGGATCAGATAAGAATCGTAAAGGAGATGAGAGAAAATGACAGGATGCACGGCAGAACAGGTGTCGATGTTCGACCAAGATTCATGGTGTGGGAAAACGTGTGCGGTGCTTTCTCCTCAAACGGAGGCAAAGACTTCCTCGCCGTCCTTGAGGAAACCGCGCACATCGCAGACGAAAATGCCGTTATTCCTGAACCTCCGCAGGGAAAATGGAGAAACGCGGGAGTTATCATGGGAGACGGATGGAGCATCGCTTGGAGAGTACATGACGCACAGTTTTGGGGAGTCCCCCAGCGTCGCCGTCGAATCTCGCTTGTCGCAGATTTTGGAGGTGAATCCGCACCCGAAATACTGTTTGTCCGCAAAAGCGTGTCAGGGCATACTGAACCTAGCCAATCGAAGAGGAAAGAAGCTGCCTCCGATGCTACAGGAAGCCTTGGAGCAGATGATAGCGAGGGAACAGTAGCCTACACCATGCAAGACCGAGAGGGCAAGGCAGGCGGTGGCAATGGTGCGCTGATAGCCGAGGAGTTATCCGCAACCCTCCGAGCAAACAATGCGCAGTATCTCTTTCGACCTTGCGCTTGGGATGGAGGGCAGACGAGTCCCACCCTCACCGCAAGGAACGCAAGCGGTTCTCAACGGATGCCAGGCAAGGACAATTTCAATGCCGTGATTCAGCCCGTATACTCGGTGGAGAATCACCCTGCCGACAGTAGGGTGGACATCGATGAGAGCGGAAAGGTACAGACCCTCACCTCCCGAATGGAAACAGGTGGCGGTAACGTGACGATGGTGATGCAATGCTACTCCAAGTCCAAGAGAGCGCAGAACAACACGGACTATGAGACTTGGAACGAGAGTGAAACCGCCAATACGCTCAATGCCTTCGATGTGGGGGATGTGCGTACTACGGAGTGTGTGGTGGCTCTCGACAGAGCCTCCTTCAACCAAGGCAAGAACGCAAAGTTCGACTTTGAGGTTTCCGAGGACGGCATCAACTCCACCATCGTGGCGAAGGGGCCGTCTGCGGTATGCTATGGCATAAGCTCGTACGAAAGCAATGCTATGAAATCAAGCAATCCACACAGCGGAATATATGAGGCTGATACCTCTCGGACTATTGATTGTAACGGAGGAAATGCATCTTGTAATCAAGGAGGCATGGTGGTTGTGGAAGAGGTAATGCCCCAAGGCATAAACGGAGACAAGGCAGGTACGCTGGACTCCTCCTACTACAAGGGGTGCGGTATGAGGTCTGGTGTCGAGCGAGACATCGTTGCCGTTCCGATGAAGACCCGTTACATCGTGCGCAGGATCACTCCCCTTGAGTGCGAACGTCTTCAAGGATTCCCGGACGGATGGACGGACATCGGAGAATACATAGACACAAACGGCAAGAAGAAGCAATCCTCGGATGCAGCTCGTTATAAGGCTCTCGGCAACTCCATTGCTCTTCCCCCGTGGAAGTGGGTGTCGAAGAGGCTCTGTGCCTGCTATGAGAGGGATGCAACTATGGCAAGCCTGTTCAGTGGAATCGGCGGATTTGATCTGCTTTGGACTCAGATCAACGGGATGGGTAGTGTTCTTTGGGAGGCAGAAATTGATGATTTTCCTTCTGCTGTATGCAGAAGGCATTTCGGAAGTGAAGAAACAGGAGAGAAAGGTGATTTCTATGAAGCAATTCTCGGAAGAAACAAGAAACAAGATGTCTGAAAGCGCAAAGAAAAGATGCTCCGACCCTAAGTGGTTGGAGAATCAGCATAATCGAGGAACAAAGCTCACCCGCATCCACCCGGAGCGGAAAATAAAGCACAACCCCGACCCTCTCCACCCGGACGAGATCGAGATGTGCCTGACCTGTGAAAAGAAAACCTGTCGCGGATGCGAAAATAAATTCAGAGAAATGAGGAAAACAACATGAAATGGAACGTAAGCGTCGGCGTGATGCTGTCGATTGAGTATGATGACATCGAAGCCGAAACCGAAGAAGAGGCAAAAGAAATCGCAAGAGAACGCGCAGAGGAAGACGTTGATTTTAACAACGCAAGCCTCGACCACCTGAAGGTTTATTGCGCTTATACCGACGAGGAGGAATGAAGAATGACCTACAAAGAAACCATCACATGGCACGAGGTAAAGACAAGACCGCTGACAGACGAAGAAAAAGAACAATATGCCGAATTTGAACCCGAATATATGCTTGATTGTCCTTTACCCGATGACGGCGAAGAAATCCTTGTCGCAACAAAATACGGCGTTGACGTTGACGTGTGCGGCATAGACGAAGGATATTATCTTGAAAAACAGGGCGATTGGGAAGACGTTTTAGCATGGGCAGAAATGCCGAAGTATACCATTGTCAATCAGGTCATCGAGCTGGTCGCTGTCAATGCATCCGTCAGGCATCAGGATCGGCTCGTTTGCGGCGGTTTTGATGTAATCATGGAGCTGATTCTTGCATCCGTTGTAGGCTCTTTGCAGCGGGATCAGATCCTGAATGAAGGACTTGCCGTAGAATTGCCCCGGGATCATCTTGCATTTTACCTCGATGATCGGGATGCGATCATAGGGAAGCTCCCCGTAATGGAAGAGCTTTTCGCCGATGATGATCGCCATCCTTCCTTTTTCATGCTTCCGCGAAGGGCGCTCATAATAGGTGATGACGTGTTCGCAATCCTTCACCCGCTCCGTTTTCGTCGCCATGACGGTGGAGGAGAAGGTGTCAATTCCGTATCCGCCCGCACCGGAGATCGGCGTGACCACATATCGGTCGCATTCCCGACCGTCGCACCGAATTCCGTAAAGATCATAGATCGCCTCGATGTTCATGACCTGATCGGTGATCACGTTTCTCTGATCCGATACTGTTTCGATGTAGACGGAATCCGGGAAGACCTCATAAGGGGATAGAACGCCGCAGCGCATATCTCCCTCTCTGACTTCTGTCTGAATCCCGTCTTCCCCGGTAAGATAGCCGATCCGTTTCCCGGCGGAGGAATCCCACCACGAAAGAAGAAAGGCGCTTCCTGTCAGCTCCGACCACCCATAGACTCTGTCTTTCAGAGAATCCCAATTGACGTTTCTCTGCGCGTATCGAAGAAGTTCGGTCGATGTTTCCGCTTTTGAAATATCGTCGAGATCATAGGTGGCAGGTCGAACCGTCATCAGATAGCGAACGGAACGAAGAGAGGCCATTCTTGTATCGGAAAGAGGCGCGATCCGATTGTAGACTCCTCGCTCAAGATAATCATATTCCGGCTCACAGTCTTCAATTTCGCCGGAAGAAGGATTTATGTCGCAGTATTGATGTCCTGCGAGAAAATTGGAACTCAGCAGCCATTGCAGCTCAAACGCACGTCTGTCATTCCGTCTTCTTTCCAGCTCCTGCTTGACATAAGCAATAAACTCCGAGGCGGTCTCTTCGGTATAGGAGCCGCCCCTGTCGTTAATGTCGACGACGGCACTCTCGTTTTCGATATCATCGGTTCTTTTTGCCTTCAGCATATGAAGGATTCCGTCAAAAAGACTCATGTTTCATCGCCTCTTCCTTTCCGCCGCCATCTCTCCAGCATTTTCTTCCTTGGCCTCTGCGGAAGATCATGCCGTTTGGTCAGGCTTGCGTATTCTCCTTCCGAACGGCAGAATAACCGCTCGGTCAGATTCACGATCCGTTTTTCCGCCCGATAAAGGCGGATTTCTTCCAATACGAGAATCAGACAGGAAAAGGCGAAAACTGCCCATTCCGTCACGCCTTGACCTCGCTTGCCTTGCCGGTCTCCTCCGCTTCTGCGGTATGAGCATTGGCTTCCTGCTTTTTCTGAGACTTCGGGAACAAGGTGAGATATGCCTTTTTAAGGCATTCCTCGCAAATGACGACCTTCGCAAGACATTCCGGATTTTTCGTAAGAATGTAGCTCGTCGTGTTTCCGCATCCTGGAACAAAGCATTGGCGTTTCACTTTTCTCAATAATACGTTCTTAATCATATGATCCTCCGTGATCCTCCGTTATTAAAATCTGCGGCGTCGGTTTTTGCCGGAGCTTGCCGCGATAGCTTTTCGTTTGATCTGCGACAGCGTTTCCGATTCTGTCATCGGCTTGGGAAGAGGATTTGCCTCCCTCTGCCGTGAGACACAATAATAACGCAGCGCGTCACAGATGTGTGTGATGATATGCGGTTCTGTCGACGCATCATTCGGGCGTGTTTCGGAGAATTCAAGAAGCTGAATGTGCTTGATCAGCGTCGTGCATCCCTCTACAATGCGTAGCCTTGCCGTTTCCTCTCCGCCGACACCTTCGATCACTTTGATTTTTTCCTTTACGGAAAGCCATCCTCCGACTCGCTCTGCGTTGCATTTGGTCAAAGGCACTCCGTTTGACGCAAATCCCTCCGCGATGTATCTCCCCGTATCCTTTGTCCTCGACCAAAGATCAGGAGGTGCGAAGGTCATATCGATATGCTCCCCATTCGTCATTTCGATGATTTTTTTCGCCGCGTCAGAGATCGTCAGGTTCGGCTCATGAAGCTCTTTGTATACATATTCATGACCAAGCTCATCCACAGCGACCCATATCACGGCGCACATATCAAGCCCGTAGTCTATCGCGCGATATCGTCTCCAATGGGGCAGGATATCCACATGGGGAATGACATGGATCGACGGACGGAATTCCGAGAAAAATCTGCCCTCATAGGAGTACCAGTCTCCATACCTCCAAGCCGCCCTCTGCGCCGGAGGGAGCGATTCCAGCTTTTTGATGTAGTCCGGGTCAGCCTCCATCAGCGCAAAATTGTCCGTCACAAGACTCTGTATAAACACATAATCGTCCGGGTTTTCCTCCGGATTGAAATCCCGCTCGATGAAAAGCCGCCTTATCCACAGCATTCCGACACCGCCGGGGTTGCAGGTGATGTATATCCGGTGCGGGAACGAATTTACGCCTCGGTTCGTCGCTTTTATGGCGTTGAACCACTCCTCTTTGAGCTGCTGCGCCTCATCAAGATATATAATGTCCCACTCTTGTCCGTTATACTGTAGGGTATCCCCGTCGTTGGAACAATAGGAAAACTTTATCCTGCTCCCGTTGGGAAAGCAAAGGGACTTGTCCTTGTCCTTGTATACGGCATAACCGACGGTCTCAAGCCGCAGGGGATTTATGTGGTTTTCTGTCAGCTCCACATAAGAGCGCCGGATTATCATCTGCTTGATCCCCGGATAGGATAAAGCCATAAGCAACGCTTTGAATCTCACCGCCCATGACTTGCCGCCGGATCTCGCACCGCCAAAGCATACATATCTCTGAGTCGCCTCAAGAAACTCGACCTGCTTCGGCTGAGGACTGCCCAGCGTTATCTTTATTTCGCCCATTCCTTCATGATATCCGGCATCTCGATGATCACCTTCTGCTCCGTCTCAATCGGAGCATTGAAGCCGCACATCGTAGCCGCCTGCTGTATAGCTTTGAGCGCAACAGTCGCGGAAGGAGGATCATAGCCGCGTATGATCTTCCCGTTCTCATCCCTGCAGGCTTCTCCGTCCCTGCCTCGCATGACAGGCTGAGCCGCCTCAAGCGCGTCGTCAGCTATCTTCTTGAGCTTCTTCAGCGTCTCGTCCCTCGTCCAGATCGAAAGGGACGCGTTCTGCTCCCGCAGCTCTTTTATAAAATCCTGTATGTGCGGCATAGCAAAAAGGTGCGACGCCTTCGCCTGCGCTGTCGCTCTCTTTCCTTCAAGCCTGTATCCGGCTTTTATGTAGCTGTCGAACAGCGTCTCTCCGCTCACGACATTGTAGCAAAAATTTCTCTGCTTCTCCGTCAGATCGCGTGCGTTCCCGGACTTGTCCGTGTATCTCTTAGCCATATGTACCTCCTTCCGGTAAATTTCAAAAAGCCCGCCGTCCCAACCGCCGCCCATTGTGTGCGGCACAAAAAAAGGATATCTCCGGAGATATCCATGATATTATTGTAGCAGATGAAAAGGGACAAAAGGGACAAATTTCGCCCTCCGAAAAAATTTTTTGGATTTTTAAAAATTTTTTTCAAAAACCCCTTGACAGATGCACTCAATATCTGACACAATCCCGACACACCCGCGGCACATAAGTGATACGCGGGTGTTCTTTTTTTTGTGCTAAAATTTAATCAGCAAAAGAAAGGAGCATCCGATATGTACGCTTATAACCCCTACAGCCAGCAGCAGGCTATGGCATACTCGCAGGATATGTATAACTCCCGCCAGTACCAACAGCCCCGTCCTCAGTACCCGCAGGTAATCCCGGTGCAGGACGAGCTTACCGCAAGATCGGCTCAGATTCCGATGGACGGTACCGACACCTACTTCTTCAACTCCCAAGCCGGAGAGATATACGCAAAGCGCCTCTCGATGGTCGACGGCTCGATCTGCTTCGACGTGTATAAAAAGCGCCTGCCGGAATACCCGGAAAAGGAGCGCTATGCCACCGTCGCCCAGCTTGACGAGCTGTCGGCACGGCTCAAGAAACTGGAGGGAGGCGAGGACGCTTGAATCCCATAGCCATGATGATGCAGATGCTCACCTCCGGCGGAAATCCCGAGGCAATCATGCGGCAGATCGTGTCGCAGAATCCCGTCCTTTCCCCAGCACTGCAGCTCTGTCAGGGCAAAAACCCGGCACAGCTTGAGAGTACATTTTACAACCTTTGCAAAAGCAAAGGCATAGACCCGCAGAGCATCGCCGCTCAGTACGGCATATCTCTGCCCCAAAAATGACTATATCCGGCGCGCAGGATATAAATATATCATCCGAAAGGAACAAAAACATGGAAAACGAGTACACATCCGGCTTTATCGCCGGTCAGAACAGCAATCGGAACAATGGGTATGGCTATGCCGACGGGATGTGCGGTATGGGAGGCGGATGGTTCATTTGGATCGTCTTGATCTTTGCCATCTTCGGCGGCAACTGGTTCGGCGGCAGCCGGAACGCGGTCGACGAAAATGCCCTCTCAGCCACCATGCAGAGAGGCTTTGACAACCGCACCGTCGTAAGCAAGCTCGACGGCATAACAAACGGTATCTGCGACGGCTTCTATGCCCAGAACACCACGATGCTCAATGGCTTCAACGGCCTCGGTATGGCGATCAAAGATTCGATGTTTGCAACGCAGCAATGCTGCTGCGAAACAAATCGCAATATCGATGCGGTAAGATACGAAGCGCAGAAAAACACTTGCGACATCACCAATGCGATCCATGCCGAGGGAGAGGCGACCCGCGCCCTGATTCAGGCGAACACCGTTCAGGAACTCCGCGACCGCCTTGAGGCAAAGGACAGGGAGCTTCTCACTGCTAACTTCAGCCTCAGTCAGCAGGCTCAGACCTGCGCCCTCGTCAACGAAATACGCCCGGTCTCCAAGCCTGCGTATATCACCTGTTCCCCCTACGCCGCAAACGGAACCGGCTCCTGCCTCGGCTGCGGCTGTTAACCGGACCGGAGCCGCATAAAGCCATAAGCCGATAAGCGGCTCCAAAAAACAAAAGCCCGGAGGGGAAACTCTCCGGGTTCTCGCCTTAAAAGGCTGAAAGGATAATTTTATGTGCAGTAATACCTGTAAGCTCTGCCCGAGGCTCGTCCTCTCACAGGCAGTAACCTTCGCAAACAACACCCTGACGATAAACCTCCCCGCCGGTACCTATACCAACAGGGAGAAATACTGTATCGTCATCGCGCAGACCATCCCCGCAGCCGCCACAATAAGCGCCCCTGTGGTGATAACCATAGGCACGGGAACGGCAACCTATCCGCTCCTCACCGCAGGCTGCGCTCCGGCTACCGCCGCAGACGTGAGAACAAGAACCAAGTACTCCACAAGGCTCGTCACCTCCGCCTCCGGCGCGTCGTTCAGAATGCTCGGCTGTACCTCCCGCGCCTGCGCAACCCCGACGCTCTCAACAATAGACGGCGGAGCAGCCGCAAACGCGACCCCCCCGACTGGTGACTGACCATGCCGGCGGACGATATCCTCGCCGGACTTAAAGCCCGGTCGCTTGAGGGAGTGATGTTTCACGGCAGGATGCGCGAGTACTTCCTGTATCTCGGTCTCCGAGGCTACGCAGCCATGCACAGCTTCCACGAGACCGAAGAAAGACTCGGTGCCGAAAAACTGACAGACTACTTCATGGCGCAGAACGGCAGCCTTATCCCCGATAAAGCTCTCACCGCTCCCGATGTCATCCCGGCACAGTGGTACCGCATGAGACGTCAGGACACCGATTCCCAATGGCGGCGCAGAGCCGTCCGGGACGGTATGTCCGCATGGCGCGACTGGGAGAAGTCAACCGCCGTGAGCCTGAAGGACATGATCTTCCGGCTCTCCTCGGAAAACGAGTACGGCTGCTGCCGCCTCGCGGAGCAGAAGCTCTCCGATGTCGAGTCAGAGATCGCCGGAGCCGAGGACATGATCTTCGACCTTGAGTCGATAGAGTATAACCTCCCGACTATAATCGGCAGACAGCCCTCCCTCGCGGAATGCTATCATTCAAAGATAGCCGCGCTCCTGCCCCCGGTCAGCTCCGTGACAGATTCGTGACAGATTTGAGTCTGAAATCCGATTCTGATGTCTCATTTGCGAGACCACAGAATCAAACTCAAAACTCCCACAAACCCCGATAATACAAGGAAAAACCCGCATATCCAGCAGATACGCGGGTTTGTAAATTTGGAGCGGGTGATGGGAATCGAACCCACGCAGCCAGCTTGGAAGGCTGGAATTCTACCATTGAACAACACCCGCTTATCAATGCGTAGGTATTATATCATGAACGCCGCGAAATGTCAAGAGTTTTTTCGAAATTTCTTTCTCCGCAAAGGCGGGACCGCCGCAGCGCGGCAGTCCCGTCTTTCCGCTTTCCTCAAGCGTCCTTTTTCTTACGTTTGTTCTGAATCAGCTTCACCACTTCCACGATCGGGATCGTGAGGAACGCAAGACCCAGCGCCACGGCATACTCCGCGAAGCTGATCTCCTCGAAGCCGAACATATTCCGAAGCGCCGGAATATAGATCAGCATGGTGGTGAGAAGCAGCGCGGCGATCATCGTACCAAACAGAAGCATGTTGTGCGTCTTGAGCTTGAAGATCGAATGATGGGAGCGCATATTGTAGGAGTGGAAGATCTCCGCCATCGACATGGCAAGGAACGCCATCGTCATGCCGTCCGCGCTTTCCGCGATCTCCCATTTGCCCGCCTCCATGAAGTGACCGATGAAATAGGCGGCCAGCGTGATCATCGAGATCATCACGCCCTGATAGAAGACGTTGAAGCCCATTCCGTTGGCAAAGATGCCCTCGTTGCTCTTTCTCGGCTTGCGGGTCATGATGTCGGGCTCTGCCTTCTCCGCGCCGAGCGCCAGCGCCGGCAGAGAGTCGGTGACCAGATTGATGAAGAGGATATGCGCTGGCTTCAGAATCGTGAAGCCGCAGAGGGTGGCGACGAAAATGCTGACGACCTCGCTGAGATTGGAGGAGAGGAGGAACTGGATACATTTGCAGATATTGTCAAAAATCCGTCTTCCCTCCGCCACGGCGCTGACAATCGTCGCGAAGTTGTCGTCGGCAAGGATCATGTCAGCGACGTTTTTGGTGACGTCGGTCCCGGTGATGCCCATGCCGATTCCGATATCGGCGTTCTTGATGGAAGGCGCGTCGTTGACGCCGTCGCCCGTCATGGCGGTGACGCATCCGCGCTTGCGCCATGCGTTGACGATGCGGACCTTATGCTCCGGCTGAACGCGGGCGTAGACCGAATAGCGGGTGACAAGCTCGTTGAACTCCTCGTCACTGTATTTGTCGATCTCGGCGCCGGTGATGGCCTGGGACGCATCGGTGATGATGCCGAGGGTCCTGGCGATGGCCACGGCGGTATCCTTGTGGTCGCCGGTGATCATCACGGGGCGGACGCCGGCCTGCACACACTGTGCGACGGCGGCGGTGACCTCGGGACGGACGGGGTCGATCATTCCGACAAGTCCGATGAAGGTCATGTCATGCTCCAGCGCCTCGGGACTGCAGTCGGCAGGCGCGGAGGGATGCTTTCTGTACGCGCAGGCCAGCACGCGGAGCGCCTTGGTGGCGAATTCCGTGTTCTGCGCCAGCACCTCGGTGCGGTAGGAATCGGTCATCGGAACGGCTGTTCCGTTGACCAGGATATGCGAGCAGCGTGCCAGCAGCTCGTCGGGCGCGCCCTTGGTATACTGAATGATCACTCCGTCGTGGCTGTGGACGGTGGACATCATTTTTCTCATCGAGTCAAAGGGAGCTTCCCCGATTCTCGGATAGGCGGCCTTCAGCTCGGGCTTGAGCAGACCGACGGAGGTCGCATAGTTGACGAGCGCGCACTCGGTCGGCTCCCCGACGGCGCTGCCGCTTTCGTCCGGCTCGGCATCGGAGCAGAGGGACATTCCCGCCGCCAGCAGCTTTTCGTCGCTGCCGCGGTATTCCACGACCGTCATCTTGTTCTGGGTCAGGGTTCCGGTCTTATCGGAGCAGATGATCTGGGTACAGCCCAGCGTCTCCACCGCCGTCAGACGGCGGATGATGGCATTCTGCTTCGACATTTTGGTCACGCCCATCGAAAGCACGATGGTCACGACGGCGGCAAGCCCCTCGGGGATCGCCGCGACGGCCAGGCTGACCGCCAGCATGAAGGTATCAAGAACCGCATCGGCGCTGAATTCCCCGTTGCGGATCAGGCTGAAAACAAACATGAAAACGCAGATGCCCAGCACCAGCTTGGTCAGGATCTTGCTGAGCTGAGAGAGCTTCTTCTGAAGCGGGGTCTCCCCCTCCTCGGCCTCGGTGATCGCCGTCGCGATCTTTCCCATCTCGGTGTTCATTCCGACGCCGGTGACGACCATACGACCGCGCCCGTAGACGGCGACGCTGCCCATATAGCACATATTCTTGCGGTCACCGAGGGGAACATCCCCGTTATCGGCGGCCTTCAGCACCGCTTCCGTCTTCTCGGAGGGAACCGATTCGCCGGTCAGCGCCGCCTCCTCGATCTTCAGGCTCGCGCATTCGATGATCCGGCCGTCGGCGGGGATTGCGTCGCCCGCTTCCAGAACCACAATGTCTCCCCGAACCAGATCCTCGCTTCTGACGGTGATCTGCTTTCCGTCGCGGATCACCTTGGAGGTCGCCGCCGCCATTTCCTTGAGGGCGTCGATCGCCTTTTCCGCCTTGCTCTCCTGCACCACGCCGAGAACGGTGTTGATCACGACGACCGCAAGGATAATGAATACGTCGGTCGGAGACTCGCGCTCAATAAAGGCCGTGATCCCGGAGACCACCGCCGCACCGATCAGCACCAGCACCATCGGATCGGCAATCTGCGCGATCAGCCTCTGCAGGAGCGTGACCTTCTTCCCCTCGGCAAGCTTGTTCTTGCCGTCGGCGGCCAGCCTTGCTTCCGCCTCGGATGAAGTGAGTCCGTTATCCGGCGAGCTGTTCAGTTCCTTCAATACTTCTTCCTTTTCGGAAAGATATTGCTTCATTTGGGTTATTCCCCTTCCTTTCCGGCAGCCGCGCAAACCGCAAAAAAATAAACGAGAACGGTACGGATATACACCGCACACAGTCTCGTTCTTTAATCCAAGCCAATCGGAACAGAGCCGTGGGATGTTGACTTGAAACGCAGTTCATACGCAAACTACTCCCTATGTTCTTCTATAGTACCATATTTACGCTTCTTTGTCAAGTATTATACACCAAAAAAGCGAAGATTCCCGCGACATCGGTCAGGGGAGGCGGATCGCCGCCATCATCAGCCCCCGTTTCCCTTTCCCTGCCCGATGAGAGAAGAAGAGCGAGCTGCAGCAGGCGGTACAGAAGCCGCTGACAAGGATCCTGTCCTCCGCCAGCCCCGCCTCCCGCAGGATCGCGCGGTTCATGGCGGGGAGATCGGCAAAATAGCGCCCGTTTCCGGCCGGGCGGATCTGCGGCAGACAGAGGGAAGCGCAGCGGGAGGCCGACACCGCATCAACAAAATCCCGCCCCGTCTCATAGCAGTCGGCATGAATGCAGGGACCGATCGCCGCCACGATATCCCCGGCGGAAGCGCCGCGCTCCAGCATGGCGGAAACACAGGCCGCCGCCACCCCCGCGACGGTTCCCCGCCAGCCGGCGTGCGCCGCCCCGATCACCCGGTGCGCCGGGTCGCAGAAGAGAATCGGCACGCAGTCGGCCGTCTTGACGGCGATCAGCAGCCCCGGCCGATCGGTCACGAGGGCATCGCAGGACAGTTCCGTTCCGATCGTCTCCTCCGTCACATATTCCGTGTGGTCGGAATGCAGCTGGCGGGCAAAGATCAGCGCATCTCTGCCGACCCCCAGCGCCCCGGCAAAGCGGCGGCGGTTTTCCTCTGTAAGCAAAGCGTCTCCCCCCGCGCCGAGATCGAGGCTCTCATATCCCGCCTCCGTCGACACCCCGCCGAGACGGGTGGAAAAGCCGTGGGGAAAAGGGATCGCCCCACAGCGAAGGAGCGGAAGAGTTCCGCTTGCGAAAAGGAACGAATTTTCATACGGTCTCTGTCCCTGCATCACAAAATCCTACCCTAATTATTATATGCCCGTTTTGCGCCGTTTCTGCCCCGCATTCAGGCCCCGCGATCCTCGTCTATTATATCACGATCCGCTCCGTCCGACAAGGGGGCAGGCACACAACGCGAAAAATTCCGTAGAATAAAAGCGAGGGGGGCTGCCGCCGAAGCGCGCAGACATCCGAGCCGTCATTTCCCCCTCCGAAGGCGTAAAATTCCGCTCCCGCGAATGAGCGGCGCTTTCCGGGACAATACTATTCGCAGGAAACAAAAAGCAACGGAAGGCCGGGCTTTCCGGAAAGGATGATCACAATCATGACGTGTAAACGAGGAGATATCTTCTATGCCGATCTCAGCCCCGTCGTCGGATCGGAGCAGGGCGGTCTCCGCCCCGTCCTCATCATTCAGAACGACATCGGAAACCGCTTCAGTCCCACCGTCATCGCCGCCGCCATCACCAGCCGTCTCGACAAAGCCAAGCTCCCCACCCATATTGACGTCGGAGCGCCCTCCGCCTCCTCCGCCGCCTCCTCCGGACTCGTGCGGGAATCGGTCATCCTGCTGGAGCAGATCCGCACCATCGACAAGAAGCGCCTGCGCGAAAAATTGGGGCATCTGGACGAATCGGTCATGCGGCGCGTCGACCGCGCCATCGCCGTCTCCTTCGGTCTTGACCGTCCCCTCCCTCCGTCGGTTTCCGGCTGACGACGATACTTCCCCGCCGAGGGCGAACGGAGGGCTTCCCGTGTTTTTCCTCGTCTCGGGCTG
>CALWTY010000018.1 GCA_944384585.1 uncultured Clostridia bacterium | reverse complement strand
CGGAGCGGGCAGACGGTCAAGGATGCGAAAATCCCGCTTCGGAGAAGATCGGTGCGGGCGAAAGCATGAAAGCGCGGGCGCGGAGGCCTGCGGCGGTGGGCGCAAAAGTCGGAGCGGGCAGACGGTCAAGGATGCGAAAATCCCGCTTCGGAGAAGATCGGTGCGGGCGAAAGCATGAAAGCGCGGGCGCGGAGGCCTGCGGCGGTGGGCGCAAAAGTCGGAGCGGGCAGACGGTCAAGGATGCGAAAATCCCGCTTCGGAGAAGATCGGTGCGGGCGAAAGCATGAAAGCGCGGGCGCGGAGGCCTGCGGCGGTGGGCGCAAAAGTCGGAGCGGGCAGACGGTCAAGGATGCGAAAATCCCGCTTCGGAGAAGATCGGTGCGGGCGAAAGCATGAAAGCGCGGACACGGAGGCCTGCGGCAGTGGGGTGCAAAAGCCGACGGCGAATCGGGCAGGCGGACGCCGAAAAAAGAAAGCGCCCGCGCCGGTTCGGCAGCCGCCCCCTTCTTTTGTATAATCATGACAAAAATCGACAAATCCCCTTTCGATTTGAAAAAAGCACTTGCATTTTCAGCCCGGGACATCTATAATAATGGTATTGAGTGTCCAAATCTTTTCAGCAAGGAGAATCTCTATGTTCTGTCAAAAATGCGGCGCCAAAATGCCGGACGACGCCTCGTTCTGCGATCAGTGCGGCACCCCCGTACACAACGCCTCTGCCGCCCCTCAGCCCGGCGACGTCTCGCAGGCAAACGGCGGAGTGCCGCCCTACGCACCGATTCCCGCCGCCCCCTCTCCCCTCAGGCAGTTCTTTTCCGTCAAGCGCAATCTGATCCTCACGGCCGCGGCCGCCGCCGTCGTCCTGATCGGGATCATTCTTCTCATCGTCCTGCTGTCCGGTCCGAAGACCGTCTATATCGACAACTATTTCGATATCGTCTATACCGGCTGCAACGGCTACGCCACCCCCTCCGTCAAGTGGGACGAGGAGGCGCTTGCCAAACTTGACGACAAGGTCTTCCGCAAGAAAAAGCCGGAGCTTGACGATTCCATCCTCGGCGCACTTGCCGACCAGATCTTCCAATCCGTCTCCCTGCGCCATCTTGTGAACGTGTCCTTCTCCTACGATTCCGCCTATCTCTCAAACGGCGACAAGATCACCGTCAAATATACGCCTCTGATCCCGGATCTCGAAAAGACCTACGACATCAAGCTCAAGCTCCGGAAGGACGAGATCAAGGTCAAGGGGCTGACCGAGCCCGTGGCGATCAACCCCACCGAGCAGGTCACGATCAGCTTCTCCGGCTACTCCGGCTACGGCTATGCCGAGGTCAAGGTCCCCGCCGGCGATACCCCGATCGGGGAGACCGGCTATTCCTCCCGCTACGAGTCGACAGGGGACGGCTTCCGTCTGATGATCATCCGCAACGAGGATAAGTACGTCCTCCACACCCTCTACTACCGTCTGAACAAGGCAGGTGCCCTTTCGGAGGGCGACAAGCTCCTCTGCTCCGCCGGCGATCCCGCCGAGATCAACCGTGCGCTCGCGGAATCGGTCGGCCTGAGCATCCCGGAAGCTCCCGTCGAATATACCGTATCGGGGCTGACCCGGCTGACGCTCTTCGATCCCTCCGAGCATCTCAATCCCACCTTCTCCGGCTTCAGCGGCTACGGCAGCATCGCGCTGGAGGCCTCTCAGAGCGGCGTTCAGATCTCCGATTATATCGTGAAACTCCTGCCCGACACGAGCAATAACCGCTGCCTTGTGACCCTTGAGGTCTGCGACGCTGCCGGCAACACGCTCCGCAGCCTCCGCTACACTGCCGACAAGACCCGTTCCTTCGCCAACGGCGACACCATCACCTTCGAGCTCAGCACCGATGAATCCGCGCTGGAGGCAGACTACGGCATCACACTCCCCGCCACCTTCGGCATCACCGTCAACGGGCTGGAAGCCCCCGTCGATCCCAAGCCCTTCGACCGTCTCAATGTCGTCTTCAGCGGCTATGAGGGCTACGGAATGCTCGACATGACGGTCACCGAAGAGGTCTACACCGTCGGCGGCTATACCTTCAAGCTGACCCCCACCCTCGAAGTCGAAGGCTGGTCCAGAAACTGCTCGCTGACCATTGTCGTCGCGAATGCGCAGGGCGCCAACCTCTTCACCGTCGAATACCGCTCGAACGATTTCTATAACATCGAAGCCAACGGCAAATCCGTCACCTTCGATTCCCGCACCGGCAGCTATGAGCTGGAGCGCATCGCGACGGAATACGGCATCTTCTTCGAGGAAAGCCACGCCTTCACCGTCTCCGGTCTTAAGCCTACCGTCTCCGTCAATCCCCGCGAGATGCTCACCTTCTCCTTCGTCGGAGAAAACGGCAGCATCGCCCTGGAGTTCGGTCTGAAGGAACCGCTGATCACCGTCGGCGACTACAAAATCAACCTTACGATCAAAAACGAAGTCAGATGGTCGACTCACTACGCGACCCTCACCTTCACGATGACCGACGCCTCCGGCAATCTGCTTGCGGAGGGCGGCTACACGGCCTCCTCCGGCTGGCTCAACGAAGGCGACACCATCTCCATCCACCCCGACTTCAACCGCGACGACATCGCCTCCGCGACCGGCGTGCTCTTCGACAACGATTCCCAGCAGCTGATCGTCAGCACCAAATAAGACCGTCTGCGCATCCGCAGCACGGGCAGTCCCGCCTCCGACCGACCTCGCTCCGTCGGGGCGGGACCCGGAAAAAGCCGATGAACCGGGTTTCCGTTTCATCGGCTTTTTTCGTTTTGCTCCGCCTTATTCCGGCTGTCCGATCGCCCGCATTCTGCGGGAGAGGATGCTCTGGATCAGCTTGTGTCCCCTTTCGTTCGGATGGATGCCGTCCTCGCAGAGATAGTCGGAATAGTCCCGTTTTTCGAGGAAGGCGCTTCGGATATCGATCATCGGGATCTGCATCGAGCTTGAGATATCGCAGATCGCCGCGTTATACATTTCGTGCCAGCGGTAAATGAAGATTTCATCCCCGCCGAGCCATTTTCTGATATTCTCGGCGTTCACGCCCCGGCTGACCCAGCGAAAATACTTCCTCGCGTCGATCGGCGGGAGGTTGAGCAGCACCGGGCGCTTTCCGAGCTTCCTGACCTCCGCGATCATCTTCTTGTACGTCCCGACAAACAGCGAAAGGGGAGTTCTGGGGCTATGCTCCGCGTCGGGATCGGCGGCGATCTTCTTCCAGTCGTAGTCGCTGTCGTTGCCGCCGAACTCCAGCACCACATAGTCGGCGCTCTCAATCCGCGCGGCGTTCTGATCGACAAGCTGCTCGCCGCGGGTGACGGTGCAGCCGAAGCGCGAGAAATTCTCGATCTCACAGTGCTCCTCCCGCTCGACCAGACGGACAAACGACTCATCCAGCGGCACATACCGCCCCTTCTCCCGATCATAGACGATTCCCTTTCCGATGGAATCCCCGAAAAAACACAGCTTCATCTCTCGTTCCTCTCCCGGATCATGACCGCCCCTGCCGAAGCAGGCGGCGGATTTCGATAATTCCGCTCCTTGATATCAGATATTATAACACATGATTTTCAAAATGTCAATACTGAATTTGAAATATCGGTTTACAAAATCAAAATTATGTGTTATAATATTGTAAAGGCATCTTCCCGCCCGCGGGAAGCCCCGTTACCATTCTCAACCCACCCGGAAGGAATTATTCATGGAACAGATCAAAGCCCTCATCAACAAGCTCATCGATCAGACCGCCGTCTCCTACGACCGCCTCCCCGACATCGATCTCTATATGGATCAGGTCATCGAATATCTCTCCCGCCAGAGCATCTCCTCCCGCGAAAACGACAAGATCTCCTCCGCGATGATCAACAATTATATCAAGGACGGGCTGCTGCCCCGCGCCAACGACAAGAAATATTCCAGGGAGCATCTGGCCTACCTGATGATGATCTCCCGTCTCAAGCAGACCCTCTCGGTCAAGGACACCGGGCTGCTGCTCAAGGCCGACATCGGCTCCTCCGACATCGTCTCCTACTTCAACGACTTCCAGAGGCTCGTCTCCGATACCGCCAAGGCGGTGGAAAGCTCCCTGCCCGACGGTGACGACGAGCTGTCCGCAGTCGCGCTCCGGCTGGCGGTGTCTGGCTATGTCAGCCGTGTCGTCTGCGAGCTGATCCTCGCCAAGCTCAGCGCCCGCGCGCCGGAGGAGGCCTCGGCAGGCCAGGAGCCCTCCAAATCCTGATTTGTTCATAAAATAGGGTTGATTTTTTCTTGAAAATGCTTTACAATATTCGGTATGAAATTTCACTTACGAAAGGACCTTGAATATGGCTCTCGTTACAACAAAAGAAATGTTCCGCAAGGCGTATGAGGGCGGCTACGCCGTCGGCGCCTTCAACATCAACAACATGGAGATCGTGCAGGCGATCACCGAGGCGGCGCAGGAAAAGAATTCCCCCGTCATCCTTCAGGTCTCGGCCGGCGCAAGAAAATATGCCAAGCACGCCTATCTGATGGCGCTCGCGCATGCGGCCATCGAGGATACCGGCGTCGATATCGCCCTGCACCTCGACCACGGCGCGGATTTTGAGATCTGCCGCGACTGCATCGACGGCGGCTTCACCTCCGTCATGATCGACGGCTCTCACCATTCCTTCGAGGACAACATCGCCGTGACCAAAAAGGTCGTCGAATATGCCCATGCCCACGGCGTCGTCGTCGAGGGCGAGCTGGGGCGTCTTGCGGGTGTCGAGGATGACGTGAAGGTCTCGGCGGAGGATTCCTCCTACACCAGACCCGAGGAGGTCGAGGAGTTCGTCACCAGAACCGGCGTCGACTCCCTCGCCATCGCCATCGGCACCAGCCACGGCGCCTACAAGTTCACCCCCGCACAGTGCACCCGCAACGAAAAGGGGATCCTCGTGCCCCCGCCGCTCCGCTTCGATATCCTGGAGGAGATCGAAAAGCGGCTGCCCGGCTTCCCGATCGTGCTGCACGGCGCTTCCTCCGTCGCACAGGAGGCGGTTGCCGAGATCAACGCCCTCGGCGGCAAGATGCCCGACGCGATCGGCATCCCGGAGGAGCAGCTCCGCAAGGCTGCCAAGATGGCGGTCTGCAAGATCAACATCGACTCGGATATCCGTCTGGCCATGACCGCCGGCATCCGCCGCGTCTTCGCGACCAATCCCTCCGCTTTCGACCCGAGAGAGTACCTCAAGGTCGGACGCAGCGAGGTCAAGAAGATGGTGGAGCATAAGATCGTCGACGTGCTCGGCTCTGACAACAAAATGTAAAACGCCATGAAGTTCTCCGCCGAATACCGCGTCGACACCCACGACACCGATCTTAACGGCATCGCCTCCGCCACCTCCGTCATGCAGTATATTCAGGAGACCGCAAATCTCCAGCATGAGGCGTTCGGCCCGACGATGGACGAGCTTCGCGCAAGCGGCAAGGCCTTTGTGCTGAGCCGCTGCGCCCTCGATATCCTCCTCCCCCTCCGGGCACAGAATCGGCTGCGCGCCGAGTCCTGGCTCTGCGAGGCGAAGGGTTACGGCTATTTCCGGAACTGCCTGCTCTATCGGGACGGGGAGCTTGCCGCCTCGATGGCGGCCTTCTGGGGCGTGATCGATATCGCCTCCCGCAAGCCCCTCCGCGCAGAGGAGGTCAGCCTCGGCTTCGGGACCGACGAGCAGACCCTTCAGACTGCGGCGCCGGTGCGCTTCCGCATCCCGAAGGAGCTGACTCTCGCTCCCGTCGGGGAGCATACCGTCGTCTATTCCGACTGCGACGAGAATCTGCATATGAACAATACGCAGTACCCCGGCGTCTTCTGCAATTGTCTGCCCGATATGAAGGGCAGGCGGGTGACCGGCTTCTCGATCAGCTATCAGAACGAGGCGCGGCTCGGCGATACCTTCACCGTCCTCAGCGCGCAGGAGGGCGATTCCCACCTGTTCCGAACGATCCTGTCGGACGGCAGCGTCGGAGCGGAGGCGCTCATGACGCTCGGAAGCCTTTGACTGCGACTCAACCGAACGCACCGAAAGGACGCGGCAGGGCCATCCCGCCGCGTCCTTTTCCGGGAGTGCCGGGCGGAGGGCGTGCTGCCTCCGCCGCGCTCCCCTCTCCGTCTTTTCGAAAGGAGTCCCTGTATGAAAACGATCCATCTCCTCGCGGGAACGCTGTTTTCCGAGCTTGAATACGCGCGGATGCTGGAGCTTGAGCTGATCGGTCGGGGCTATCGCGTCCTGCGGCAGGAGGGCGGGGACTGCGCCGCCATCCTCCTCGTCTTCGACCGCATCTCCTCCGCCGAGGCGGAGGCGCTCGCCGGCAGCGCCAACAACCGCGGCGTGCCGGTTCTCTGCTGTGCCTGCGAGCGGACCGATCCCCTCCCCTCCGGCATGATCTTTCTGGAGCGCCCCTTCGATCTCCTCCGCTTCTGCGATTTTGTCTCGGTCATCACCGATAAGGGCAAGAGCGAGGCGCAGCGCCGGCGCGGTCTGACCGACGACATCGCCATTGACCGCGAGCGGAAGCTCGTCACCTGCCGCGGAGAAAAGATCGGGCTGACGGCACGGGAATACGAGCTCCTTCTCTATCTCGACGATCACCGCGGCGCTCCCGTTACACGGGAGGAGGCGATCCGCGACGTATGGGAATTCGGCTATGCCGGCAATACCAACGTGGTCGACGTCTACATCCGCTATCTGCGCAAAAAGCTTGACGAGCGCTTCGACGCACGCTTCATCGTCACCGTCCGCGGGCGGGGCTATATGCTGCGCTGACGCGCCTTGATGCAAAACCAAAAACCGGCGGAGGCTGCCCTCCGCCGGTCTGTTTCAGGATACGGGTCATCTCCGGCCGTCAGACGACGGTATGGATGACCTGCTTTTTTTCTGCGCTCTCGAAGGCCAGCTCCATGATCCGCATCACCCGCCGCATCTCCTCGTGTGTGATCAGCTGCGGCTCGAGGCCGTCGATCGCACGGCAGAAATTGCGGTAGAAGTCATGCACATCGGAGGGAGGCATCGGCACCTGATAGGAATAGGTGGTGTCACTGTCGCGGGGCGCCATCGTCTTGGTCAGCCCCGACTCCGCCTTGATGGGAAGCGCATCCTTTTCATCGGAGGTGTTGCGTACCACAACCTCCATCGGCATATCCCAATCCCGGATAATCGCCGTCCCGTTTTCGCCTCGCATATAGAAGCGCGGGAGATTGATGAAGTTGCTCGTTCCGACCTCGACGATATAGTGAACGCCGTTTTCGAATTCCATCACGATATGGCAGCCGTCGTCGACCTCCTTGGTCGTGATGTAGTCGAGTCTGGCATAGACGCTGACGACCGGCACGCCGGAGAGGATCCGGAGCGCCTGATCGATCAGGTGAACCCCCCAATCCAGCACCATGCCGCCGCCCTGCTCCTTCTTTTTCCGCCAATCGCCGGGGATGCCTCTTGAGCCGTGGATTCTCGACTCGATGGTGGCGATCCTTCCCAGCTCTCCCTTGCGGTAGAGCGCGCCGATGCGGAGCATATCGGTATCCCAGCGGCGGTTCTGATGGACAGTAAAGAGCCTTCCCGTCCTCTCGGAGGCCGCGATCATCTCCTCCAGCTCGGCGGAGGACAGGGCAACCGGCTTCTCACAGACGACGTGCTTTCCCGCCTCCAGCGCTCGGATGACGATCTCTTTGTGACAATCGTTCGGCACGGCGACGGTGACGATCTCCACGTCGGGATCGGCAAGCAGCTCCTCCAGGGAGGCATAGGCATGGATCCCGTTCCGTTCCGCCGCGCTGCGCTTTTCGGGATCGATATCATAGATCCCCGCCAGGCTGATCACGTCGCTCTTCAGCGCGTGCTTGCAGTGGAAGCCGCCTCCCATTCCTCCGTAGCCGACAACGGCTGTTTTTTTCTTTTCCGGCATATTCAATCCTTTCCGACCGCAGCCCTCAAAGCGACTCCGCCCATAAAGCGGCGGCCTTCACCCATTGTGCCGTGGACTCGCGGTTCCATTTGTCGTTTCCGCAGGAGGTAATCCTGTTGCCGAGCGCCATCCCGTGCGGCGCATCGGGGTAGATATGCAGCTCGAAGGGCCTGCCCGCCGCCGCATATGCCTCTGCCATCCTCAGCGAATTCTGCACCTTCACAAGCTCGTCATTCGCCGTATGCACAAGTAACGCCGGCGCCGAGCGATCGTCGACCTGCTTTTCGAGGCTCACGCTCTCCAGCGCCTCGGGGGAGGGGCTGTCGCAGCCGAGCAGATTCGCAAACGAGCCGGCATGAGAGATCGCAGGGTCTGCCGATATGACGGGATAGATCAGCATGACGCCGGTCGGGCGGTTGATGCCGGAGGGGACGCCGGGCGTCTCCTTCAGCTCCTCCCGATGCCACATCGTGCCGAGCGATCCGGCAAGATGTCCTCCCGCCGAGAAGCCGACGGCAAAGACGGCGTCGGGATCGATCCCGTAGCGGGCGGCGTTTTGCCGGATATGCGCGACCGCCGCCGATGCCTCGATCAGCTGGGCGGGAAAGACGCGGCGGCGCGCCACCGAATAGTGCAGCACGAAGCAGGCGAAGCCGTAGGGCAGAAACGCCTCCGCGATCGGCTCACCCTCCCGTTCCGCGCAGACCGTCCCGTAGCCGCCGCCCGGGATCACCAGCAGCGCCTTGCGGGTCAGCCCGCGGATCGGGGCAGGGACAAAAAGCTCCAGCCATGCATCCTCGTTGCCGGGGAGCAGGGAAATCCGTTCCGCATTCAACTCAGGCCCACCCCATTGTACCGGGCTTCGGCTCGCGGATCAGCAGCGGCTTGAGGAAGTCGACCGCCTTCTTCAGCCCCTCGTCCAGCGACATCAGGCTGTCCTCATGCTCGATCGAAAGCACTCTGTCGTAGCCGACGAGGCGGAGTGCCGAGATCATATCGCGCCAATAGGCCTCGGAATGGCCGTAGCCGACGGTGCGGAAGATCCAGGAACGGTTCAGCTCGTCGCTGTAATGCTTGGTGTCCAGCACTCCGTGCTTGGCGGTATTGGCTTCGTCCACCTTGGTATCCTTGGCATGGACGTGATAGATCGCGCCTGCCAGCTCGCGGATGGCGGCGACGGGATCGATGCCCTGCCAGATCAGATGGGAGGGATCGAAGTTTGCGCCGAGGGTATCGCCCACCGCATCGCGGATCTTCAGCATCGTTTCGGGATTGTAAACGCAGAAGCCGGGATGCATCTCAAAGGCGATGCGCGTCACGCCGTGTTCCTTTGCAAATCCCGCGGTTTTGCTCCAATAGGGGAGCAGGACCTCCTCCCACTGCCATTTGAGGATCTTGCCGTAGTCGTCGGGCCACGCGCAGGTCACCCAGTTCGGGTACTTGGCGGTCTCGCAGTCGCCGGGGCAGCCCGAGAAGGTGATGACGGTATCGATCTCCAGCTTTTCGGCAAGCAGCACCGCATTCTTGAAATCGGCGTCATAGGCGTCGGCGGTCTCCTTGTCGGGATGGACGGGGTTGCCGTGCGCCGCCAGGGCGCAGATATCGATATCGTAGGCATTGAAGGTCTCGCGGAATTTGAAGAATGCGGTCTTGTCCTTCAGCAGAACGGCGGGATCGCACTGGGTCTTCCCGGGATAGCCTCCCGCGCCGATCTCGACGGTATCGACCCCCAGCTCCTTCATAACCGCCAGCGTTTCCTCCAGCGTTTTATCGTGATAGAGATTAGCCAGCACGCTCAGTTTCATAACAATTTCCTTTCCGCCTCAGCAGCTCAGTTTTCAAACCGGTACAGCTCGCCGGTCTTGGCAGAGGTGTAGATGCCCTCCAGGATGCGGGTGACGCAGTAGGCCTGCTCCGGCTCGACAGAGGGCGCGGTCCCGTACTTGACGGCATTGTAGAAGAGCCGCGCCTCGCGGTCCTCCGGCTTGTCTCCGCCCGCTCCGGCATAGAAATCGACGCCGCCCGCCGACATACTGACGTCGGTGCGGTACTGTCTGCCGTTCCGGACTCCGTTGATGGTGACGCCGCCGTTGAACATATCGCCCCCCGCCTTGGTGCCGCAGACGCTGGTGACCGCCTCGCGCACGTCAAGGGTATTGAGCGCCCAGGAGGAGCGGAGCATGATCGTCGCCCCGTTCTCCATGACGACAAAGCCGAACGCCGAATCCTCGACGGTAAACTTTTCGGGATCCCAGTCGCCCCATGCGTTGGCGGTATGGGTGTCCTTGTTGAGCTTATGGTAGGTCGTGCCGACGCAGTACTTCGGCTTATAGTTATCCATCACCCACAGCGTCAGGTCGAGCGCATGCGTTCCGATATCGATCAGAGGCCCGCCTCCCTGCTCATATTCGTCAAGGAATACGCCCCAGGTCGGAACCGCGCGGCGGCGGATGGCGATGGCGTTGGCGTAGTAGATCTCCCCGAAGGTGCCGAGCTCCGCCTCATGCTTCATATAGAGGGAGTCGTTTCTCTGGCGTCCCTGATAGCCGATGGTGAGGATCTTGCCGGTACGCTTGGAGGCATCCAGCATTTTCTTTGCCTCGACGGAATTGATCGCCATCGGCTTCTCGCAGATGACGTGCTTGCCGGCCTCCAGCGCGTCCACGGTGATAAAGCTGTGGGAGCGGTTGGGGGTGCAGACGTGGACCGTCTCGATTTCAGGATCCTTCAGCAGCTCCCGATAGTCGGTATAAACCTTCGCGCCCTCGGCGCCGTACTCCGCGGCCGCCCGCTCGGCGCGCTCCCGGATGATGTCGCAGAAGGCGACGACGGAGACGTCGGGGAGCTTCTTCATGGCGGGAAGATGCTTTCCGGTCGCGATCCCGCCGCAGCCGATCACGGCAGCCTTTACGATACGATCATTCTTTTCCATTCCTAAAACCCTCCTGAGCAGAAGTATACAGAATAAATAGTCTCTATACTCATTATTATAATCGGATTCATCACATCTGTCAACGCATGATTTTGCTGTTCAACGGAAATATTTTGCGGTTTAAAGAAAAAACGCAGAAAAAGCCTCCCCCCGGACGGTCGGGGGGGGAGGCGAAGACGCAGCAGGGACGGGTGTTATCGGGCAGGGGGACGGAATCTTTTGTTCAGCTTGTCGCGAATCCGATCGAAAAACGCCTTTCCCTTTTTGCCGTAGACAACGGGATAAGCCAGCGCGCAGAGGAGCAGCGCCGGCGGGATATCGAGGAAGGAATGCTGCTTCAGGAATACGGTGGAGGCGATGATCGACAGGGTGACCAGGCTGAAGACGATCCGCCAGGGGGTCGTGGAGAAGAACTTGCTGTTCCAGGCGGCGCAGGAGACCGCCACCGCGCCGATGACATGGATCGAGGGGCAGACGTTGGTGTTGGTATCGAACTCGTAGAACCTCCGCATGAACTCCGTGAAGATATTGCTGCGCTCGAAGGAGGCGGGGCGAAGCTCCTGAGAGGTCGGCCAGACGATATAGATGAGGATCGTCACCGAATAGGTGAGGATGATAAACCAGGAAAAGCGGCGGAAGGCCTCGATGTCCCAGAAGAGGCTGTAGATATACATCCCGACGATATAGACGAACCAGAAGAGATAGGGAATGACAAAATACTCGCAAAAGGGGATCATATCGTCAATGGGGGAATACACGACATGATATCCGTTCGTCCGAAAGCATTCCAGCGCCGCGAAGACCACCCCGAAGAGCGGCCAGAAGACCAGAAGAAGCAGATGAGAGAATTCGGAAGAGATCAGATTATTCAGCCGCAGCCGACGATAGTCAACCTCGACATTCAGCTTTGACGTGTTCATAGATTTCCTTTGCTGCCCGATGCGTAAAGCTTTCAGCGAGCTTGTTTTTCATAGTATCAAGTCGTCCGCGATCGGAGAGAAGGCCGCAGACATGGGCGCAGATCTCCTCCGGCGTTTCCCCGAAGACGGCAAAGCCGTTTTCGCAGAAAAAGTCCCGGTTATGCTCCTCCAGTCCGGGGATGGCATCGAGGAAGACAATCGGAAGATGCTTGGTCGCCGCCTCGGTGGAGCTGAGTCCCCCCGCCTTGGTGACGATGAGATCGGCGGCATCCATATAGCGGCAGACCTCCTTCGTATAGCCGACAACGAAGAGTCTGTCGCCGCAGTCAAGCTGCCGGAGCTGGGCAAGGAGCTTTTCGTTCCGCCCGCAGATCACCACCGCGGCGGCGTTCTCCGGCATCTCCTTCGCCAGCAGCTCCACCGTCTCCCTGACGGGGCCGACCCCCATGCTGCCGCACATGATCAGCACCAGCCGCTTGTCGGGAGGGAGGGCAAGGGCCTCCCTCGCCTCCGGCTGCGGGAGCGCGGTATAGAAGTCCTCCCGCACCGGGATACCGGTGGGGATCAGCTTTTCCTTCTTGACGCCCAGCCCCGTAAATTCCGGGATCAGCCCCTCGGCGGGGATGAAGCAGGCGTTGAAATCCGAGATGTTCACGCCGGGGCTGCAGGTATAATCGGTAGCCACGAAATAAGTAGGAAGCCCGTCGCCGTACCTCTTGCGGATCTCCGTCATCATCAGCGAGGCGAAGACGTGAACGCAGATCACGGCATCATAGCCGCCCGCCGCAATGTCGGCATACATCTTTTCCGAAGGAATCTTGGCAAGGCCGAGGAAGGCGTTCTTCGCCGGCTCCTTGCCCTTCTGCTCCCGGATCATGTTTTTTTCGTTGGTCTTCTCCGACACCGACTCGAAGAAGCGGTAACCTGCGCCGAACAGCTCCGGGGCATTCCTATAGAGGAAGACCTGTCCCGAGCAGATAAAGCGGTTGGTCCCGACCGGCCAATAGGCGAGGGCGTCTTTCATTTCGCAGGTATCGCCCCGACACTCGGCATATTGGATGATCGCCTTGGCAGTGGAGTTATGTCCCTCTCCGGTGTTGCAGGATAGTATCAGAAGCCGCATTGCCGCCTCCGCTCCTCCCGTTCGTCAAGGCGCTTGGCAGCCGTGATGTACTGCGGGCGGTTGTATCTCTGAATAAAGATGAAGGGCAGATTCAGCAGCAGGCAGAGCAGGAACAGCACGACGCCCTCCCGCCCGGGGCAGATCGCAAAGACCGCAAGGGAAAGCACGATCAGGACGCTGTGGACGATCTCCGCCACGCAGGTCTCCTTGATCAGCGCGCGGATATCCCGTCCCGTCGCGCCGCAGCAGACCTTCTTGGGAAGCATGAACTTCAGCACCTTGCTCATATCCGGCACGCGGTTCTTCCATCTTCTGATCTTCAACCGATCGTAAACCTTGCCGTTTCTTTCCCATTTGTAGATTCTGAAGGGGAATTTATCCTCTTTGAGGCGATCCCGTCTGATAAACAGGGCAGCGATGTTGGAGAGCGCTCCGATCACCGCCACATAAACCACGCCGACCCAAAATCTTGTATTCATAATCCGATTCCTTTCCTTGAAATCATCGTTCAATTTCCTTTATATGCGGCGAATGCCGCAGATAGCACCGCGCATAGGCGGCAAACGAGATCGACATAAACGCAAAGCAGATCCCGATCACGGCATACAGGACGGCGGGGGGCATCCCGCGGAAGACCATGATCGCCGTCATGCCGACAAACAGCACCGTCGTACACAGCTTCCCCGCAAAGAGCGCGCCGTCGAGCATTTTGTTTTTCCTGAGATGAAGGCAGCCCATGATCAGCATGAACAGCTCCTTGACGACGAAGAGGATCAGCAGCGGGATCATTTCGGGATGCCGCAGGCTGAGGCAGATCATCACCACCCCCTGCGTCATTTTGTCCGCGATGGGGTCAAGCACGATGCCGAGCCGCGAGATCATATTGCATTTTCTTGCGATCAGTCCGTCGGCCATATCGGTCAGCGCCGACAGCACCAGCACTCCCGCCGACACGAGATAGTCCTTGGCGGTCTCCGCCTTCAGACTGAGGACGGCGAAAACCGGAACGAGCAGCAGCCGAAGCAGGCTGAGCAGGTTCGGGACGGTCATGATCTCCCGTCGGATGTTTTTCATACGCGCCCCTCCCGCTGTCCGTCCGCGCCGCCCTTCCGATCCTGTCCGGAGGAGACGGCGGGAGTTGTCGGCGTCGCCGTCACCGGAAGCTCGGAGGAGACGGCGGGAGTCGTCGGAGTCGCCTTCGCCGGAAGCTCGGAGGAGACGGCGGGAGTCGTCATCTCCGTTGTCCCCCGATCGGAGGAGGGGGTCGGGGCGGCATCCGCCTCGTCATCCTTCTCCCCGTCATCGGCATCGAAGAACCGTTCCACCGGAAGGAGCGCCCCGCCCCCTCCCGCCGCCTTCTTGCGGATCCGGTGGTTGACATCGTTTTTCAGCAGGGTATAGAACACCGAGGTCAGCGGGATGAAGAAGAGCATTCCCACCACGCCGAAGAGCGCCCCGCCGACGATCAATGCCGTGAAGGTCCAGATCGCCGGCAGATTCACCGACGTTCCGACCACCCTCGGATAGATCAGATTGTTCTCCAGCTGCTGCAGCACCAGGAACATTCCGATGAAAAGCAGCGCCTTCATCGGATCCTGCATGAAGATCAGCACCACGCCCACCGCACAGCCGAGAAACGCCCCCACATACGGAATGATGGCGGTCAGGGCGATGATGACGCTGATGACCGTCGCAAAGGGGAAGCCGAAGATGCTCATGAAGAAGAAGAAGATACAGCCGAGGATCACGGCCTCCAGGCACTGCCCCGAGATAAAGTTCAGAAACGTCGTCACGACCAGCATCCCGATATCCCGGATCTTTTTGGCGGTCTTGGGCTTGAAATAGGCGAGCAGCACCTTGCCGGTCTGTCGCTTCAGCGTCTCGCGGTTGGACAGGACATACACCGAGAAGATGACGGCGGTCACGCCGGTGGTCAGCACCGTCGCGATCCCGTTGACCGCGCCGAAGGCGGTATTGAAGATCTTGTCGGCGTTGGCGGTCAGGGCGTTCCAGATGCTCTCGAGATTGATTTTCTCGATCAGCAGCTCGATCTCCGTGGTATCAAGGCCGAGGCTTTCCAGATAGGCCAGCGCTGCGGGATAGTAGTTCTCGATCGAGCTGAAAATACTCTTGAAGGACAGCACGATCTGCGGCACGACGCTGTTGGCGATGAAGTACAGCACCAGCAGTGCCAGGAGAAATGTCAGGGTCAGGCTGATCGTCTGGATCGCACGGTCGGGCAGATGCCGCTTGAAGCGGGATTTCCTCTTCAGAAACAGGAAAAATCCGTTGATCCCCTTCATCGGCTTGTAGAGGATCAGCGCAAACAGCACGCCGATGATCAGCGGGGAAAACAGCTTGAAAAAGCCCATGATCCGCACCCCCAGCGAGTGGAGGTTGGTGATCAGAACGTAGATGAGGATCACCGCGGCGGCAAAGAGCAGATGCCGCAGGAATTTCTTTTTTTCGTCGCGATTCATCGGCAGATCCCCCTTTCCCCGGGCTGTCTGACCGTCCGCCCCGCCGAGAGCAGCAGCTTTTCGGTCAGCTGCTTGTAGACCCGGAGCTCCTCGCTGCTCAGGCCGTCGGAAAAGCGGGAGAAGAAATCGCTCTGTGCTTGTCTGATCTCGTCCACCGGCGCGGCCGCCTCCCCCGTCAGCTCGAGATGGATGTAGCGGCGGTCGTCGGGGTCGGTTCTTCTCCTGAGATAGCCCTTTTTGATCAGCCGCTCCACCGAGGTGGAGACGTTGGCCTTCTTGATCTGGCGGCGGCGGGAGATCTCGTTTGCGGTATCGCAGCCGGTCTCCTCTCCGAGAAAATCGAGGATATAGAATTCCGTCTGGGTCAGTCCGTATTTTTTGCAGACCGCGCGGCAGGCCTTGACGTACAGCTTTTTCACCTGGTCGGCAAGGGGCAGTATTTCGGCAAGCTCCAGCATTCTCCCATCTTCCCCGAGCCTGTCGGGGAAGCCCTTCTCCGAGAGAAAGGCCCTCCTTCCGCGCAATTGACCCGGAGGGCGCACGGCGCAGCCCGCCCCTCCCGGGCTTTAGTTATAATTATAATCATTTTTTTTGAAAACTCAAGTCTTCCCGTACAAAATTTACATTTTGGACATGGGATGCCGTCAGGAGGCGGCGCTTGACAAATCGGGCGGATTGTTGTAAGATTATCCTATACGGCACGACAAACCCCGAAGGGAGGCCTACCCATGATATTACCCATCTATTCCTATCTGAAGCGCCTTCGGATGCCTGCGATGCTGACGAATGAAGAAGGAAGGATCCTCCGCCTCAATCCCTCCGCCCGCATCCATCCTCTTCTGAGGCGGAAGCGGCTTCTGTATCCTCTTCTTCCTCCTTCCGAAGCGGAGCGCTATTCCCGGCTCTTCCGGCGGCAGCAGACCGTCCTCGCCTCCGTCTGCGACCGGGACATGAGCGAAACCGCCTTCGCCTCCTTCTCCGAAGGACTCTGCTGCTGGTACTTCCCGCACACCATAAGAAATTATCTCCTCTTTTTCGGAGGGGATCTGACCGCCGCCGGGATCACCCCGCTCTTCCTCCGCGCCGAGCGGGAGCTGCGCGCCGGCTGCGATTCGGCAGGGAAGCTTTACGCCGGGGCGGCGGGGAGAGCGGAGCCCGCCTGCCGGCGGGGAGGGAGCCTCTCTCTGTCCCGCTATCTTGCCATCCTGCGCCTCTCGATCCGCCTGATCTTCGAATACGACCGTCTGGATACCGACGCGGAGGAGAGCGGGCTGACGCTCTCCTCCCCCGAGACGGCGATGACGGCGGCGGGGAACGCGCTGGCGGCGCTGTCGGCGCATCCCGACTCTTCCGCTTCGATCAGGGTGCAGCGCCGGAAGGATCGCCTCTGCCTGCTTGCCGGCGGCAGGACGCTTTACGCCGGCCGGCTCAGACCCGCGCCCTCCCTGAAGGCCGCCCGGCCCTACCTCTACAGCCGGGCGGATCTGCACTGCGCCGCGGCGGCTTCCTGCGCGGCGGAGCTGCTTCTCTTCCTCAAATAACCGTTTTTTCCGCGGCGTCTATAAAATATTCACGTCGCTATCACAAAACAATCACAAAGATATGGTAGATTGTTAAGGAAACCGCTTGTCAGAAAGAAAATTCACATACAGGAGGAAATCACGTTGATAGAGGTAAGAAACCTTACCAAAAAGTACGGAGACCACACCGTCGTCAATCATCTGAACTTCACCATCGAGCCGGGCAGAATCTACGGCTTCCTCGGCCCGAACGGCGCCGGCAAGTCCACGACCATGAACATGATCACGGGATGCCTTGCGCCGACCGCAGGACAGGTGCTGATCGACGGGCACGACATCTACGAGGATGCCGTCGCCGCCCGCCGCTGTATCGGCTATCTGCCGGAAATCCCCCCCGTCTACCCCGATATGACGCCGGAGGAATACCTGCGCTTTGTCGCAGAGGCCAAGGGGATCAAGGCCTCCGCCGTCTTTGAGGAAATCTACCGCGTGATGGAGGAGACCGACATCACCGACATGAGACACCGCCTCATCAAGAATCTCTCCAAGGGCTACAAGCAGCGGGTCGGCATCGCGCAGGCCATGCTGGGAGAGCCGAAGCTCATCATCCTGGACGAGCCGACCGTCGGCCTTGACCCCCGGCAGATTTCGGGGATCAGGGAGCTGATCTCCCGCCTGGGACAGAGCCGCACCATCATCCTCTCCAGCCATATTCTCGCGGAGGTGAGCGCCGTCTGCGATCACGTCATGATCATCAACCGCGGCAATCTCGTCGCCTCCGATACGCTGGAGAACATCCGCCGGGACAATATGCCGGAAAACCGCATCGCCATGACGGTGCGCGCCAATCCCGACTCGATCCGCACGATCCTCTCCGACATCCCCGGCGTCATCGGCTATGACATCGCCGGCAACCCCGAGGACAGCAATCTCTTCGACATCGACATCGAGGTCGAGGCCGACCGCGAGATCCGCGAGGCGCTCTTCTTCGCCTTTGCCGAGAAGCATTTCGCCGTGAGAAAGCTGGCTAAATCGGAGCTTTCGCTTGAGGAAATCTTCTTCCGCCTCACCGACGCCTCCGCCGTCATCAGCGACGAAGAGGAGCTTTACTCCGCGGAGGGAGAGGAGGAGGAGGAGCCGGTCTGCTGCGTTCCCGCCCCCGACGATCGGGAAGACGGGGAGGAGACAGAGGAGGAGGAGAAGCACCCCTCCCGCTTCGGCAGAAAAAAGGCCGTCGAAGAGGAATATACCCCCCTCTTCCAAGCCGGAAAGAGCGACGACAAGGAGGACGAGCAATGAGCGCCGTTTACAAGAAGGAACTGAAAGCCTATTTCTCCAATATGACCGGCTACATCGCCATTGCCCTGATCCTGGTCATGGCGGGGATCTTCGTCAAGATCCTCAACTTCCAGGGACGCTACCCCAACATGGAGACGGCGCTTCCCACGGTGTCGCTGATCCTGATGCTGGCCGTGCCGATCGTCACGATGCGCTCCTTTGCGGAGGAGCGGCATCAGAAGACCGATCTGCTGCTCTACACCCTGCCGCTGAAGACCTCGCAGATCGTGATGGGCAAGTATCTGGCCATGATGACGGTCTTTGCCGTCCCTACCGTGATCATGATGCTCTATCCCCTCTTCCTGTCGCTCTACGGCGGCGTCAGCCTCCTGTCGGCCTACACCTCGCTGCTGGCCTTCTATCTGCTCTGCGGCGCGATGGTCGCCATCTGTATGTTCATGTCCTCCCTGACCGAGTCGCAGATCATCGCCGCCGTCCTCGGCGTCGCCGCGCTTGTGATCTGCTACATCTCGACGCTGCTGGCAGGCGCGCTCCCGACCACCGCCATCGCCTCCTACATCGCCTTTACCGCCCTGATCGCGCTGCTTGCGCTGGCCGTCTATCTCTTCGTGAAGAATTATTGGGTCGCCTTCACGACGGCTGTCGTGCTGGAGGGCGGACTGCTGATCGCCTATATGATCGACCGCTCCCTCTTCGCCGGCCTGTTCCAGCGCTTCATCGCGGCGCTCTCGATCTTCGATGCGCTGAATCTCTTCGTCTCCAACCAGCTTGTCGACATGACGGTCCTGGTCTATTATCTGTCCATCGCGTTTCTCTTCACCTTCTTCACGGTTCAGACGGTCGAGAAGCGCCGTTGGAGCTGAGAGGAGTGTGATGTAAATGAAAGAACTCAATCCCGTAAACAAAAAAACCCTCCGTCTGGGAGGCTACAGCGTCATTGTCATGGCGGTCGTCGTCGTGATCGTCATCCTGATCAATCTCGCGCTGAATATGCTGCCCTCCCGCTTCACCAAATACAGCACCTCCCCCGTCGGCCTTTACGAGATCTCCGACGTCAGCCGTGAGATCATGGGGCGGGTGGAGGACGAGATCACCGTCAACATCGTCGCGGAGTCGGACTATGTCGACTCCCTGATCCGGGAGTATGTCGTCCGCTATACCGACCTCAATCCGAAGGTCGGCTATGCCCTGGTCGACCCCGCTCTCCGCCCCGGCTTCATCTCCGAGTACACCGACGAGGCGCTCACTTCCACCCAGACCCATCTGATCCTCGTCAACCGCACAAACGGCCGCTCCCGCGTCGTCACCTACGAAGAGCTGATGCCGGTGCAGTATTCCCAGGAGGAGCTGCTCAACTATTACTACTACGGCATCCCGCCGACGGGGACCCGCTATTTCAACGCCGAGCAATGCCTCACCTCCGCCATCGACTATCTGACGATGGAGAAACTGCCGGTTCTGTATTATGTCAAGGGACACGGCGAGGCTGAGCTCGCGGAGCAGGTCACCAAGCTCATTGCCGACGAGAACATCGAGCTGAAGGAGCTGACCCTTCTCTCGGAAGAAAAGGTGCCCTCCGACGCCTCCGCCGTTCTCATCCATGCCGCTGCCAAGGATCTGACCGAGGAGGAGGCCAAGGCGCTCACCGATTACATCGCGGAGGGCGGCAATGTCATCATGACCTCCTTCTACAACAGCAATCTGAAGGATCGGAAGCTGAAGAATCTCTACGGCGTCGCAGAGGCGATGGGGCTTCTCTACGATGACCGCTATGTGCTGGAGGGAAGCGCCGGCCATTACTACAACAACCCCTCCTACATCCTGCCGACCATCGTCAGCAACGACTTCTCCGCCTCGCTGCCGCCGAATACCAATATGGTCATGTTCAACTGCCACGGCATCAATCTCGCCTCCGAAAAGCCCTCCGGCGTCACCCTCTCGGAGCTGCTCACCACCACCGTGAAGGGCTACTCCAAGTCGGAAATCAAGGAGGACACCACCATTTCCAAGGAGGAGGGCGACGAGGAGGGCAAGTATGTCATCGGCGCCATGTCGGTCAAAAAGAACGACAACGGCTCCGAGGGCAAGCTCCTCTGGTTTGCCTCCCCCGCCATCCTGGACGGCAGCACCGTCGGCAGCTTCTCCAACATCAGCTATTTCCTGTCGATGCTCTCCGACATCTGCGAAAAGGAGGCCTCCGTCACCATTGACGCCAAATCCCTTCAGATCGAGGCGCTCTCTGTCTCGGAGGAATCCGCCAATCTCTGGGGCATCATCCTGATCGGCTTGATCCCGGTCGCCGTCCTCGGATTCGGCTTCATTCTCTGGACCCGCCGCATCAGACGCTGATCCCACCGAAAGGCCATGCCCATGAAAAGAACCAAAACCCTGATCCTGCTTCTGCTGCTGCTGGCTGTCGCCGTCGCGGTTTTCCTCATCGCCTCGGCCATTGCAAAGCGGGAAAACGAAAAGAACCAACCCCCGGAGGAAACCGGGATCGTCCTCGTCGAGAAGAAGCCCTCCGAGGTCGCCTCGGTGTCGCTGACCTCTGCCTCCGGCAGCTATACCCTCGAAAAGAGCGGCAGCACCTATTATCTGAAGGATGACCGCGCCTTCCCGCTCGACCAGACCAAGGCCAAATCGCTCACCGAAGCCGTCGCCTCGGTCGAATGCAGCCGCCTGGTTGCCGAGAGCGGAGGCGCCTCCGCCGACTACGGGCTTGACAAGCCCCTGTATACCGTCACCGCCGCCTATGACGACGGCGCCTCCCTGACCTTCCGCATCGGGGACTACAACCGCCATACCGATTCCTATTACTTCAGTCTGGCGGGGGAGGAGCGGGTCTACCTCGTCGACAAGGACTTCGCCTCCGGCTTCGAATATACGCTGCAGGAGCTGCTGACCGACGAGACTCTGACCGAGCCGGAGGACGGCTTCGGCAGCGTCAACCGCATCGAAATTGCCTTCTCTGACGGGCGGGTCGTCCGCTATGAGCTGATCCCCGCCACGGTTTCGGAGAGCGGCGAGGAGGACGATGTTCCCGAACGCTGGCAGGTGACCCTCCCGGACGGCAGCGTGCCGGACGGCGATTTCACCAAGCAGGCGGAGGCCGTCTACAATCAGCTCTACGAATTCACCCCCTCCGACTGGGTCGCCTACAACGTCACCGAGGAGGAGACGCTGGCGGAATACGGCCTGGATAAGCCCTATGTCACCGTGACCCTCCGCTACGAGGATATCGTCGTCATCTCCGGCGAGGACGGTACCAGCTCCACCGTCACCAAGCCTGTCGAAAAGACCGTCAGCATTCTCCTCGGCGATCTGCTCCCCGACAGCCTGCCCTCCGACGGGGAGAGCGGCGAGCCGGTGCAGACCGAGCCGGCGCAGACCACCTCCGACAGCAAGGAGGCAGGCAGCGAGGCGGCCGGCAGCGAGGCAGACGACGATCCCGACGAAGAGGAGGGACCCGACCGCTATTTCATGATCGGCGGCGGCAAGATCGTCTACATCGCCTCCGAAAGCGAATTCTCGGAAATACTGACCATTCCCTCTGCCGAAGCGGAGGAATAACGAAAAGCACGCGATCCCGATCGGGATCGCGTGTTCTGTTTTGTGACGCGCTGCGATTTCCGCAAGGCAACCCGCGCACCTCTGTCGTCCGGGTCGAGTCTCCCCTGCGCCCGTCACCGGCGGGAGCGGCGGTATTCACCCGGGGGAATACCGAACTGCTTCTTGAAGCTGCGGGTAAACACATGGATCGAGGAGTAGCGGAGAAGCTCGCTGACCTCCGTCACCGAGCGGCCGCCGTCCAGAAGCGCCCGCGAATACTCCATGCGGCAGCTGTGCCGGTATTCGTTCAGGGTCTGCCCGACTACCTCCTTGAAGCATTTGGCAATATAATGATAGCTGTAATTGAAAATCTGCGGCAGCTCGGCCAGATTCTTCAGCTCGCAGATGTGCGTGGTCAGATAGCTCCGCACCTGATAGGCCAGCATATTCCCGTTCGGAATGCGGGAAGCGTAGATTTTTTCGGTCTCCATCCGCCTGGCGCGGATCAGCCCGACGGCAAAATCCGCCAATCGGATCCCGATCCTCTCGCGGGCCATGAATTCCTCCGAGGCGATCTCGGAGAAGAGCCCGAAAAAGCAGTTGCTCTCCTCGCTCAATCGCACCGACCGCTCCTCCGGGCTTTGGAACAGGCGCGTCAGCTCCGCGATGATCCTCGGCCAGACCCCGTCGCCGCCGTTCTCCGCAAAGCCGCAGAAGGCATAGCGGAGCGGCTCGTCACGGTCGGAGACGATGGCGTGCAGATCGCCGGGACGGGACAGCACGCAGTCCCCCTTCTCCACCGCCGTCTCGCAGCCGTCGGTGATGACGACGCCCTTCCCCTCCAGCACATAGGTGATCTCCCAGCAGCACTGCTCATGGCACGGGATGACGGTCGCGGGATGGCAAATCATCTCCCCGAGCTGCAAGAGATCGATGCCGCCGCAGGGCTGCGGCGCGTCAAAAAAATGATGCTCATACAGATATCGCTTGCGCTCCTCCATCTCCCGTCCCCGCCGCAGGCGGCGCTCCTTTCGCTTTGGATGCTCTTATTATACTACACCCGTTCGGGCGATGCAAGCCTTCTTTCTCAAAATCAAAAAATGCTAAATTTTTGGATCACTAATAACAAAGACGGAGACGGCGCATTTTGCTAAAATGAGGGTATCAGACAGCATCCTGCCAAAACTTTGATCACTTTACCCGAAAGGAATACCGAAAATGAACAACAAACCCGTCACCGTCGCGGTCATCGGCTGCGGAAGAATCGCCAACAACGCCCATTTCCCGGCACTTTCAAAATTGGACAACGTCAGAATCAAATACGCCTGCGATCTGATCGTCGAAAAGGCGCAGGACAAAGCCGATCGCTTCGGCGCGGAGCAGGTCATCACCGACTACCGCACCGCGCTGAATGACCCCGAGGTGGACGCGGTCTTCGTCCTCACCCCCAACTACGCCCACTACACGATCACGATGGACGCGCTCCGCGCCGGCAAGCATGTCTTCTGCGAGAAGCCCATCACCGTCAACTACGCCCTCTCCTGTGAAATGGCGCAGGAGGCGAAAAAGCAGGGCAAGCTGCTCAACATCGGCGTCTGCAACCGCTACCACAAGACGGTGGAAACGCTGGAGGAGATGGTCCGGAACGGCGAGCTGGGCAACATCTACCATGTCTACTGCTCCTTCCGCTCCTACCGCAGCATCCCCGGCCTCGGCGGCGCCTTCACCACCAAAGCGCAGTCGGGCGGCGGCGTACTCATCGACTGGGGCATCCACTACCTCGACCTGATCCTCTATATCCTCGGCGGCGTCTCCCTCAAGACCGTCACCTGCGACGCCTACTGCGAGATGGCGAAGGATATGAAGAGCTATGTCTATAAGGGAATGTGGGCGGAGGACACCAAGGATCTCAACGGCACGAACGACGTCGACGACTACATCGCCGGCCACATCCGCACCGACAAGGCCAGCATCTCCTTCAACGGCGCCTGGGCGCAGAACATCAACAAGGACGAGTGGTTCATCGACTTCCTCGGCGACAAGGCCGGCGTCCGGATGAATTACGGCGAATACTTCACCCTTTACACCATCAAGGACGGCGATTACGCCGAGGTCTCCCCCCGCTACGAGATCCCCGATATGTATGCGCGGGAGGACGATGCCTTCCTCAGGGCGACCCTCACCGGCGAGCATACCAAGACCCATATCGACAATATCCTGGAGAGCGCCAAGCTCCTTGACTATCTCTACCGCTCCGCCGAGCAGAAGCGTGAGATCGCGCTCTGATACCGATCGGTGAACGCTGTGAAAATCGGCTTTATCGATTATTATCTCGACGAATGGCACGCCAACCATTACCCCGAATGGCTGAAGGAGCTTTCGGGAGGAACGGTGGAGGTGGCCTATGCCTACGGCGAGATCGCCTCTCCCCGCTCCGGCATGACGACGGAGGAATGGTGTCGGAAATACGGCGTCACGCCCGTCGACTCCATCGCGGAGCTGACGGCGCTGAGCGACGGGATCATCGTCCTCTCCCCCGACAACTGCGAGCGGCATGAGGAGCTCTGCCGCATCCCTCTCCGCTCCGGCAAGCCTGTCTACGTCGACAAAACCTTCGCTCCCGATCTTCAGACCGCCCGCCGCATCTTCGCTGCGGCGGAGGAGAGCGGCACTCCCTGCCGGTCCTCCTCGGCGCTCCGCTTTGCCGAGGAATACCGCGCGGTCGACAGGGAGAACCTCACCGCCGCGAATTTCTGGGGGCCTTATGATTTCGACACCTATTCGATCCATCAGCTCGAGCCTCTTTTCATGCTGATGGGCGTTCCCGCCTCGCAGGTGATGTACCTGCCGGGGGAGAACTACTATCTGCTTGCCGTTCGCTTCACCGACGGGCGAGTGGGGAGCATCTCCTCCACGATCCCCGACGCGCCCTTCTGCGCGCAGCTTGCGCTGAAGAACGGCACGATGACGATCCGTGCCGAGAGCGATTCGATGCGGAATCTGATGCGGGAGCTGGTCGATTTCTTCATCACGGGGGAGATCAAGGACTCCCACCGTCAGACCCTTGCCATCATGGCGGCACGGACCGCCGCGCTCGAAGGGATCGGAAAGCCCTTCTGCTGGATCGACGTGCCGCAGCTGAGCTGACCCTCTGCGACAACGCTGTGGCGACCTCCGTGACAACGCTGTGCCGCAGCTGCGCCGACCCCCGTGATAACGATGCCCCGCCCGAAGCCCCCGCCTTGCGCGGGGGCTTTTTAGTCGGATGCCGCCTCCTCCCCGGACTTGAAATCGCGGCGCGATGCCCCATGCGTTTCAGCGCCCTCCTGTAGGTGCGGTCTTATTTCGCCTCGCTTCCGAAGCGCTTCAGCTTGGAGAAATACTCAATCAGATACCGATAGAAATCCTCCGCCCGCGCGCTCTCCCCCTTGCTTCGTCCCTTGGAGATCACAAGCTCCCGTCGGCAGAGCGGGGCGCTGGAGTGCAGCAGCCGGATGCTCCCCTCCGGCGGAATCCCCCATGCGTATTCCGGCCAGAAGCCGACCCCCAGCCCCGCCTCGATCATATTCCTCGCCGCCTCCGCGCTGTCGCTCTCAAAAATCACGTTCGGCTCGAAGCCCGCCGTCCGGCAGAATCGGTCGCAGATCACCCGCAGATGCATCGAGCCGATCAGACTGACAAACCCCTGCTCCCGCATCTCGCTCAGCTCCGCCGAATCCCTTCCGCGGTATTTCGGCGTGTCCGGCACGGCAATGAACAGCTCCTCGTCAATGATGTGCGCCTCTCCCTCCGCAAAGCTGTCGGAGGGGGCTTTGGTCGCGACGCGGACGTCATAGAAGCGATCGGACGCCTTCTGCGTGATCTGAAAATTCACCCGCGGATGCTCCCGCCGATAGTTCATCACCGCCTGCGTCACCGCAAGCGACGCCGACAGCACGCAGATCCGCACCGTCTCCTCCTCCTTCTCCGCCAGCTTCCGCATCTCGTGCGGGATCTCCTCGATCGCGGCAATCAGCGGCTCAAGCCGGTTCTGCAGATAGCGTCCGTAGCCGGTCAGCACGATGTTCCGCCCCTTTTTGGCGAAGAGCGGTACCGCCAGCTCCTCCTCCAGCAGCCGCAGCGATTTGGTCAGCGCCGGCTGGGCGATATGCAGCATGGCCGCGCTCCTTGTGATATGCTCGGTCGAGGCGGCGGTGAGAAAATATTTCAGCTGTGTCAGTTCCATCCTGACCCTCCATTCATAACTTAAATCTATGATTATAATATAAATTATATATTAGACATTATCGTTTGTCAATGGTATAATAGGAACACTGAAAGATTCCGCAAGAGAATCCGCATTCGGATCCGTCCTCCGGTTTCCCATCTCCGGATTTTCAGAATTAATCTATTGAAGCCGACAGAAAGGAATTTATCATGGCTGATTTTTTGGAAGCGCTGATGCTTCTCTGCTTCGGGCTCTCCTGGCCCGTCTCTCTGATCAAGAATATTCGCTCCGGCACCGCGAAGGGGATGAGCCTGACCTTTACGGTCCTCATTATCATCGGCTATGTCGCCGGGATCAGTGCCAAGCTTTACACCCACAATATCAACTACGTCTTTGCCGTCTACATCTGGAATATCGTGCTGGTCATCGGCAACCTCGCCGTTTACTTCATCAACAAACACAAGGATAGGCGCCACGCCGAAGCCTGATCGCTTCGATAAAAGAAGGATCGTCTCATGGAGACGATCCTTCTTCGCTTCGGGGAAGTCCGCGCAGCGCTTGGCGGGGTTTTCCGAAGGTACGGGGATGCGGGGTTAACCGGACGTTATGCTCTCTTTTTTTCAGAAGCACCACACCGCCCGCCGAGAGCGCCGTCAACAGCACCGCCGGAATGACGGCGTCGGCGGTGGGAGGGGAACTCTCCTCCGGCTGCTGCGCGGAGTCGGCGCCCGTCCCCGGAATGACAGAGTACCAATCGAAGGAGAGGCGGGTCGCTCCGCCGTCGCTGATGATCCTGACGGTATGCCGGATGTCCTTCAGCCCGCTAATCTCAAACCAGACGGTCGGCGTGGTTTCATTTTCAGAGGCAGGATTGAGAATCGTATTGTCGATCGTCTTCTCCTCCCCGTCCACAAAGACCCTGGCAGCCTGCTTGATATTGCCGCCGTTGCGGTAGCAGGTACCGATCTTAATCGCCGTTCCGGTAAAGGTGATCTCTGTCACCATCGAGTCGAGAACCGCAACGCCCTGCGACATCGTGACGCCGCCGAAATCGAACTGCGCCAGATGCGACGGACTCTGCCACCAGGTCTGAAGCTGTGCTGCCGTTCCGTAGGTCGCGCCGTTTCCCGGCTCGTCGGGAACAAGGATCTCATCGCCGTTTTCCTCATAGAAGCGGACATTTTCATTCTTCAGGATCGGATAGACGGTATACCCGGTATCCGGGGTGATGACCGCTGCCTGCGTCAGGAGCGCAAGGCTGCAGAAAAGGCTGAAGCCGAGTATGATGACAATGATTTTTTTCATGTTGATGATCCCCTTTTCTTTGGATTTCGGATATTTCGTCATGGGTTCTGCTTAGCATCAGTGGACAGGGGTACATCGGTTTTCAGCACTGTGGCGGCGCCCTTGCTGCGTTATCCTCCTTGCCTTCCGAAAGGAAGGCTGCGTCGTCTGCCTTGGCGGCGATGTCCCCCTTGTCCGCTGATGCTATTTTTTCTTTTTGACGACAACCGTCACGACAATGATCGCGACGACGACGGCTGCGATTACGATCGGGATCCAGACCGGGAAGCTGCCTTCCTCCGTCTCTCCGCTCACGCCGGACGCGGTGCCTGCCGCCTCCGTCGTTCCGGCCGAGGATCCCGACGGGGCCGCCGTCGTGTCAGCAGGCTTGCTGTCGACGGGCTTCGGCTCGGTGGCGGGAGGATTGGTCCCGGCGGGAGCATCGGGCGGCTGATACTCCCCGGTTGAGGGATCGGTTCCGATGATTTCATAGAAATCGAAGTTGAGGCGGGTGCCGGAGAACTGCTCCTCGGCATTGTAAATGCGTACCGTATGCGCCTTGTCCTCCAGACCGTTTGCCTCGAAAAAGATCGTCGGGGTTGTGTCGTTGGCGCCCGTCGGCGTCAGAGCCCCCTCGATCATCGGATACTCCTGTCCGTCGATTTCGACGCGGACGGTATTGGAGGCGTCGTTCTCTGCCGCTACATTACGGTAGCAGGTGCCGAGCCGGATTGCCGTGCCGGTGAAGGTGATCTCTGTGACCATCGAATCGAGAACCGCCACCCCCTGCGACAACAGCACATCATAGCTGCTCAGCAGCTTGAATTCCGACAGATGGTTCGATCCGAGCGGAAACCACACCTGCAGCTCAGCGCCGTCTCCGAAGAGCTGGCCGTTTGTCAATTTCAGCGCGTCGGGCAGCAGGATTTCCTCTTCATAGCCGGTCGGTTCTCCTTCCTCGTCGATCTCGATCACATAGAATCTGACGTTTTCGTTGCAAAGGATCGGATATGCCGAGTAGCCCTGCGCCGGCGTGATCACCGCCGCGCTACCCGCAACCGTCAGCACTGCAAACAGCAGCAAGCACAAAACCGTAATCGCTGTTTTTTCATGAGTTTCTCCTTTCAGGCTGTAAAATCATATAATTCTCTCGTTCTCAAGCGCACCGGGCGGTACGGGCAACCGCACGCCCGTTAAACCTCCTCAGGCCTCCGTGATCCAGACGATCTCCGACCCGATCCCCCGGATCGTGACATCAAGCCCCTTCTCCATCAATTCGCTTCCCTTGACGGTACGGTCCTGCTCGCTCCGATCCTCAAAGGTAAGTCGGTAGAGGCAGTCGGGGATCAGCCCTTCAAGCCTGATGGTGCGGGTATCCTCCGCCCCTTCCGACGGCTTGAAGAGGAAGAGCGCCCCCTTGATCCCGTTTTTGCTGTCGGGATCGGCATACATGACTCCGTCCCAATTTACGCCGTCCGGTCTGGGCAGAACATGATACAGATCCCCCTCCCGGACCAGCGGGCGCACCTTTTCCTCATAGATCGTCGCGTATTCCTTCAGATAATTTCTCAGGACCGTCCCCTCCCAGGAGGAAAACATCGGCACGCCGAGCAGCTGCGACCGGAAGCCCATATCGAGCATGGTATCGCGGTAGTGATTGTAATCGCTCTCCGCCGTTGAGGAGCTTACCTCCGGATGGAAGATCGCCTTTGAGGGATTGAAGAAATCCATATTGCACGGAAGCTGAAGCTGCGCGGGATGGATAACATAGCTGCTGTCGTAAAAGGTCATCCGCATCGACAGATAATTGGCCGCGTCGTCGCAATTGATGACGGTTGCCCGCGTGGCGGTGAAGAGATCCTTCATCGACCCGCCGCTGCTGCAGCTCTCGTAGCGGAACCCCTCCACATTCTCGATCAGATATCCGGTCAGCTCTTTAAAACCTGTGGTACACCAATACTGCATGTCGGAGCCGTTGGCGTCATGGCGGTTTTTCAGATTCGAGGAACGGGAGATCGGCTCGAAGTCGGAACGCCAGGTCGTCACCCCGTTTGTCCGGAAAAATTCCGCCATCGTCTTCTGCAGATACGCCACGCACTCCTCGTTGCCGAGATCGGCGGAGCGCCCCATGCCGTCGTCAATCCGCCGGTCGGAGAACCAGTCGGGATGCGTCAGCGAGTTGAATTCCCCTTCCCGATCCGTCACCTTTCCTTCGGAATCCAGGGTGTCGTGCAGCAGCAGATAGGTCGTCAGGGACAGACCGAGGGTGTCGGCTTTGGAGCAGAAGCGCCTCAGGCTCGTACAGCCCTCGCTGCGTATCACATCAAGATAGCTTTGGTTTCTTACCACCCACGAGCCCTCGTAGGAGCTCCAATTCCCGACTGAGCCTCTGGGATCGTTGCTCCACCAGCCGTAATCCCATTTGATGGCATCAATGTTCAGCTCCGCCGCAGCCAGCCCGATCTGCATATCCATCTGGCTCAGCGGTTCGGCGGGATTTTCCCTCAGATTGTCGGGGACCTTGATCGCAAAGAACCATTTCTTGAAAAGATTGCTGCCGCTGTCAACATTGCCTCCGTCATATGCGCCGTAGTACACCGTCGGGAACAGAAAGGTCTGTCCGCCCGGCACATCGGTCGCGAAGATCGGGAGAGTGGCATTGACCGAGATCCCGTCCATATGGACCGCCATCCCGACGCTCCCGTCCTCATAACCCTGCACGGAAACGGCGCCCGACGACCACTCCAGCGCGCAGTACGCACCGACCCGATCCCCCTGCAGATAAACCATCGGCAGCCAGCCGCCGGCGTTCCGGTTCTGGTCGGTATTGCACCAGACGGTTTTCTTGAGGGAAGGGCTTACCGGATCGCGGTAAATGCCGCTGCCCTCGAAGAACCCGCCGTCATAATGGGTATAGCCCTCCGCCTGACCGCTTTCCTTCTTGACCGCCATGATGTATGCGTCCTCCCCCGCCGTCAGCCTTGCGGAAGCGAAATTGCCGGGCATGATCCGCAAGATGCCGTCGGAGGTGTTTTCCAGCCGCGACACAAACTCAAAGGGCCCCGTGACGTCGGTATGGGCCACAACCGTAACCGTCAGAATCGCCCCGCTCCCGGAACGGTCCTCATACCGGAAGGACGCTTCGACGGTCTTGCCGCGGTCGGTCATCGCGGCAGACAGATAATGCCAATCCGTCACGTATTTTCTGCCGTCCTTCCCGGTCTGTACGGGGAAGGCGAAGCGGGAATCCCCGGCGGCGACGTTGACGCCCGCCGGCGTGGTCAACGACCGGAGGATCAGGGCGGTTTCTTCCCCGATCAGCGTCAATTCCGACTCCCCGCTGCGAAGGACCGCCGGCTCTCCGTCGGGAAGGGGCACCGGCTCCGGAAGCCCCCCTGCGGTCGATCCGGCAGTTGTCGGATCATAAGAACTCATCGACGTTTCATCTCCCTTCTCATCGCCGGAGCAGCTTGCAAGCGCAGCGCCCGCGCCTGCCAGAAGCAGCAGCGCAGCCGTCAGCAACAGAAGTTTTCTCATACGCAGCCCTCCGCCTTAAGATTTTCCGATTGTGTTCATGTACTTATCGATCAAGAGCTTAATTCCCCCTGCCTTGGAGGCAAAGAAGGAGCTGAAGGAATTGTCGCCCTGCCAGATCACGCCGAGAATCCCGTTGCGGACATCCGACTGCCATACGGTGTCTCCCAGCTCAAGCGAGCGCGTCATACTGAGCAGATCGAGCATTTCCTTATTGATGTCATCCCGTGCATAGCGGTCTCCGAGCGCTTCCTCGTAATAGGCGTCGTAGACGTGATTTGCGCTCTCGACAGCCAGCGCTTCGAGGATCACCGAGGTCATATCGATCCTGCTGTTGGTGGCGGGAACGACATAGAGCCAGCCGTCGACCACTCTTGCATGATAGCTCTTCTGCTCCTCGCTCCTCTTCGGCGCAGGCAGGATCCTGAACTCATCCTCCATCGCGTTCAGCGAGAAGGTGTTGCCGATCGTGCCGGCCGGAAACAGCGCCGTTCCGTCGGTGAAGGTGTTCAGGGCGCGGACACCCTGATCCTCTTCCGGCCATTTTTCGGAGGGATACTTGGTGTTGTCAAAGATCACCCCGTCGGAAACATGATTGCTCAGCGTCGCGAGAAACCCGATGAAGGCCTCGTCCTGATCCGCCGTGAAGACGGGGTAATCGTCGCTGTTCTTCTCCATCGTCCTGAATTCCGCACCGATCCAGAGCGTCGGATGGATCATATCCCCCCGTCCGGTGATCCCGACCCAATCCCGGTCGCTGACTCCCGCGACTCCGTCCGGCTCCTGCGATCCCCGCTTCGCGTACTGCAGCAGGGTATCAAAGGTTCAGCTCCCGTCCCTGACCATCTCATACGGGTCGTCAAGGGATAGGTCGCTTCCCTTGCTGAGATTATAAAACAAGCAGTTGGTCTGCGCGAACATATTGAGACATTCGGCACTGTATGCGAAATAATAGGTATTGTTGACCGACAGCATCTCATTCACATCGTGAACATACCAAGGCTTTGAGAGATCGTTGTATTTCAGCTCCGCAGTCGGGACGCAGAGTCCGTCGATCGCCAGAACAAACGTCTCTCTCTGGATTAGAACATTTCGCGATTTTGACAGGAGACTCCCTCATCAAAACGTCTGTTTTTAGTGCTTTTGACGGGGGAATTTTTGACATGACAATACCGCAATTTGCTCTCCTTTCCAGACATGACGTGAATTTGGACAATTCTTTCGTTTTGAATTCCATTTTATGCTAATTAAAGGGAATATCAGGATTTGCTTCCTTTGATTCTTTATTTCGGTATCGGCAAAAAGCACAGTTTTCCGTTTGTTCGGCATTCTGTCTCCCTCTCCTCATTTTTCACACTCGTTTTCCGCCCGGCACGCCGGGGCGGGCAGATCACGCGGCGCTCCCGTTACACGGGAGGAGGCGATCCGCGACGTATGGGAATTCGGCTATGCCGGCAATACCAACGTGATCGACGTCTACATCCGCTGTCTGCGCAAAAAGCTCGACGAGCGCTTCGACGCACGCTTCAACGTCACCGTCCGCGTGCGGGGCTATATGCTGCGCTGACGCGCCTTGATGCGAAAAAACAGCGCTGACGCGCCTTGATGCAAAAAAACAGCGCTGACGCGCCTTGATGCAAAAAAACAGCGCTGACGCGCCTTGATGCAAAAAAACACCGAAACCGCGGGGAACGGTTTCGGTGTTCTGATTCATTGAAGTTTGCTTACTGCTGCTTCATCGCCGCGTAGCACTCGCTGCAATATACAGGTCTGTCGTCCTTGGGCTGGAAGGGGATACGGGCCTCTTTTCCGCAGTTGGCGCAGACGGCAGAGAACAGCTCTCTCTTCTGCTGGCCGGCATTCTTTCTTGCGTCGCGGCAGTTCTTGCATCTCTGCGGCTCGTTCTGGAATCCTCTCTCGGCATAGAATTCCTGCTCGCCTGCCGTGAACACAAACTCCTCTCCACAGTCCTTACACTTCAGAATCTTGTCTTCGTACATTTTGGTACCTCGCTTTAAAATGGTTAAATGATTTTACCCCCCAGCGGATTGTCACCGCTATCTTTGCATCACCGGGATTCAACGCTTTTGTTAAGCTATCAGGGCATATATGTAATATAAACGGAACACGAAAATAACACTGAGAAAAAATCACATACTGTACCCGCTTTTGAGTTTGCTCTTCGCTCTGAACAAAGCGTTGTCGACAGATTTTTCGGTTCTGCCGAGCGATAACGCGATCTCCCTGTAGGATTTTCCGTCGAGGTAAAGAAACAGAACGGTCTTTTCGTAAGGAGTAAGGAGTCTGGCCGCCGTCTCCGACAGCGCCCGCAGCTCCGAGGGATACCGCGGGGGGAGGGTGGCAGTCTCTTCGAGCTTTGCCGCAGTCGTATTATGTTTTTTTTCGGAATGATTCTTCCGGAGCAGGCTGACCATGCGGTTCCGCAGGCAGATCTTGGCGTACAGGCCGAAGGAGACCGCTGCGCGGTCGGGATCGTAGGAGCATACCGCCCGATAGAAGGCGAGCACCGCCTCCTGCCGCAGATCCTCGTAATCCTCCGCGCCCTCAAAGAGGCGGAGATACTTGCCTGTCATGGAATCGATCAGCGGAGCGTATTGCTTTGTCAGCTCCGCAAAAGCGGATTCGTCCCCGCTCTTTGCCGCGAGAATCCTTTTTTGCTCCACGCTGCGCCTCCGAGAATCATTAACATAATTATATCATTAATTCAGAATATGTCAATACAGTTTCCACAAATTTTTAATGATTTTTTTCGACATTGTGAATCCTGTACATAAATATGATGCTGTTTTTGGCATCCTTGCACCAGACACGAAGGAAAAAATGCAGAATATCTCGAATTATGCACAAATCCGTGCCGTGAATTTCATGTAATCTGCCTCAATCAATCAGATAGTTAACCTCCCCTGTCAGCACCGCCATCACGCCGCGGTAGACCACCTCCGGCTTATCGTAGAAATTTCTCCGGATGCGCTCCAGCTGATTGCTGCTCTCCAGCGACAGCGTCACGTTGAGAAGCTCCTCCTCCTTTTCGGTGATGATGCACTCGACGCGGAAGCGGCCGTTGGGCAGGGGCTGGAAATCGAAATGCAGCTTGGCGCCCCGCTCCTTGAAGGAGAGCAGCCGCAGCGCGCTCTTGAGGCTTTTTTCCTTGATCATGTTGATCAGGCGGCTGTCCAGGGTGTCCGCGACATGGATTCCCTGCTCCGTGATCACATAAAGCTCCTCTTCGTTTTCGTTTTTCATCTCCTCGATATTGCCGGTTTCCAGCAGCTCCGCGAAGCATTCCACGAAATCGAAATAGCCGACGAAGCCGTCCTGCACCACAATATCGTTGATGCTGACGAAATCAAGGGGGTAGCCGATATGACGCATCAGATAGAGGATAAAGATTTTGATATCGTTTTTGTCCTTCAGTTGATTCTGCATGAGATCATCACGCCTTTCCTTTGCGCCCCTTTCCGGCAGAAAAGAGGGCGGATACGCCCTCCGCGATCGGAGCGGCCGCCGGGCAGGACAAGTTCGGGGAAACCCGAGATAGCTCAGGCTTCCCCGAAAGAAATGCTCCGATCGGTTTACTCCGCTGCGGGCTCTGTATACCCGTCGTTGTCGGGATACTTGCTGATGTTGTTCAGCACCGCCTTGTTGAAGATATCGGTGCCGAAGTAGCCGGTGCTGATCTTCTCGATGTCGGAGGTGGTCAGCGTCGCCTGGCAGAGCTGGACCAGCGGCATGATGGGCATATCCTCCATCAGCATGGCCTCCGCCTCATGCAGCAGCGCGGCTCTCTTCGCCGGATCGTCCTTCACGGCAAACGCCTCTTCCATCTTCGCGTCGTAGGCCTCGCTGTAGTATCCGCTGATGTGCGGGACGAGGTCGTAGGAATCGTCGTCATCCTCGATGTCAAGGTTCATCTTGCCGCCGGCAAAGGCCTTGGCGAACTGCGCGAGATTCGGGAAAGCGTCGGTGGTGAGCATCTGGTAGTCGACGGAGATCACCTGGAAATCGCGCGCCTCGTAAGCCTCAAGATAGAGGTCGGAGACGAGGTCGTATTCCCTCTCGTCGGTATACTTCTCAAAGCCCAGCGGCTTGAGCGTCACGGTAAAGCCCAGCTCCTCCCACACGCTCTTGACATACTCGGCGACGGCGACGTCCGCCTCGTTGTCGCGGAGGGTGATGGTGATGTCGCGGGTATCGGGAGAAGCCGATTCCAGCAGCTTCTTGGCGGCATCGACATCGGCGGAGGCGGAGAGAAGCGCCTCGGCGCCGTCACGGAAGGAACCGCCCTTCTTCGCGCCGGTATTGTGGACGCCTTCCGCAATCAGGCCCTCGGCGGGCTTGGCGAAGGTGAGGATATTGACGATCTCGTTGCGGTCGATGGCAAGGGAGAGCGCTCGGCGGACATTGGGATCGTCAAAGGGCGCGACGGTGGTATTGAAAACGTAGGAAAGCACCGACATGGTGTCGGAGATCTCGGCGGTGTCCTTGTACTGCGCTCTCTTGTCGAGCGGGATCTCGCCGTTGTAGACGATGCTGCCGGCCTCCCAGTCGGCGAGATTGGCGGCGGCATCCTTCTCAAAGTTGATCACCAGGCGGTAGGGCGTGACGTACTTGCGGACGCTGTCCTCCTCCTCGTTGCGGTAGTAGTAGCGATTCCGCTCCAGCACCAGCTCCTTGCCGGGGGTATAGGTTCTGACGCAGAACGGGCCGTTGCAGACGACGATGGAGGAGCTGGAGGACCAGTCCTTGGCGACCTTGTCGACGGCGATCTCGCGAAGCGGGACCAGCATCGGGCTTGCCAGATATTCATAGAACTTTTCGTAATCGGTCTTGCCCTCGAACTCGATGCGGATCACGTCGGTCGCGACGTCGGAGACGCCGAGGTCATCGATCGACACGTCGCCGCTGTTGACGGCGCGGGCGTTCTTGATGTCGAAGAGCATCGAGGCGGCCTCTCCGCGGAAGCCGGGCTCAAGAATCCGCTTCCAGGCATAGATGTAATCGGCGGCCAGCACCTGCGTGCCGTCGCTCCAGCTGGTGTTTTTCAGCTTGATCTCAATGGCATAGTAGTCGTCGGCGGGCTTATCCAGCACCTTGACGCTCTTGGCCTGCGCCTTTTCCACCTTCCCCTTTGCGTTGATCCGGAACAGACCCTCGTAAATAAGGCTGAGGACCTTGGAGGAGGCGTCGTCAAGATTCGCATAGGCGGGGTCGAAATTGGCGATCTCGGTCGAAAGATAGATCGGGATCACGCTCCCTATATACTCATCCTCCAGGTTTTTGCTGCATGACGAGAACACCGTCAGCACGGCGGTAACGCAAAGCAACAAAACAATAATTTTCTTCATTCGGAATTGTCCCCCCTGAAATGGTGTTTAAGCCAAAAAAGCCCCGTACCGCGGACCTCAGATACGAAAACACCTACGGTGTACGGAAGTTTATAGCTTTTTTAATTATAGCACCTTTTTCCCGTTTAATCAATGGTTATTTTCAATCAAAGCTTCGCTTTTTCAAGTTTTAGTCAGTTGCACAATTTTGATCCGAGAATTTTGTGTACATCACACAATTATATTTGCCGCCAAACGACAGATACTATCCTTCGAACAAGCTGAAAGAAGGTGTTTCCGATGAGTGAAAAAGCCTCTTTATATTGCAGAACCGACATGGCGGCGGAATGCTGCGCCGGCCTTGCGGAAAAGGAAGGGGCGCGGGGTCTCCGGTTCCGGGAGGAGACGGTGCGGGGGCTGCCGGTTTTCCGGCTTGAGATCACCGACGGGGAGGGCGCACGGATCATCGGAAAGCCGATCGGGCGCTATGTCACGCTGACGGTCGGGAAACTCTGGCTGGCGGACAGCGCCTTCCTTCTGACTGCAGCCGAAGTGCTGGCGGCGGAGCTGACCGCGCTGGCGGAGGCGATGGCGCCCGCCGCCGACAGCATCCTTATTGCAGGGCTCGGCAACCGCAGCATCACCTCCGATTCGATCGGTCCGCTTGCCGTCCGGGATGTGACGGTCACGCGGCATCTGAAGGAGCTTGAGCCGTCGCTCTTTGCCGGCCTGTCGGCGCGCAGCGTCGCCGCCGTCGCGCCGGGGGTGATCGGACAGACCGGCATCGAGACGGCGGAGATCATCCGCGGCGCGGTGGAGAACGTCCGTCCCGCCCTCCTCATCGTCATCGACGCGCTGGCTGCCAGAAGCGTCGATCGGCTGGCCGTCACGGTACAGCTCAGCGACACCGGCATCTCCCCCGGCTCCGGCATCGGCAATACCCGCAAGGCCATCGACCGTCAGACCCTCGGCGTGCCGGTGCTGTCCATCGGCGTTCCCACCGTCGTCGATTCCTCGACGCTGCTCGGCGATATGCTCGAGAAGGCCGGCGTGACGGAATATCCCGAGGGGGTGCGGCGGGCGCTCGACAACGGCAGGAGCTTCTTCGTCACCCTGAAGGACGCAGATGCCGCCGCGCGGGAAACGGCGCGCCTGATCGCCCGCGCGCTGAATCTTGCCTTTTCCGCGCAGCTCTGATCCCCGTCATATCCTCCCACCCTCCCGCATATAATAAAGAGGGAAACCGCTTTGGAATTTCACGGGAAAGGATGATAAAGAACATGAACCGATCCGATCTGATGCCCGAATCGGGCAGACGCCTCCAAAAGCTCAAACGCATCTCAAGGCTGCTCTCCTCCGCCCTCTTCTCCGCCGTCGTGCTGTCCTTCGTCGGCTACAGCGCGGCCGCGGAAGCGGCGGAGGCCTCTCCCCCCGCGCCGGAGGGGGAAGACGTCCTGCTCCCCTCCCCTGCCGTTGAGGAAGTCCCCGAGCCCTTCGTCTGGTATGAAAACGACTATCCCCTTGCGCTTGAGCTTTACGACGAGCTGTTCGCGGAGGAGCCGCCGTCCGTCACGATTCCGAAGGGGGAGCTGAAGATCATCAACACCGATCTGAGCAAAAACCCCTCCCCCGGCACCGTCTATTTGAAGAACAACACCTCCTATCCGATCACCGCCGCCGATTATCTCACCGCCGACCGTCTCACCCTGTCGTCCTCCGCGTCCCCCGCCGCCTCCGACGCACCTCCGAAGGTGCTGATCTATCACACCCACGGGACGGAGGCCTACGCCGAGGAGGGGCGGCTCTCCTACGCCAAGAAGGATCTCCCCCGCTCCACCGACATCACAAAAAACGTCGTCGCGGTCGGCAAGGTGCTTGCCGATACGCTGAACGAGAACGGCGTGCCGACCCTCCACTGCGAGATCATGCACGACGAGAAGTCCTATAACGATTCCTACACCTATTCCCGACGGACGATCGGGGAGTACCTTGCCGAATATCCCTCCATTGAGTACGTCTTTGACGTGCATCGCGACGCGCTGATGAACAGCAGCAGCGTCTATAAGGTCCTTACATACGACGAAAGCCTGCCGGTCGCGCAGATCATGCTGGTCGTCGGCACCGATTCCGCCGGCGCGCCCCATCCCAATTGGCAGACCAATCTCGCCTTCGCCGTAGACGCCCAGTATCTGCTGACCAAGCGCCTTGAGAACCTCATGCGCCCGATCTGCATCAAAAAAGCCTCCTACAACCAACAGTGCAGCGAGGGGGCGATGCTCATCGAGATCGGGACCTGCGTCAACACGCTGAAGGAGGCCAAGGCGGCGGCCGAGATCCTCGGGCAGACACTGGCGTCCCTCATCCGCGCGGAGCAGACCCTGTAGGCGGGACGCCGATTCCATTATTTCGGAAAGGACCGTATCCATGAAAATCATTTGTCTGCATCTGAAGCTCTTTCTCTGTCTGTTTTCCCTCGCCGTCCTGCTCGGTATCATTACCGTCACGCCCTGTCAGCGGGGACAGAAGGGCTCTCTCCTCGGCAGAGCCTACGGCCTCGATACCGGGCGCGCCGGCGAGCTGGCCGACACCGCAAGGAATTTCCTCTGCGGGCTGATCCGGAAGAGCTGACACCCTCCCCCGCCCTTTTGCGGGGGATTTTTTATGTCCCGCAATTCCGCGCGGCGGGCGGCGGGGCGGAATTTACCGAAAACCACTTGACTTGCCCCCCGTCCTGTGCTACCATTACTGTTGCGTGCTTTAACCGCAAATAACGGCATCTGCCGTCCTTCGGAGGAACTGTCTCTTGTTTGTATTCAACATCGATATCGACGCCGGCCTGTCGGAAAAAACCGTCATCGGCTTTGCGGAGCGGGAGGCGGTCACCTCCGAGATTCTGCGGGAATATCGGATCTCCCGGCTGCTTTCCGAGGAAAACATCCTGTCGGAGCTTTGCTCGGCGGGCATCGTGCCGGGGGAGAGCCTCAGAGCCGCCGCCCTCCGCGATCTTCGCAGCATCCTTGCCGCGCTGTCGGAGGAGCATCGCTTCGACGGCTACCTCCCCTCGGTCAAAAGGAGCCATCCCTTCCGGGAATACGGGGAATCGCTGGAGCGAGCCGTCGCCGCCCGGACCCCGGAGGCGCTGCTCGACGCGATCATCGCTCATTATACCGCCTTCGGCGGCGGAGAGGCCGCCCAATACATCGCCTACCGCTGGGAGCATGGGCTGAAGGGCATTGCCCGTCCCGACCCCATCCCCCTGTCGGGGCTTTACCGCATCGAGCGGCAGAAGCAGGAGCTGTCGGAGAACACCCTCCGCTTCCTTGAGCGCCGCCCCGCCAACAACGTCCTGCTCTACGGCAGCAGCGGCTGCGGGAAATCCTCGCTGGTCAAGGCAATGCTCAACGAATACTATCCCCGCGGGCTGCGGATGGTGCAGATCGGACGGGATTCCCTCGACGAGCTGCCCCTGCTGATCGGGGAGCTGAGAGGCCGCCGCTTCCGTTATCTCGTTTTCATGGACGATCTCTCCTTCGAGGGGGATGACAGCGGCTACAAGGCGCTGAAAACCATTCTGGAGGGCGGGGTAGAGGAGCAGCCCGACAACATCCTCTTCTATGCGACCTCCAACCGGATGCATCTGGTCAGCGAAAGCTGGGCGGAGCGCCGGAGCGAGGAGGTTCACGCCGCCGACACCCGAAGCGAAAAGCTCTCCCTCTCGGAGCGCTTCGGAATCCGGATTTCCTTCCTCTCCCCCGGACAGGCCGAATATCTCGACATCGTCGCCTCCCTGCTCCGGGCGCAGGACATTCCCTTCACCGAGGAGCGCAGGGCGGAGGCGCTGAAGTGGTCGCTTCTCTACAACGGGCGATCGGGCCGCACTGCCTCGCAATTTGTCCGCTCGGTTCTCGCCGCGCGGCAGACAGACTGACAGAAAGGAGCTTTCCATGACGGGAAAAGAACGGGCCGCCCTTCGCGCGGCCGCCAACAGCCTCCCCGCCATTCAGCAGATCGGACACGGCGGCATCGGGGAGGAGTATATCAAAAACACCGACGCGGCGCTCACCGCGCGGGAGCTGATCAAAATGAAGGTGCTTGAGACCTCCCCTCTCCCGGCAAGAGAGGCGGCGGAGCAGCTGGCTTCGGCGCTCGACGCCGAGGTCATTCAGGTGATCGGACGGTGCTTCGTCCTTTATCGCAAAAATCCCGACCGGTAACGCCTCCTCACAGGCAATCGGAGCGGCAGCCGCCCCCGCAGGCGCGCCGCTCTTTTTATATTGCCTTGCCTTCCGTCGTGCGCTGCGCCTCTCCTGCCGCCGTCCGTCCTCCCTCCGCACACTCCGCAGGGGACGGCATAGAATGATAGAAGGCGGCGGACGCCGCCAATACGAGTAAAGGTAACGCTTTCAAAGCGCAGGCACGATATGAACAGAAACGACAGATATCCGCGGCGCGGCATGCCTTCCTGCCGCGGCACGCGTCCCGTCGCCGCTCCTGCGGCCGACGAACGGGATCATTGCCTCTGCGACGGCCAACCGATCGCTCTGGCGATGGCGTATGTGAAGGATCAGCCCTTCGGCGCGCTCTATTCCCCCGCCGAGGCGCTTCGGTACGGAACGCTTTTCCCGGAGCTGAACAAACCCTACTGCATCGGAGGTCGGATGAGATGAACGCAAAGCAGAACGGCATGAGTCAGGGGGCGCTCTTCGAGGCAATCCGCGCCGTCAGCTTCGTCATGGATGAGCTGCGGCTCTACCTCGACACCCACCCGAAGAACAAGGAGGCGCTGGCGCTGTTCCTTGAGAACATGAAGCGACGGCGCGAGCTGGTATCGGAATACACCGCGGTCTACGGCCCGATCGATTCCGACGAGATCAACGACGACGGCACTTGGAGCTGGATCAACGAGCCGATGCCGTGGAAAGCGGAGGCGAACTGATATGTGGAGCTATGAAAAAAGACTGCAGTTTCCGGTGAAAATCAAAAATCCCGACGCACGGGCCGCCAAGGTCATTATCAGTCAGTACGGCGGCCCGGACGGGGAACTCGGCGCCTCCCTCCGCTATCTCTCCCAGCGCTTCACCATGCAGCAGCCGCAGGTCGCGGGTCTGCTCACCGATATCGGGACAGAAGCCCCTGAAATGTTCCGTTCAGGGGCTAACGCTTTTTTTGACGCTTTTGCAACCGTATAGCTCCATTTCATAGGAAGCAAATTCAGATATACATCAATGTTGTCCTTATCATTGACAACCATCTTATCTAAAATGTGCTTATAAAACTCATCATCGTATTCCACGCCGCAGACAATTTCGTTGATAGCATCTCTGATTTCTTTCACAAGCTCCTGCTGCTGTCTAATCATAGCCTGCTGCTTGTCGATACTGTCGATAACCGATTGAAGTTCGGCAATTTCAGCATCGCATTTAGACCGTGCCGCCGAAAATTCATCTTTGCTTATATCCCCAGACATATAAATGTCAATCAGTTTTGTACGCTTATCCTCAATACCTGCAATCTGGGCTTTAAATTTCTCGACATCTGTGCCTGTCATATCCATAGCGATAATGGACTCTATAATAGAAATAAGGTTTTTCGTGATTTTCGTCTGTTTGAGTTTTAATTCCTTTGTTACAAGGAACATAATATGTGTCGCATCTTCATTGCGTATGCTTGCTCCCGTGCAGCCGATTTGGTTTCCCGCTTTGTCAGTATGAGGGCTTCCGTGCTTTGCCGCTTCCTGACACCGCCACGCCTTATATTTGCTGCCGTCTTTTCTGGTTTTATATCTTGCCACATAGCTTGCGCCGCAATGTCCGCATTTGATTTTACCCGAAAATGGATAGCGGTTGCTGTGCTTCGCCTTGCCCTCTTGCGAAAGGGAACGCTCATCTAAAATACGGTTTGCTTCTTCAAACAGCTCACGGGATACAATCGGCTCGTGATGGTCTTTGATAATCACAAATTCCTCCTGACCTCGATTGTATTTCTTTTCGTGAGAGAGAAAATCTGGCGTATAGGTCTTTTTCTGCACCAAGTCGCCGCAGTATTTTTCGTTGCGGATAACACGGAGAATAACGGTATTCTGCCATTC
>CALWTY010000017.1 GCA_944384585.1 uncultured Clostridia bacterium | reverse complement strand
TGTCGAGGGAGGCCGAACGGAGCATCTGATACTCCTTGTCCGAGAGGGTGAGGGCGGGGGCGACGACGATGGAGTCGCCGGTATGCACGCCGACGGGGTCGACGTTTTCCATCGAGCAGACGGCAATGACATTGCCGCAGGCGTCCCGCATCGTTTCAAACTCGATCTCCTTCCATCCTGCGATGCATTTCTCGATCAGCACCTGCGTGATCGGGGACATCTCAAGGCCGGTGGAGGCGATGACCGACAGCTCGTCCCGATCGGCGGCGATGCCGCCTCCCGAGCCGCCGAGGGTAAAAGCGGGGCGGACGATCACGGGATAGCCGATGCGGTCGGCGATGGCAAGCGCCGTTTCCAGATCGTTTGCGATTTCGGAGGGGACGCAGGGCTGTCCGATTTCCTTCATGGTGTTGCGGAACAGCTCCCGATCCTCCGCCTTCATGATGGCGTTGATGTCGGAACCGAGCAGCTTTACGCCGTATTTCTCCAGCACGCCGTTTTCGTAGAGCTTGAGGGCGATATTAAGACCGGTCTGTCCGCCAAGACCCGCAAGCAGCCCGTCGGGGCGCTCCTTTTCGATGATGCGGGAGACGGTTTCGGGGTTGAGCGGTTCGAGATAGATCTCGTCCGCCAGCGCCTTGTCGGTCATGATGGTGGCGGGGTTGGAATTGACGAGGACGACGTTGATCCCTTCGTCGCGGAGGACGCGGCAGGCCTGAGCGCCGGCATAATCGAACTCCGCCGCCTGACCGATGACGATCGGGCCGGAGCCGATGACAAGCACCTTGCGTATCGTATTATCCTTTGGCATGTTTGGTCTCCTCCATCATCGAAATGAACCGGTCGAACAGAAAGGCCGTGTCCTTCGGTCCGGAACAGGCCTCCGGGTGGAACTGTACGGTGAAGCACTGCTTGCCGGGATACAGAATCCCTTCGCAGCTTCCGTCGTTGGCATTGATAAAGCTGATCTGTCCGACGCCGGCCAGACTGTCGCTGATGACGGCGTAGCCGTGGTTCTGGCTGGTGATGTAGGTGCGTCCCGTCAGAAGATCATGAACCGGCTGATTGCCGCCGCGGTGTCCGTACAGGAGCTTTTCGGTCTTGCCGCCCATGGCAAGCGCCGTCAGCTGATGACCGAGGCAGATGCCGAAGATCGGCAGCTTGCCGATCAGCTTGGTCAGCTCTCCGATGCAGAAGGTGTTTTCGGCGGGATCGCCCGGGCCGTTTGAAAGCATGATACCGTCGGGTGAAGCGGCGAGAATGGTCTCGGCGGGGGTGTCGTGCGGCATAGCCGTCACCTCGCATCCCCGGCTGCAGAGGCTGCGGATGATGTTCTGCTTTGCGCCGTAGTCGAGCAGCGTGACGCGGAAGCGCGTCTCTCCGTCGGCAGGGAAGACCTCCGGCTTCTTTCTGCTCACCGATGCGACCGCATCCTTCACCGTATAGGCCGACAGCTCCTCGAGCAAGGCGGGAAGATCGTCGGGATATGTATCGGTGATCATGGCGTTGAGGACGCCCCCCTCGCGGATCACGGTGGTCAGGTAGCGGGTATCGAGACCGCTGATGCCGCAGATGCCGCGGCTCTTCAGATATCGGTCAAGGGGATATTGGCTTCTGAAATTCGAGGGCTCGTCGCAGCATTCGCGGACGATGTAGCCGCGGAGCGCCGGCGTCCCCTCGAAATCTTCCTCGATCACACCGTAGTTCCCGATCAGAGGAAAGGTCTGGATCACGATCTGACCCGCGTAGCTCGGATCGGTCAGGGTTTCAAGATAGCCCTCCATGCCGGTGGTAAAGACCAGCTCTCCGACACAGCGCCCCTCCGCTCCGATCTGCTCTCCTTCGAGTATTTCTCCGTTTCCGAGTATCAAATATGCTTTCTTCATGGTCACTCCGTTACTCCGCACATACCGATTTTATGAGATCCGTCGCTTCACGCAGCAGCTCCGCAGGGATGTTCAGCGCAGGGAGAAGCCGCAGCTTATCCTTGGCGGTCAGGCACAGCACCCCTTTCTGAAGGCAGCCGGCCGCGATCTGTGAGGCGGGCTTCTCGGTTTTGATTCCGATCATCAGCCCCATCCCGCTGACCGAGAGGATCCCCTTCGCGCCGTCGAAGGACTCGAAAATCATGCGGCTTTTCTGTTTTACTTCCTCAAGGAGACGGTCGTCGATCCGCTCCAGAATGCTCAGGGCTCCGGCGCAGCAGACGGGATTCCCGCCGAAGGTCGAGCCGTGATCTCCGAAGCCGAGCGTATTTTCAACCTTTTCACCCAGCAGAGCCGCTCCGATCGGGAGCCCGCCTCCGAGACCCTTGGCGGTGGTCACGATGTCGGGGGTGATGCCGTAGTTCATGTAGGCATAAAGCGCGCCGGTGCGCCCGTTTCCGGTCTGCACCTCGTCGATGATCATCAGCACGCCCTCCCGTTCGGTCAGGGCGCGCAGCCCCTTGACGAACGCGGGATCAAGCGGGATCACGCCGCCCTCCCCCTGGATGCATTCGATCATGACCGCCGCGATCGGCTCTTTTTCCATCATCCGCGCGATCCCGTCAAGATCGCCCGCGTCGGCGTGGAGGAAGCCGGGGGTCAGGGGTTGAAACAGCTCGTGATAATGCGCCTGCCCCGTTGCCGCCAGCGTGGTGAGGGTGCGTCCGTGGAAGCTGTTGTTCAGGGTGATGATCCGATAGCAGTCGCGTCCGCGGCGCTCCTGCGCGTACTTTCTTGCGACCTTGACGGCGCACTCGTTGGCCTCTGCGCCGGAATTGGCAAAGAAGACCTTCTTCATGCCGGTCCTGCCGCAGAGAAGCTCGGCCAGCGCCGCGTCGGGGGCAGTGTAGTAAAGATTCGACATATGCTGGACGAGATCGAGCTGGGCGGTAACGGCATTTTTCCAGACCTCGTCCGCGATGCCGAAGGAGGTGACTCCGATCCCGGAGCCCATGTCGATATAGCGTTTGCCGTCCTCGTCAAAGACGACCGAGCCCTTACCCGAAACGATCGTGACGGGAAAGCGGGCATAGGTGTTGGCGATATAGCGCCGATCCTTTTCCTGAAGAATGCTCATGATACCTCCCCCGTTACCATCGTACCGGCGCCCTCGTCTGTGAGAATCTCCATCAGGATCGAGTGCGGGACGCGGCCGTCCATGATGATGACCTTCTTGACGCCCCGGTGGATGGCGTCGATGCAGCAGTTGACCTTGGGGATCATACCGCCCGAAATCACACCGTCCTCAAAGAGCTTTTCCGCCTCCTTGATTGTCATGTCGGGGATCAGTGTGGAGGGATCCTCCTTGTCGCGCAGAATGCCGGCGATGTCGGTCATCATGATCAGACGCTTGGCCTTCAGCGCGCCGGCAATGCAGGCCGCCGCCGTATCGCCGTTGATATTGTAGATATTGCCGGCCTTGTCGCAGCCGACCGTCGAGATGACGGGGATATAGCCCTTTTCCAGCAGATCGGTGACCGGCTCGATATTGACGGCGGTGATGTCTCCGACATAGCCGAGGCGCTCGTCCCGCTTGGAGGCGAGGATCATGCCGCCGTCGACGCCGGAGATGCCCATTGCCTTGCCGCCCTTCATCTCAAGAAGATTGACCAGGGATTTATTGACCTTTCCGGCAAGAACCATCTGCACGATCTCAACGGTCTCGCGGTCGGTCACCCGGAGCCCGTCGACGAATTCCGCTTTTTTGCCGAGCTTTGTCATGATTTCGCTGATTTCCGGGCCGCCGCCGTGTACCAGCACCACCTTGACTCCGATCAGGCGGAGCAGCACGATATCCATCATGACCTGCTCCTTCAGATGCTCGTTGATCATGGCGTTGCCGCCGTATTTGACAACGACGATCTGGCCGTTGTATTTTTGAATGTAGGGAAGCGCCTGTGTGATGACCTCGGCGCGCTGTGCGTTTGAAATAAAGCTGTTCATCGGCGACTCCTCCGTTCAGGTGCGGTAATCGCCGTTGATTCTGACGTAGTCGTAGGTGAGATCGCAGCCCCAAGCCGTCGCTTCCTCACTGCCGTTGTGAAGCCCGACCGCGATCACAATCTCTTTCTTCTGCAGCACCTGCTTGGCCAGCTCCTCCGAGAAGGGAATCCCCGCGCCGCCGCGGCAGACCTCGACGCTGCCCGCTTCCGATTCGAAAGCGACGCTGATTCCGGCGATATCGACGTCCGCGCCGCTGTAGCCGATGGCGCAGAGGACGCGCCCCCAGTTGGCGTCGGCGCCGAACATGGCGGCCTTGAGAAGGCTGGAGCAGACGACGCTCTTGGCGACAGTCTTTGCGACGGAAGCGGAGGGCGCGCCGCTGACGCGGCATTCCAGCAGCTTGGTTGCGCCCTCCCCGTCGCCGGCGATCATGCGGCAGAGATGAATGTTGACGGTGTTGAGCGCCTTCATGAATTCGGAAAAATCGTCCCCCTCGGCGGTGATAGTCGGATTGCCCGCCGCGCCGTTTGCCAGGACGGTGACCATATCGTTGGTCGAGGTATCCCCGTCGACGCTGATCATATTGAAGGTGCCGGCGATATCCGTTCGGAGTGCCAGCTCCAGCATGGCGGGGCTGACAGCGGCGTCGGTGGTGATGAAGACCAGCATGGTCGCCATGTTGGGATGGATCATGCCGCTTCCCTTGGCAATGCCGCCGATCCGGCAGGTCTTGCCGCCGACGGTGAATTCCACGGCGATTTCCTTGACGACGGTATCGGTCGTCATGATGGCCTCCGCCGCCTCCCGTCCGCCCTGCTCCGAAAGGGAGGCGACAAGCGGCGCTATGCCGCTGCGGATCGGCGCGATGTCAAGCGGCTGTCCGATCACGCCGGTCGAGGCGACGACGATGTCGTCGGGCGACAGGCCGAGGGCGGCTGCGGTCAGCTCGCTCATCTGCTCCGCGATTTCGATGCCGTTTGCATTGCAGGTGTTGGCGTTTCCGCTGTTGCAGAGGATCGCCTGCGCCCTCCCGTTTGCCAGATGGCGCTTCGTTACCGTCAAGGGAGCGCCCTTGACGAGATTGGTGGTATAGACGGCCGCCGCCGAAGCGGGAGCGGTACTGTAAATCAAAGCGAGATCGCGTTTGGTGCGGTTTTTGCGGATGCCGCAGTGAACGCCGCCCGCCAGAAAGCCCTGTGCGGCGCAGACGCCGCCGTTTATGATCTTCATAGTGTTACCCTTTCAGATGCTCGATAGATTCAGTCCCTGCGCTTCGGGGGCGCCGAGGAGAAGGTTCATGTTCTGGATCGCTGCGCCGGAGGCGCCCTTGCCGAGATTGTCGAAAACCGCGGTCAGAAGAATGCGGTCCTCGTTGCCCGCGACGGTCAGGAGCATATCGTCAAAGCCCGACAGCATCGATGCGGAAAGAAAGCCGCCGTCGTCGAGGGAATCGGTATATCGGACGATTCCGCCGCCGTATACGCTTCGGTAGAGCTGTCGGATATCCTCCGGTGTGCCGTTGAGCCACTCGGAGAAGAGCGGAACGCTGACCTCCATGCCGCATCGGAAGTCCGCGACGACGGGGCAGAAGGCGGGAGAACGGGTCAGACGGCAGATCGCCGTCATTTCCTTCAGATGCTTGTGCTGCTGGGTCAGACCGTACTGCCGCGGTGCGTCAAAGGAAGAAGGACGGCCCTCCGCCTCATAATCCGCAATCATCTTCTTGCCGCCGCCGGAGTAGCCGGTCAGCGAGAAGCAGGACAGCGGGACGTCATCCGGAAGCAGTCCGGCGGCGATCAGCGGCTCGATCAGCGCGATGAAGCCGCCGGCGTGGCAGCCGGGATTAGCGATCCGCCGGGAGGCTCTGATCGCCTCCCGTTTGCCGTTCAGCTCCGGAAAGCCGTAGACCCAGCCGGGAGCAGTGCGGTGCGCGGTGGAGGTATCGATGACGGCGGTGTCGGGATTGTCGATCAGCGATACCGCCTCGATCGCCGCCGCGTCGGGAAGACACAGAAAGACCACATCGGCGGAATTGAGGGCTTCCGCCCTTGCCCCGATGTCCTTCCGCCGTTCCTCCGACAGAGTGATCAGCGTGATGTCATTTCGGGAACGAAGCCTGTCCAGGATGCGGAGCCCCGTTGTGCCGGCGCTGCCGTCTACAAATACTTTATTCATTCTCTCTCCTGTCAATGAATATATATTCAGAAAAATCGGATAATATACATACTATTATACATTTATCGACGACGGCTGTCAAGTGTAAATTGCTTCAATAATAGATAAAAAATACGGCGGCAGAGGCGGAATTTTTGATGTCGGGCATCGAGTGGGGGGGCGGGGAAGGGGAAGACACAAGTTACGGCGCCGATGCAGCCCCGCGAGGCTGATAAACGCCGTGAATCCCTGTTATTTGGATGTAAAACGGATCACGTCGACCTTTTTTCCGAGAATGATGACGTGGTCATCCGGCTCGAAGAGGTAGTCGGCGGTGGGGATCAGAAATTCCGAGGAGCTTTTTTTGATGGTCAGCACATTGATGCCGTATTTTCTGCGGATGTTGATCAGCCCGATCGTCTTGCCGACCCATTCCGGGAGGGCGGGGATTTCGAAAATGGAGAAATCCCGGGACAGCTCGATAAAATCATAGATATTGTTGGCGGAGCAGCGCACCGCGAGCTTTTCCGCCATATCGCGCTCCGGGTAGACGACCTCGTCGGCGCCGTTGCGGAGGAGAAACTTGGCCTGGATATCGCGGTTGGCCTTGGAGATGACGCGCTTGGCTCCCATTTCCTTCAGCTGCGAGGAGATCTCAAGGGAGGATTGGAAGTTCTCCCCGATGGTCACGAAGCAGATATCGAAGGTGTCGACGCCGAGGGAGCGGAGGACGTCGGGGTTGGTGCAGTCGCAGATCTGGGCATTGGTGAAGTGAGGCGCCAGCTCGTTGATGATATCGGCGTTGTCGTCGACGATCATCACGTTGTTCTTGAGCTCCACAAGCCGTTCTGCCAGACGCTGACCGAAGCGGCCCATTCCTATGACAAGCATATTTTTCATGATTAAGATGATTCCCTTTCAAGCTTTTGATGAATGCAGGCAGCGCCATCGGGGGACTCCCCGCGCGGCGGTTACAGCATGATATTTTCGGTGGGGCGTGCGATCGGGACATTCTCCCGCTTGGCGGCGAGTGCGATCACAAGCGACATCATTCCGATTCGTCCGAAATACATGAGCATCGAGATCACGATCTTGGAGACGACGGAAAGCGATTCCGAGATCCCCATGGTCATGCCGACGTTGGAGAGGGCGGAGACGACCTCATAGGTGATCTGCGTAACGGAGAAGGGCTCGATGGCACAGAGCAGAATGATGCTCACGGAGGAGATGAGGAAGTAGATGGTCGCGATGGCGGAGGCCTGTCGCACCAGATCTCCGTCGATGCGCCGCTTGAAGATGTTCGTGGCGTTCACCTGACGGGCGGAGGCCAGCGTTCCGGCGAGCAGCGCGATCAGCGTGGTGACCTTGATTCCGCCGGCGGTGGAGCCCGGCGCGCCGCCGATGATCATCAGCAGGATGGTCAGGGCGATGCTGCCGTCCGAGAGCTTGGCAATATCCACCGTGTTGAAGCCGGCGGTACGCGGGGTGACCGAATTGAACATGGCCGAGAGGATTCGCTCCTTCATGGTCAGATCAATGGCGGAATTGTTCAGCTCGAAGAGGAAGAAGAGGATGGAACCGCCGAGGAAGAGGATGACCGTCATGATCAGCACGACCTTGGTGTGGAGGGTGAATTTCCTCGGATTGAAGCGGCAGGCGAAGATATCCTGCCAGACGATGAAGCCGATGCCGCCGGTCAGAATCAGCGTCATGACAACGAGGTTGACGGTGATGTCGCCGGTATAGCCGGTCAGTGAGCTTTGACCGTAGCGCCCCATCAGATCGAAGCCGGCGTTGCAGAAGGCGGAGACGGAATGGAACACGGCGTTCCAGAGGCCGACCTTGAAGCCCGACTGCGGAATAAAGCGGAGTGCCAGGATCAGCGCGCCCAGCCCCTCGAAGGAGAGGGTGAAGCAGGTGACGCTGCGGAACAGCTTGCTGACGCCGCCGATTGAATCATTGCCGGAGGAAAGCATGAAGAGCTTCCGCTCGCTGAGATTCATGTTGCGGCCGAGAAATTTGGTGAAGATCGCGACGACCGTCATGACGCCGATGCCGCCGATCTGCATCAGGAAGAGCAGGACGACCTGCCCGAAAAACGACCAGTGAAGGTATGTATTGACCGGGATCAGCCCGGTCACACAGGTCGCGGAGGTTGCCGTCATCAGCGCGTCGGGCAAAAAGGTCCATTCCCTGTCGCGGCAGGAGATCGGCAGACACAGAAGAAACGTGCCGATTGCGATGACGGCGAGATATCCCAGCACGACGATCTGCATTTGCGTGAGCTTCTTCTTCTTGAATGAAGGTGACATTCTTTCTTTGCGTCCTTTGTCTCAGTTTCAGGGTTGTGACGGAGTGGGCTCCGGGGGAGGGGTGATCTGTCCGCCGCTGTCGGTCACCGGGGGGGTTATGATCTGTCCGCTGCTGTCGGTCACCGGGGGGGTTATGATCTGTCCGCTGCTGTCGGTTTCCGAGGACGGGGGATCGGTCACGGGAAGCGGCCCTTTACTGATGACAAAGTTGATTGACGTCCCCTTGATCGCCTGCGTTCCGGAGGGGACGCTCTGGGAACTGATCCGTCCCGCGGGGACTGTGTCGGAGTAATCGTAGGAGACGGCGCCCACCTTGAAGTTTCCGTTCATTTTGGCATAGGCTTCGATCGGCGTCAGCCCGGTCAGAACCGGAACGTCGACCTTTTTCACGGAGGAGCCGGTGCTGTAGTAGATGATCAGGGTAGAGCCGTACTCCACCTCGGATCTGGCGGCAGGCTCGGTCGAGATGACGTAGCCGAGGTCGACGGTTTCGCTTGCGACGCCCCGCATCTCACAGCGGAAGCCCAGCTTTTCCGCCGCGAGCTGGACGCTCCGGTATTCCAGGATCGTATAGTCGGGCACGAGGAGCTTTTCCGCTCCCTTGCTGATCGTGAGGGTGATGGTGCAGAACTGCTTGTTCTTCAGAACCTTGCGCTTTTCCCCCGCCTCGGGATCCTGGCTGATCACGGTGTTTTCGGGATGCCCCGCGTCGTAGACCGGTTCGACGACCACCTTGTAGATCGCGGTATCGAGACGGCTGATGACCTCCTCGTAGGGGTCTCCTACCAGAGAGGGGATTTCAATGGTTGTCGGCGTATTTTCGTTGGAATTTTTCAGCACGGCGTCGAGGATCGTGATCCCGCTTGCGATCAGGACGATGCCGAATGCCATCGTCACGCCGAGAATGATCGGGAACATCGAACGGCTCTGTCTGCGCCGTGATTTCATTTTGCTTTTTTTCTTCATGTCGTGATCGAGAAGGGCGGGGGCGGAGGGATCGCCTCCCGCTGCGGAGGTTCTTGTTTTGAAAACGTAGCCAGGATTGGTCTTGAGACGGGCGATATATTTCAGCATCTGATCGGCGCTCTGGAAGCGTCGGTCGGGATTCTTTTCCATCGCACCGAGGATAATCTGCTCAAGCCCCCTCGGAATGTCGGGCTTGATCTCGGTCGGCGGCTTCGGCTGCTCCTTGACCTGCATCAGCGCGACGGAAACCGGCGTGTCGGCATTGAAGGGCAGGGTGCCGGTCGCCATTTCATACATCAGCACGCCCGCGGAGTAGAGATCGCTCCGCTGATCGATGCCCTTGCCACTGGCCTGCTCCGGGCTGATATAGTATACGGTGCCGATCGCCTTTTCGTCGATGGAGACGGTCTCGGTATTGGGGAGCTTGGCGATCCCGAAATCGGTGACCTTAACCTTGCCGTTCCGGAGCAGCAGGATATTCTGCGGCTTGATGTCCCGATGAATGATCCCCTTGATATGCGCGTGCTGAAGGGCGCTGAGAACCTGCTCGGAATAGCAGAGAACCTCCTCCGTGGAGAGCGCGCCCTTTTTCTGCATATAACTTTTGAGCGTGATCCCCTCCACTCGTTCCATGACGATATACTTGAGGTTTCCCTTGACTGAAACGTCGAAAATTTTGACGATATTGGGATGGGAGAGCATCGAAACGGCTCTTGATTCGTTGATAAAGCGTCTGACCGACTGTTCGTCGCCGGCGATTTCGTCCTTGAGCATTTTGACGGCGACCTTGCGGTTCATGACGATATCCTGCGCTTCAAAGACCACCGCCATCCCCCCGACGCCGAGGACTTTTGTAATGTGATATCGCTTGTCGAGGAGCTTGCCGACGTATCTATCCATTATATCCATTCGTTCGCTTTCCTTTACACGATCTTTCCGAGAATAACCGTTATGTTGTCGATTCCGCCGCCCTCATTGGCCAGCGCAATCAGCCGATCAGCGCAGAGATCCAGTTCGTCGTTGGTTTCGGCATGGATTTCCTGAACGATTTGATCGTTTCCGACGCAATTGGTCAGGCCGTCGGAGCAGAGGAGAATGTATCCGCCGGGGGAGAGCTGCAGGGTAAAGAGATCGGGGTTGGATTCCTCCTCGTTTCCGACCGAGCGGATGATGATATTACGGATGGAGGCGCTTGCGGCTTCCTGCAGGGTGATCTGTCCCATGTCCACCAGATACTGAACATAGGAGTGATCGCGGGTGATCTGGCTCATTTGCCCGGAATCGACGGAATAGAGCCGGCTGTCTCCGACGTTGATGACCGAGATGCTCCCGCTTTTGTCGACCAGGGCCGAGACCAGCGTTGTTCCCATGCCCTCAAGCGACTTGTCGGTTTGCGCCTTCTCGTAGACGGCGGTATTGGCGGCGGCGACAGCCTGCCTGAGAAGCTCGGAGCGGTTGGAGTCCATCGGACTGAAGTGCCGGATGACAAAGTCGGAGTAGACGGAGCAGGCGATCTCGCTCGCGACGCTTCCGCCGTTGGCGCCGCCCATGCCGTCGCAGATCGTGCATAGCACGCATTCTCCCGGCAGGGGAACGATGCGGTAGCTGTCCTGATTTGAGGCGCGACGTTTTCCGATGTCGCTTTTTCCGCTGAAAAACATGTTTGCCGCAGCGCGGTCTCCGCGTCCGACGGCGGCTTTGCCGCGATCGGGAAGGGCGGACGCCCGCTTCCTTTCATAGATTGTTCGTGAGAATGGGGGACGGGGGATGGCGGCGGACCGTCATGCCTCCGCGCCTTCGTTATAGCGGAGCTGTCCGCAGGAGGCATTGATGTCGGGGCCGAGTCTTCTTCGCACCGTTGCGTTGATGCCGCGGGACAGAAGCCGCTTCTGAAACGCAAGGACTGCGTCGGGGCGGCTGCTCCGATAGCTTCGTTCCGTGACGAGGTTCAGGGGGATCAGGTTGACATGGATCGGTGTCCCCCGTCCGAGCCCCGCAATCAGCCCCGCCGCGAGGCGATCGGCCTGCGCCGCGGAGTCGTTTTCGCCGGCGATCAGGGTATATTCAAAGGAGATCCTCCTGCCCGTGACGGCAAAATAGCGCCGACAGGCGTCAAGCAGCTCCTCTACGCTCCATTTTGCGGTCACCGGCATCATCCGCTTCCGCTCCTCGGTGTCGATGTTGTGGAGGGAGATGGAGAGGGTGATCGGCAGGTTTTCCTTTGCCAGCCGATCGATTCCGTCGACTACGCCGCAGGTCGAGAGGGAGATGTGGCGATAGCCGATATTCAGCCCCTCCTCCGAATTGACAAGGCGAAGAAAACGGAGAACGTTGTCGTAATTGTCAAGCGGCTCTCCGATGCCCATCATCACGATGTTGTCGATCCGCTCGCCGAGATCCTGCTGCGCGGCCAGCACCTGTCCGAGAATTTCCGACGCCGTGAGGTTTCGCTCCAGCCCCTTGAGAGTGGAGGCGCAGAAGCGGCAGCCCATGCGGCAGCCCGCCTGACTGGAGACGCAGACGGTGTTGCCGTGCCGGTATTTCATCACGACGCTTTCAATCAGCTGTCCGTCGCGAAGGGCGAAGAGATACTTGACCGTCCCGTCCAGGCGGGAGACGAGCTTCTGACGGATCTGAGGCAGAAATACAAAGCAGCCCCGTTCAGTCAGCCGCGCGCGCAGCTCGGCGGGAAGATTGCTCATCTGCTCGATCGGCACGCCCTTTGCTGCCCAGCGGAAAAGCTGTCCGGCGCGGTAGGAGGGGCAGCCGAGGGAGGCGATCAGCTCGCATATTTCATTGTATGACGCCTCCAGGAGATCGATGCTCTCCCGGGCCGTTCCGACGGGTGTGATCAGTGCCTCCGGCATATAGTTTCCCCTTTATCATGGCGGCGAATACGGTTTGAAAACAATTATTCATATTAGTATAGCACATTCCGTCGGGATTTGCAAACGTTTTTAAAGAAAATTCACATTTTGCCCCGTCTTTTCCCTGATCGGGCGGCATCGGATGGGCAGGGAGGTCGGGAGCAGGGCCGGCGCTTCGGAAAAAGCCCGCGCACCTTGACACCGCATACGACAGATATCAAAATGAACGGGCTTGGGTTTTGGCGGAAGGGTGTCGCGAAGGAACCGGCGCGGCTGCGGGTCGGAATCGCGCCGGGAAGGGAGAATTCCGTTCCGCAGCGCCCGATCGGACGAGAGCCCTGTTCTGTCGCGGTCAGGAGGCAGCGCGGAGGGCGCGTCTGCCGTCGGTCATTCGTCTGCCGCGTATTTTCTCACAAGATGGTAGATATTTTCGTCCGATTCGCACCAGATCTCGTCCCACTCCATCGAGTAGACAGCGCCGAGCAGGGATTTCGCGCTGACGATAAAATCGCGGTTCTTATCGGTCAGAAAGACCTGCGCACCGCTTTTTGTCATATCGCTGACAAAAGAATTCACTTCCGACATGGTATCAAGTCTGATTTTGATTCTCATATTTGGTTTCCTTTCTCTGTTGCGGACTAAGATATATCCTTATATATTATATCCCATATCCCCGCCGCTGTCAAGAAGATTTTTTCGGGCAGGGTCATTCCTCATCGAGCTTCAGCACCGCCATAAAGGCTTCGGGAGAGACCTCCACCGTGCCGAGCTGACGCATCCTCTTCTTGCCTTCCTTCTGTTTTTCGAGGAGCTTCTTCTTTCTTGTGATATCGCCTCCGTAGCACTTGGCGAGGACATCCTTGCGCAGTGCCTTGACGGTTTCTCTGGCGATGATCTTGCCGCCGATTGCCGCCTGGATCGGGATCTCGAAGAGCTGACGCGGGATGTTTTCCTTGAGTTTTTCCGCGATCTTTCTGGCTCTTGCGTATGCCTTTTCCTCATGCACGATGAAGGAGAGGGCGTCGACGATTTCGCCGTTGAGGAGGATATCGAGCTTGACCAGCTTGCTCGGCACATAGCCGCTGATCTCGTAATCGAGGGAGGCGTAGCCGCGGCTGCGGCTTTTGAGAGCGTCGAAGAAATCGTAGATGATCTCATTGAGCGGCAGCTCGTAATGCAGCTCCGTCCGGCTCTCGTCGAGGTATTTCATGTCGGAAAAAACGCCGCGGCGATCCTGGCAGAGCGACATAATGTTGCCGACGTATTCCGGCGGCGTGATGATGTTGGCCTTGACCATCGGCTCTGCAGCGGAGAGGATCTCGTCGGGGGAGGGGTAGTTGCTGGGATTGTCGATGCGGACGACCTGGCCGTTCTTTTTCGTGATTTCGTAGATGACGCTCGGCGCGGTCGTGATGATATCGAAGTTATATTCCCGCTCAAGACGCTCCTGTATGATTTCCATATGGAGCAGGCCGAGGAAGCCGCAGCGGAAGCCGAAGCCGAGGGCGATCGAGGTTTCGGGCTCAAAGGAGAGCGCCGCATCGTTGAGCTGCAGCTTTTCCAGCGCGTCCATCAGATCGTTGTATCTTGCGCCGTCGGCGGGATAAATGCCGGAGAAGACCATCGGAACGGCGCTGCGGAAGCCGGGCAGAGGCTCGTCTGCGGGAAGCTCCGCTGAGGTGACGGTGTCTCCGACGCGGGTTTCCGAGACATTTTTGATGCTGGCGGTGAAATATCCGACGTCTCCCGCTGCAAGGAAGGAGCAGGGATTGAGCCCGAAGGGGGCGAGCGTCCCGACCTCCACCGTCTCAAAGACGGCGCCGCTGCTCATGAGCATGATCCTGTCTCCGACGCGGAGGCATCCGTCCTTGACGCGCACCAGCACCACGACGCCGAGATAGGAGTCGTAGTAGGAGTCGAAAATCAGGCATTTCAGCCTGCCCTGTTCGTCTCCCGACGGGGCGGGGATATCGGTGACGATCCGCTCCAGCACGTCCCCGACGTTCAGTCCGGTCTTGGCGGAGACGGCGGGGCAGTCCTCTGCCGGGATGCCGATGACATCCTCGATCTCCCGCCTTGCCCCTTCGATATCGGCGGAGGGGAGGTCGATCTTGTTGATGACCGGGATGATCTCAAGCCCGCTGTCCACCGCCAGATAGGCATTGGCAAGCGTCTGCGCCTCGATCCCCTGCGTTGCATCGACGACCAGCAGCGCGCCTTCGCAGGCGTTGAGGGAGCGGGAGACCTCATAGTTGAAGTCGACGTGACCGGGGGTGTCGATCAGATTGAAGATATAATTCTCCCCGTCTGAAGCGGTATAGGCGAGATTGACGGCGCGTGCCTTGATGGTGATGCCGCGTTCCCGTTCAAGCTCCATGTTGTCGAGCACCTGTGCCTCCATCTCACGGCTTGAGACGGTTCTGGTCAGCTCTAAAATCCGGTCTGCCAGGGTGGATTTTCCGTGATCGATATGGGCGATGATCGAGAAATTTCTGATTTTGGATTGTCTGTCTGACATGTTATCAACCATGCTTTCGTCTGACCGAAAGCTTCCTTACTGAAATTGAGGCGGCCGTCTGCCGCCGGGGATCAACGGAAATCCGAAAGATGCAGCCCCATCGTGTCCTCCAAAAGCGAGACCATCCGACAGAGCGGCAGCCCGACGACCGAGAAGAAATCCCCCTCAATCCGGCTCACAAAAGCGCCTGCGCGCCCCTGGATCCCGTATGCGCCCGCCTTATCCATCGGCTCGCCCGACATGACATAGCTCTCGATCTCCTCCTCGCTGAGGTTGCGGAAATAGACCGAGACCGTCTCGACGGCAGAGACCGCCGTGCCGCTGTAGATGATGGCGATGCCGGTGTGGACGTAGTGCAGCTTTCCCGAGAGCAGCCGCAGCATTTCGCCCGCGTCGGCAACGGAACGGGGCTTTCCCAGCACCCGCCCGCCGATTTCGACCAGCGTATCGGCGGCGATCACCGGCTCGCCTTCGGGATGGAGCGCCTTGTAGACGGCCTCCGCCTTGATCTTGGCGAGCTTTTCGGCAAGATGCGCCGGGGAATCGCTTCCGACGGTACTTTCGTCCACGTCGGGGGATACGGCTTCGACATTCAGACCGAGCATACGGAGCAGTTCGAGTCGTCTGGGTGATTTGGATGCAAGTACGACTTTTTTCATGACGACCGTCCGTTATCTGACCTTGCGGATCACGCAAAGACCCGCGAAGACCGAGGCGACGACAAAGAGAATGATGGAGATGTTCAGGTGAAAGGACGCGCCGAGGGTGAGGGTCAGTACACTCAGATCGAGTACGAAGGGAGACGTAATGCCGAATTCCATGCCGTAGGACAGCCACGCGAGCCAGTCTACGCTTTTGGAGAGCTGCGCGACGAGCGATCCGAAGACAATGCCGGCGCAGACAAAGAAGAGCATGATCAGTGTTTTTTTCATGTAATGCACTCTCCGGTTTCAATGAAATCAGTTCATTGCTCTATTATACCACACATTCCGAGCAATTGCAACTGTTTTTCGGGGAAGGGTGCAGGAGGAGGTGACGAACTTTCCGGCCGGAAAACAAGAACGTCCGTGCGCCTGCAGGGCGCACGGACGGTTCAGCTTGGGAAACTGCCGGATCGGACGGGAAGCGACCCGCCGCGATTCGGTGATCAGAAGGGAAGATAGCTTTCGTCGACCCACTTGACGCCGGTCAGACCGGATTTTCCGGCGACGGCTTCGGCGTAACGGAAGGAGAAGGGCTCAAAGCTGCCGCTCTCCTCGTCAAATCTGGCGTAGGATAGGAAGACGGGAAGGATTTCTTTTCCCTCGGCTTTGACGACGATCTCGGCAATCGGTTCGTTTTTGCAGAAGAGGAGATAGCCGTGGAAGACGCCCTCCTTGCCGTCAGCGTCGAGGAGCGGAATCCGGAGATAGGAGTCGTAGAGGAAGGTGAAGCTGTCGTCGGTGAGCTTACCGGCTTTTCCGCCGAGGATCGGCTCCTGGATGACGTAGTTCAGCACGTCATCGGCCTTGACCGACCATTCAAAGACCGGGATCGAGGCGCGGATCTCCTACTGCCGTTTGAAGTAGGCCGCAAAGGCGGCGCGTCCCTCCTCGATCGAGCCAAAGGGCTTTACCAGACGGAAGTCGGTCGGCTCTCCCGCCACGAACTGAAGGTGATCGGTTTCGCCGTTTTTCCCGACGGGGTAAATGTCGGGATAACCGAGGCTATCGTAGACGTAGCCGAGAATTTCGAAATCGGGATACGCCGAGAGCAGCCTTTCGGTCAAGCGGAAGCAGGCGTCGTTGCCGAAGGGATCGCTGAGTTCAAAGGGACGGGAGAGCGCACCGCTCCTAAGAGCCGCCGCGCCGATAAGCTTGCCCGAGGCGTCGAAATAGAGGCGTACCGTTTCGTCGGTCTGCTCAAGATAGCAGCCGAGGATCGGATAATCGCGGTGGCTTGCCGACTTGTCTGCAAGCTCCGAGAATCGTTCAGTGTCGTCGGTCGGGATGATTTCCGGCTCGTCGGCGTCCTCGGGCGCGGGAGTCGTCACGGCCTCGCCCATGGCGAGGGGGATGGCATGCAGCTGTTGAACGCGTTCGGGATCATGCGTCTCCTGCTTGGCGCAGGAGGCGGAGAGAAGAAGTATAGCCGCGAAAAGGCATAAGAGCACGCTTTTTTTCATGAGGATACCTCCTTAAATTGATATATTGATATTATTGAATTATGCGGCGTAGTTTTGGACGACGGAAACTTTGGAGATGAAATCATTGTAGGTGGACAGATTGAATTTGATTGTTCTGTAATAGTCTTTGTGTGCATCGCTGACCACGACCTTCAGCATGTCGTCTTCAATGCGATAACCTACGCAAACAGTCATATGTGCGCCTCCATACGGGGAATCGGATGTACCCGCGAAGCCCAAAAGCAAGGGCTTTCCGCTGTTGATGGAATCCGCAATATCATTCCAGGTAAAGCCCTCACTATTACGCCAGACGTTCTTGGCGGACAAGGTGTTTGTGACACCAAGCATGAGGGTGTGGTGGAATATATCGAAACCACGTTGAATGTTGGCGTTTGCCGTATGACCGTTTGTTGTCCCGTTGTTGCTCATGACGTTTTGGACGGTAGTGGCAACTTGATCGAGTTTGGAGGATGTTACACCGAATCCGGGGCTGCCGTTAGTCGTCCAATATGCGGCAACATTCGTAATGGCACACGGAATACATAAATGAGCGCTCGTGGAGACAAGAGATGTCGGTATGCCGTCAAGCGTTGCTGCTATGACCCAGTGTTGCCATTCCGCCTTGCCGCTTTTCACAACAAGATTCGTTCCGTTTTCCGAAGATGCGCTCGGAAGAGATAAAACACTTCCTTCTGATAATGCACATTTGGGCGTCAGTTGGTATGTTCCGGTTATCAGATCTTGCCGGATGATTCACTTTACCGCATCAGATGTGCTGTCGGATAATTGGACGACTGAATCACCTTCAGGCGATGAGCCGACCACATTGACTCCGACATACTTCCCGCTGTACACCGAACGAATGGTATACGAACCGTCGGATTGACGTGTGAACACCCATTTCTTCTGTGAAGCAGAGGAGGTAAAGGACCACACCTGTATATTAGCCCCGCTTTGAGTGGATGGGCCTTCGATGTCCATTACCTTTCCGTTGTAACAGTTTTCCAAGAAATAGGTCCCGTTAGGGATGACGGTTGAGGAGGGGACTGCTGCCTTCGTTGGCTGCAATGGCGGGAGAGTAGGAATACAATGAATGCCAGGAGTACCATGGAATAAAACCTGATCTTGCCAGAGAAGCTCATGAGATAACCTCCTTTAAACAATAATTGTGGTTTCTTAACCCCTCCGGAAACATTCTATCACAGTATTATTAACTTATCAATAGATTGTTCTGATTAAATAAAATATAAAGAAAATAATTCCGAAAATTCGTCAATTTGATAACAGATTTGCTCTTGCTTTTTCGATAAAGCTGTGCTATAATATTGGAGTCAGATTGCGAGGCCTGTTGGTCAAGAGGCTAAGACGCCGCCCTCTCACGGCGGAAACAGGGGTTCGATTCCCCTACGGGTCACCAGAAAAGCGCAGGCGAATGCCTGCGCTTTCGCTTTTTTACAGAATTCAGTTCAAAGGAGTATTGCTATGGCGATTTTAAAAGGCAACGCGATCGTGGGTCAGTCGGGAGGACCGACCGCGGCGATCAATGCGACGCTGTCCGGCGTGATCCGGGGCGCGCTTGCGGACGAAACCATCGGAACGCTCTACGGAGCGTACAACGGGGTGGAGGGAATGCTGGCCGGAACGTACTGTAACCTCTCGGAGATTTTTTCCGATCCCGGAAAGCTGTCGACGCTTGAAACGACGCCCGCCGCCGCGCTCGGCTCCTGCCGTCGGAAGCTTCCTTCCCCCGACAGCGCCGATCCTGCCGACGCTGCGGTCTATACCGCGCTCTTCGCCTTCTTCCGCTCCCTTGATATCCGCTATTTCTTCTATATCGGCGGCAACGATTCGATGGATACAGTCGCCAAGCTCACGGCTTACGCCGCGGGACACGACTATGAAATCCGCGTGATGGGTGTGCCGAAGACGATCGACAACGACGTGATGGGAACAGACCATACGCCGGGCTTCGGTTCAGCCGCCAAGTATATCGCCGCCTCCGTCGGAGAGATCCTCCGCGACTGCGCCGTCTACACGACGAAGGCGGTCACAATCGTGGAGATCATGGGACGGGATGCCGGCTGGCTCACCGCCTCCGCCGCCCTGACCAGAGTGACGGGCTCCGAGCCCGATCTTGTCTATCTGCCGGAGCGGGTCTTTGACTTCGACCGATTCTTTGCCGATATTGCGGTGGCCTTCAAGCGCCATCCCAACGTCGTTATCGCCGTCTCGGAGGGACTGCGGCTGGCGGACGGACGCTATGTCGGGGAATCGGCGCAGAGCGGAGCTTCCGATGCCTTCGGGCATAAGTACCTGTCGGGGACGGGCAAGGCGCTGGAGATCGCCGTCAAGGAAAAATTCGGCTGCAAGGTGCGCTCGGTCGAGCTGAACATCCTGCAGCGCTGCGCTTCTCATCTCGCCTCCGCCACCGATATCGGGGAATCGGTTGCCGTCGGCCGCGCGGCGGTAGAAGCCGCCGTTTCCGGGGTCTCCGGGAAGATGATGACGATCCGCCGCGTCTCCGATCAGCCCTATCGTACCGAGCCCGGCTTTGAGGAGATCGACAAGATCGCCAACCGGGTGCGCGTCGTGCCGGACGCCTTCATCAACGAGGCGGGCAACGGCATTACCGACGAGGGAGTGGCATATCTGCTGCCGCTGATCCGCGGCGAAAGCTATCCCGTATATCGCGACGGGCTTCCGGTCCACCTGCTCCTCAAATAACTGAAGAAAACCGCCCTCCGGCAGGAGGGCGGTTTTTCGGTGCGCCCGGAAGGGCACTCCCTCCTTGCTAAAACCGCGCGCCGAACCTGCATAATCTCTTTACCCCCATAATACAATGGTAAGGGTAAAAAGGACAGACTGAAATTGCAGGATCGGAGGTTTCAATATGATGTCAGGTGCTTACCAACCGGAGGGGGGACTGATCTCGCTGCCCGCCAACAAGGCCTATCTGTCGTCGGAGCAGACCTTGCGGCAGGCCGCGGAGGAGGGGGTCATTCTGGAGGGGATGGCGGTGCGCTGCGACGCCGACTTCAGACTTACCGTGGAGCTTGGCTGTATGCGGGGTTATATCGAGCGGGAGGAGGTGCAGGATACGCCCGGCGAGACGGTAAGGGATATTGCGGTCATCACGCGGGTGGGGAAGGCGGTCTGCTTCAAGATCGTCGGCTTTTTCACGGAAAACGGCAGGCTTGCGGCGAGGCTCTCCCGCAGAGCGGCGCAGAAGGAGTGCAGCGAGCGTTATCTCTCGCGGCTGATCCCCGGTGATATCGTCGACGCCAAGGTCACTCATCTTGAGAATTTCGGTGCGTTTGTCGATATCGGCTGCGGCGTGGTCTCCCTGCTGTCAATCGACTGCATCTCGGTCTCGCGGATTTCCCATCCCTCCGACCGATTCGATATCGGAGACCGCATCCGCGTTGTCATCAGGAGCGTCGATAAGCAAGCGAGGCGGATCTTTGTGACCCACAAGGAGCTGCTCGGCACATGGGAGCAGAATGCCTCGCTTTTCGAGGTGGGACAGACGGTCGCGGGGATCGTCCGGAGCATTGAGCCCTACGGGATCTTTGTCGAGCTGACTCCGAATCTGGCGGGGCTGGCGGAATACCGCGACGATATCACGGTGGGGCAGACGGCTGCCGTCTACATCAAGAACATCATTCCCGAGCGCATGAAGCTCAAGCTGGTGCTGATCGATTCCTATCGCGGGGAGCGAGAGCCGGAGCGGAGGGTTTCGGGCTATGATCCCTCGGTCGCCCACCTTGATCGCTGGCGGTATTCTCCGATAAGCTGCGATCGGGTCATCGAGACGGTCTTCACCGACCGCGTCGGCTGCATTCCGACCGCAGCGTCCTCCGAGTGAGCGGGCGCAATCCCGAGCGCCCTCCCGGACGGGAAAGTCGCAATTGCCGCCGGGCGATCCTGTCTTTCCGCCGGGAATAGAAAAAAGCCCTCCGTCGGGTGGCTACGAATAGGGATGTTATCCCATAAGTAGTTGTTCGGGACATAGGAGATATGGAGAAATCCATATCTCCTATTGCTTTTTTTGGGGTCTTTGCCGTTATACGCACATAAGATCGTCGAGTTCTCCGAAGCCTTTGAAGAGGATTCGGATCTTTTGCTTGACTGCTTTCTTTGCGTGCTTGCTTTCTCGTTCCCCAATGATGATTTTTTCGATCATTGTATTGAGTATCTCCGGTGTCAGTTCGGTGATGTGCGTGTACTTCTTTGCGATGGTGACAAATTGTTCTGCTCCGTTTGTCTGATCTCTCAGCGCTTCCATCTGCCGTTCAAGTACGGGAAGCTTGTCCTTGATGTCAGCCTGTTCCTCATTGTAATCGGAGGAAAGGATTCGGAACTGCTCGTCGTTGATGCGACCGATGACATTGTCCTCGTAGAGACGTTTGAACAGTGTGCTGAGCACATTTTTTCGATTCATCAGCGTATTGTACTCACCTTGAAGCGCCGCCAACTCCTTTCGGGCTTGTGCGGTGCTTTTATGTACTGCCGCCTGGATGAACTGCTCCTTGTTCGTTCTCGCGTAGCGGATCGCTCGGTTCAGCTCTGCCAGCACGATTTCGTCCAAAACTCCAACGCGTATCATAATATTTCTGATCGAGATTTTTCAGATTGTCACTGTAATAGGGATCGTCGATGATCCCCGCCTCGTAATAGGAGGTGAGTACTGTTCCGGGCACGACGGCACGGAACCAGAAGTCGTTCATGCGGAAGTCTTCCTCCGAGGCCTGCTTTGCGTCTGCCTCGGCGTCGGAGGCTCTGACCAGGTACCAATTGTCGGACAAGGTCTGTTTTTGCGGCACGTCAATCGGCGGCAGGGTCTGCCCCGTCGAGTCCGGACCCTTGCCCCGGCAGCCTGTCAGGACTGCGGCGGACAGCACCAGCGTCAGCAGCGCGGAGCTCCGCAGAAGAGCAGACCTTCGCGATGCGGGATCAAACGGTTCGTTTGGAAGCATAGAGAAATCCTTTCTTTATTCGGAAAAATTCGGCATCCCCGGCTTCCTGCACGATCCGATGGGAAACGGCGGAATCGGGCCCCGCACGCCGCCGACCGCTCAGAAAATTACCTATAAAAAACAGGATTCGGGAGAGGATTATTCCGACTCTGAATTTCCATCATCGGACGCGACGATATGTCTGTTGGGCAGAGATGACAATTTCGGGTTGTTACCGTACTTAATCATAGCACATATTTTCTTGTCATGGTTTTGAAATTCCTTCACAAAGTTAAGGATTTTCGCACAATCGAGCGGAAAAAGCCGAAAAATGAAGCAACTGTGACGAAAAAAAGAATCTAGTATAATGGCACTGTTCGCGGGAGTTACTGCCTTCGTTTTTGGAAAAAACAAGAATTCCACACCTGTTTTTATAAAAATAAGGAAAATTTTTCCGAATCAATGTCACGAATCAAGGTGGAATTTGTTAATCTTTTCAGGCGAAAATCTTAGAAATACCGTCATGAATCGACAAATCTATTGCAGAAAAACCAAATCGGCGCTTATAATGGAGTCAGAAATTCTTTGGAAATTTGCTCTGTTGATTCAGAAGAAAGAGAGAATTTACGAAAGAATGATTACCGTCAAGGCGGAACCTCCAAATTGAAATGCTACGGACCGGGAATATTGCCTAAATCCGATTTTTATCAGTACCTGAATTCCGAGCTGGCACAAGCCTATCTGACCTACAGAATCAGCTGCGGACATTATTTTACCACATCGGATTATGACGTTGACCGCGTAGATTTCAACAGCTATCAGCTCATCTGCGTCAAATCGGGTAAGCTTGTTCTGGAATGCCCCGACACTACCGCTGAGATCCTGCCTTGCCACTCGGTGATCATCGACTGTTACGCCCATCATCATTATTTCACGCCGGAACCGACGGAATTCTCATGGTTTCATTTTGACGGCAACAACTGTCGGAATATCTATAATAAACTGAAGGAGGACAACTCTCTTATTCATACGGGTCAGGATGCCATTGATCTTGCGATCTTTGTAGACAGCCTGCTGACGTTGGCGCAGATGAAGGCGTCTTCTTCTGAGGTCGACCTGTCCGAAAACATCAACCGGCATATCCTTTCTCTGATCAAGGGCTTTACCAAGGAGAGGCAGACTCATCAGACAAATGACCTAGCAATGCGAACAATCGACTTCATAGCCAAAAACTATACCTCCCCCATCAAGGTGTCGGACATTGCCAAAAGCCTTTATATCAGTGAATCGAATCTCCTGCGCGTTTTCAACGCCCAGACCAACAACTCCCATATAGCTATCTGAGGAAATACCGCCTTGAGCAGGCGAGAATCCGCCTTTTGTCGAGCAATGACAGAATACGCGATATCGCCTTTTCGACCGGCTTCAACAGCGAGGAATACTTTATCAGTGCCTTCAAGCAGGAATTCGGCGTTTCACCGGGACAGTATCGGAGAAATGACAAGAAGAATCATTAACCCTTATTTCAGAAAGGAACACGATTTATGAAATTGATGAAGAAAATGACGGGCGTACTCCTCGCGCTGCTGTGCGCGGCGTCGACGTTGTCGGTCTTTTCCGAGGTCTATGCGGCAAAGGCCGCGCCGTCGGATAACGCCGTGTACAGCATGGAAGCGGAGGACAGCGACGTCAAGAAGAACAACGCGACGGTGACTGCGTCGACCGAACACGGCTGGTCGGGCGGCAAGGCGGTGCAGATCACCTCCTCCGGGAGCATGACTTTCACCGGTGTCTCCGTCAAGGAGTCGGGGTACTATCTGCTCCGTATCTACTACACCAGCACCGATATGGCGGACTACTTCGATATCAAGGTGGGCGGCTACAGCTATGAGCTGAACATGATGCGCAGCGAGAAGGATGCCGACCGTCCCGACGTGGCGGAAACGGTTATCTATATGGCGGCGGGTAAGAACAATCTTCGGTTCACGACGGCCTGATCCGCGCCCGCTCTCGACCGTGTTGAGATCCTGCCCTACGAGGCGCTTGAGACCGTGACCGCGTCCAAGCGGACGGAGGCGGAGCTGACGGTCAACGGCGCGGAGGCGGAATTCACGGTCAATGCGGAGGAGGCAGGGGACTTTGCGATCCGGATGACCGTTTCCTCTCCCGAAAAGGCTGCCTTTACCGTGTCGGCAAACGGCGGAAGCCACAAGGCCTTCGCCCTCGGCGGCAAGGAGGAGACCCCCGCGTTTGCCATCGCGGTGGTATCGCTGAAAAAGGGAAGCAATAAGATCCGTGTGACCGTCCCCGACGGAGCGGAACTGAAGGGTGCCGTCTCCTATCCCTGCGTCTATCTCAAGGGCAAAGGGGTCGCGCTGGTCTACGATAAGGCGGAGGGCTTCTATTCCGTCCTCGGAAACGGAAAGGTCTATATCTGCGATGCCTTTGCCGACGTCCGAATCGACGACACCGGGAAGGTGCTTCGCAGCTATCAGTACGAGAACCGCGAGATCGGGCTGACCGATCTTGACGACGATTTCGGGAAGGGCGTGCGTCTGACGGTGCGTTCCACCGGGTCGGGGCTTCAGAATATGATCCAGACCTTCTCGGTCTATGAGGATCGGCAGTACATTCTGACCGACGTGGCGGCGAACTACAGCACGACCATCTGCTCCAACCGGATGTCCCCGCTGACCGTTTCTGCGGAGGGCAGCATCTCGGTCACCGCCTCCTCAGACGATGCCTTCCTTGAGGTGCCGTGGGACAACGATGCATGGGACGAGTTTGAGCTGAACAAGATCAACGGCGGCAGCTTCTCGCATGAGGTGACGGCGCTGATGAACACGAAGACGGAGGAGGCCCTGATCCTCGGCTCCGTCATCCACGACAATTGGAAAACCGGAATCGAGTATTACGGAAAGGACAACACCGTCCGCTATCTGACGGTATACGGCGGCGCATCCCGCGCCTCCAGCCGAGATCGCTGGGAGCATGGATATCTCTACGGCGAAACCGTCACCTCTCCCACCATCCTGATCGGTGTCTACGGTGACTGGCGCGTGGGAATGGAGGATTTTGCGGAGGCGAACACCATTGTGACCCCCTCCAAGGTTCCCTATGATTCCGAGGGCGGCACGATCTTCGGCTACAATGCCGGCGGTCTTGATCCCGCCATTACCTTCGATAACATGAAGGAGATCTCCGATTATATTTATAAGAATCTCCAGGGCTATTGGGAGACCTCCGAGAAGGATACCATCTACCTCAACTTCGACGGCGGCGGAGGATGGGAGCTCACCGTCGAGGAGAATCTGACGGAATTCGTCGAGTACTGCCGCAACAACGGGCAGGAGGTCGGCGGCTACTGCACGCCCTTCTTCCGCTGGGCGGATACCCCCCTTGAGAATCTCAAGAACGAGAAGATCGAGGGCTGCGAGTACACGACCTGGGACTGCCTCCTCCGCAACGAGGACGGCGAGATCTACGGCGAGATCGACGGCGGCTATGCGCTCGATCCCACCCATCCCGGCACGCTTCAGAGCGTTGCCAACCGCCTCAATTCCTTTATGAAATGCGGTCTGACCTATATCAAGGTGGACTTCGTCAATGCCGGCGCGGTGGAAGGGAGCTATTACCGCTCCGATATCACCACCGGCGTGCAGGCGTACAACTATGGAATGCAGAAGATTGTCGAGCTGATCGACGGAAGAATGCACATCAATCTCTCGATCTCTCCGATCTTCCCGCACAATTACTGCGACAGCCGCCGCATCAGCTGCGATACCTACGCGCATATCGACAGCACCGAATACACCCTGAATTCCGTCACCTTCGGCTTCTGGGAAAATCTTCTGTACCGCACCGATCCCGACTGCACCAAGCTCTGGGATAAGGGGACCTCCACCGCGGCGGAGGCCAGGGCACAGATGATCCGCACCGTGATCGCCGGCACGCACGTCATCGCCTGCGACGATCTGCGGGATCAGACCGGCGACGCACAGGATCGCTTCAAATCCCTCTATGCAAACGAGGAGCTGATTGCCGTCGCCAAGATCGGGGAATGCTTCAAGCCATTGGTGACCCCGACGCAGAACAAGAGCGCCAACGTCTTCTATCTGCAAAACGACGGATATACCTATGTTGCCTTCCTGAATTATGAGAAATCGGGGCAGACCTTCCGGGCGGAGCTTGCCGATTATCTGGAGCAGACCGAAGGGCTTGAGGCGATCAATCTTCTGACCGGCGAGACCGTCGAAATGGATGGCACCACGCTTTCCGTCAACCTCGGTGAGACCGACGGCGTGATGTTCAAGATCAAGGCGGACGCCAAGGAGCGCGTCGATATCTTTGAGGAGATCGATTCCGACGGGGGAGCCGCAGGTTCCTTCCCGATCGTTCCCGTTGTCATCGGCGCGGTCGTGATCGCGGCCGTCCTCGTTGCGGTGATCCTCATCGTTGTCAAAAAATCCAAATCCAAAGCTGAGGCTTGAAAGGAATCCCCTTATGAGAGAAGGAAGACACGGGCAGAAGACCCCTCTTCAGAAGCATCTTGAACAGATCCCCCGCGACTATGACGTGCCGGAGCGGTTTTCCGGCGGGCAGCGGCAGGGACGTTATACCAATTTCGTTCTCTTTGCCGATATGTCCGATCCCGACGTGATCCGCGTCGGCAGGGATTACTTCATGGTTACCTCGACCTTCCACCTTTGCCCCGGGCTGACCATCCTGCATTCCGTCGACCTTGTCAACTGGGAGATCATCGGACACGCGCTGAAGGATCTGTCGAAGCTTTGCGGCAAGTTTTCCCATACCGCGATGGACGGCTACGGAAACGGCGTATGGGCGCCCTCCCTCCGCTATCACAACGGACGGTATTATGTCCATGTCGGCGGCCCGGATATGGGGCTGATCGTTTGCGAGACCGACGATATCTTTTCCGATCGCTGGGAGGTGCGGCGCATCCGCTTCCCGAGCGAGACCGGCAACTGGATCGGCGATATGCTGATCGACTGCTGCCCCCTGTGGGACGATGACGGGAAGGCATATTTCTCGGCATCGGAGCCCTATTGGGCGGGAGAGACCACCGATTATCATATTTATCTCTTTGAAATGTCTCCCGACGGACGGCGCTTTCTCGATATGGGCACGGTGATCCACAACGGACAGGTCAGCGAGGCGACCAAGCTCTACAAGATCAACGGCTGGTACTATATGCTCTTCCGCGAGCATCCCTCCGACGAGGTGGGGCGCGGCGCGCAGTTCGCAGCACGCTCCCGTTCCCCCTACGGACCCTTTGAGATCCGCAAGCTCCTGCATTCTCACCATCCCGAATATGACCTTGAACCGAGTCAGGGCGGCCTTGTCGAGGATACCGAGGGGAACTGGTGGTTCCTCTGCCACGGCATGAACTTCGACTCCCCGCTGACATATATCGGTCGGCCGCTTATGCTGCTGCCCGTGGAGTGGAAGGACGGCTGGCCGATCATCGGAGTCGATATCGACGGAGACGGAATCGGGGAGATGACCTGGGAGCATCCGATGCCGCCGGTTTCCGGCGCCCCCTGCCGCTTTGCGTCCTCCGACGATTTCCGGGGGGATCGGCTGGGACTGCAGTGGGAATGGAACCATGCGCCCCGGAACGATCTCTGGTCGCTGACCGGGCAGGCGCTGCGGCTCTTCGCGGCAAGACCGGTCGGGAAGGGCGGCTTCTACAATGCCTGCAATACCCTCACCCAGCGTCTGATGGGGGAGACAAGCGCGTATGAGGTGACCCTGTCCGCCGAGGGCATGGCGGACGGTCAGTTCGCGGGGCTTGTGGTGTTCCAGGATATTTCCGAGATGATCGGACTTTATCGCGAGGACGGACGGCTGTATGTACGGCATATCCGCGCCCGCAAGGACACCGACTGCGGTCGCTGCCATCACGATTACATGATAGAGGATCTTGCGGAGTTTGAGGGAGATTCCCTCGTCCTCCGCTTCGAGAACGATCACGGAAGAGGGCGCGTCGGCTACTACGGCAGGGACGGACTGACCTTTACAGAGCACGATTTCAGAATCACGATGTTTGCCTGGCGCGGCTGCCGCGTCGGGGTCTGTACCTGGAACGATTTCAAGGAAAACGGATATGCGGCGTTTACCGATTTCAAGGTAACGCTCTGAAGCAAAAATCGCCCTCCCGTCGCATAGACGGGAGGGCGATCTCTTATTTTCGGGAGAAAAGGAAAAAGCAATAATCGTCAATAAAACCGCAATCGCGGGGCGTGACAGCACGGCAAGCCTGTGCTATAATGAAGGACGTGAAGAGCCGATAGCCTGCCTTCGGTATTCGGTCGGGGTCAGCCCGGCGGCGCTTTTGAAGGCACGGCAGAAGACGCTCTCGCAGGAGAAGCCGACGCGCAGACAGATGTCCTTCAGTGGAAGATCGGTGTGCAGCAGCAGGTATTTCGCCATGTTTACCCTGGCGTTGCGGAGATACTCATAGGGGGAGTAGCCGGTCTGACGGCGGAAGACGCGGATGAAGTGATAGAGGCTGAGCCCTGCCTGTGCCGCCAGCTCCTCGACGGTCACGGAATCCTGAAGATGCTCCCCGATATAGGTCACGGCCGCTTCCGCCGCGGAACGGCGGCGGGCGGCGACGGGCTCCTCCTCCGCAGACAGAAGGAACGCGGTCAGGATATCGTTCAAATAGCGGGAGAGCAGCGGCTCCCGGATGACGGCGCCCTCGGAGAACAGACGGTAGATCGCCTCCAGCCGACCGAGCGGAAACTCGGCGTCCCGCAGCGTGAAGGCCAACCCGTGCATAGTTGTCACATGACGACAGAAGGCGGCGGAGGTCACCCCGTCGAAATGACACCAGAGGCTCTCGCAGCCCTCCTCGGTCCAATACGCATGGGGGCGGTAGCAGTCAAGCAGGACAAAATGCCCCGCGGGGGCGGTCTGCTCCTTCCCTCCGGCGGAGACGATCAGCCTGCCGCTTTTGACATACAGCACAAGATAACTGTCGTAGGCTTCCCGGAACAGGGCGTAGCCCGGTTCGCAGACAAAATGTCCGACGCTGATGGGATAGAGAAAGGTCTCCCCGGCGGTCACGCTGGGGGAATAGACATAATAATCCGATCCGAATCGGATGCCGCGCTCGGTTGACAGCATGGGCTCACCTCCCGTTTTCTGATATTGTACAACGTTTTCACGGGAAACGCAAGAGAAAAAATCAAAATTCCGAAAGGAGTCAAATGATGGAAGAAGTCAAGGTATGGAGAGAAAAGGTCGTGATCCCGACCTATGAGATCGGGGAGGCGGAGAAAAATCCGATCTTCCTGGAAAAGAGGGTCTACCAGGGAAGCTCCGGCAAGGTGTATCCCTATCCGACGGTGGAGCGGATCAGCGATGTTCCCGTCGATCGGGAATACGATGCGGTCTTCCTTGAGAACGAGTATCTGCGGATCATGATCCTGCCGGAGTTGGGCGGACGGATCCAGCGCGCCTACGACAAGACAAACGGCTATGATTTCGTCTACTACAACCATGTCATCAAGCCGGCGCTGGTCGGGCTGGCAGGCCCGTGGATCTCCGGCGGGATCGAATTCAACTGGCCGCAGCACCATCGCCCCACCACCTTTCTGCCGGTCGACTGCCTGACCGAGAGGAACGGAGACGGCAGCTGCTCCGTCAGGGTCAACGATTATGACCGCCTCTACGGGACGAAGGGGATCGCGAAATTCACCCTCTATCCCGGCAAGGCGTATCTGGAGGTCTCAGGTCAGCTCTATAACGGCACCTCCTTCCCGCAGACCTTTTTGTGGTGGGCCAATCCCGCCGTGGCGGTCAATGAAAATACCCAGTCGATTTTCCCGCCCGATGTCCATGCCGTGATGGATCACGGGAAGCGCGACGTCTCCCGTTTTCCCATCGCCACAGGGGTGTATTATGAGATGGATTACAGTGAGGGCGTGGATATCTCCTTCTACCGCAATCTGAAGGTCCCCACATCCTTTATGGCGGAGAAGTCGGACTATGATTTTATCGGCGGCTATGACTACGGACGGGAAGCGGGACTGCTTCACGTTGCGGATCACCACATCTCCCCCGGCAAAAAGCAATGGACATGGGGCTGCGGCGACTTCGGGAAGGCATGGGATCGCAATCTGACCGATGAGGACGGCCCATATGTTGAGCTGATGACGGGCGTTTTTACCGACAATCAGCCCGATTTTACCTGGCTCAAGCCCTTTGAGGAAAAGTCATTCCGGCAGTATTTCATGCCCTATAAGGGGGTGGGAGCGGTCAAGAACGCCACCGTCGACGCCGCCGTGAATCTCGAATTCGAAGAGGAAAAGGCGAGGATCGCCGTCTATGCCACATCGCCGGTCGAAAAGGCGGAAATTCTCCTGACCCGCGGCGGGGAAGTGCTGTTCCGCGAGTGCGTTGCCCTCTCTCCCGAAAGCGCGTTCCGCACCGAGGCTTTTGTCGGAGCAGTCGGGGATCGCTCGGAATTCCGGCTGACCGTCACCGACGGCGGGCGGGAGCTGGTTTCCTATCGCCCCGAGCCCGACGTCATTCCCGAAATACCCGAGCCTGCCCGCGCGATCGGTGCTCCCGCCGACATTGCCACAAACGAGGAGCTGTATCTGGCGGGTCTCCATATCGAACAGTACCGTCACGCCTCCTTCCTTCCCGATCCCTATTATCTGGAGGGACTGAAGCGCGATCCCGGCGATATCCGCCTCAACGATGCCTACGGAATGCTGATGCTGCGACGGGGCTGCTTTGCCGAGGCGGAGGAGTATTTCAGAAGGGCAAGAGCCCGGCTCACTCTCCACAACCCCAATCCGATCAGCGGAGAGGTTTCCTATCACCTCGCGCTGGCGCTTCTGTGGCAGGGCAAGGAAGAGGAGGCCTACGATGTCTTCTATAAGGCGACATGGTCGGCGGAACAGCAGGAGACGGGCTTCTTCTATCTGGCTGCCATCGACGCCCGCCGCGGACAGCTTTCCCGTGCGCTTGAGCATATCGGGCACGCGCTGACGAGAAACACGCGCAACGTCAGGGCAAGAGGAATGAAATGCTGCCTGCTCCGCAAGCTGGGGCGCAGCGAGGAGGCGATTCGGTCAGCAGAGGAGAATCTGACCGTCGATCCCTTTGATTATCTCTCGGGCTATGAGCTCTATCTGCTTACCGGCGAGGAGTCCCGCCTTGAGGCGCTGCTGTCTCTGACCAGAGGCAGCACCGAGAATCATCTGAATACCGCCCTCGCCTATGCGGCGTTCGGCGGGTATGAGGAAGCGGAGGCGGTGCTGGCGCTCTGCGGCTCCGGCTCACCGATGCTCTCCTACTATACCGCCTGGCTCCGCGCGCAGCGCGGGCTTGACGGCAGCGAAGCGCTCGCCGCGGCAGAGGCAGCCTCATCCGATTATTGTTTCCCCAACCGTCTTGAGGAGATCGCGATTCTCGAGTACGCCGTCTCTGCGGGAGGAAAGATGGCAGGCTACTATCTCGGCAATCTCTTTTACGACAAGCTGCAGTACCGAAAGGCGGCGGCGCTCTGGGAAAAGGCGGCAAAGGACTGCCCCGATTTCCCGACGGTGCATCGTAATCTGGCGCTGGCGCTCTACAATAAGCTCGGCAGAAAGGAGGAGGCCCTTGCCGAAGCGGAGCTGGCCTTCTCGCTTGCGCCGGATGACGCGCGGCTCTTCCTTGAGCTGGATCAGCTGAAAAAGAAGCTCGGCAGATCCTTTGAGGATCGGCTGCAGAGCTATGAGCGGCATCTGCCGCTGATCGGGCAGCGGGACGACCTCTGCGTTGAATACATCACGCTTCTCAATCTGACAGGTCAGCACAAGAGGGCGCTGACGCTGATGACCGAGCGGCGCTTCCACCCGTGGGAGGGAGGAGAAGGCCGCGTGACGTCGCAATATGTCCGGGCGCTGATCGCGCTGGCAGGGGAAGCGGAGTCGGCGGGGGATCCCGATCAAAGCGAACGGTATCTGAGGCAGGCGCTGACCTTCCCCGAGAATCTCGGAGAAGGGAAGCTCGAGGGAAACAAGGACAACGAGCTGTATTATACCCTCGGCAGGCTGCTGCGGAAGCAGGGGCGGAATGAGGAGGCGGAGCGCTGCTTCCGCCTTGCGGTGAGGGGAGACGCCGAGCCGCAGAGCGCCATGTACTATAATACGCAGCCGCCGGAGTGCATCCTCTTCAGGGGGCTGGCACACCGTTCCCTCGGAGAGACGGCGGAGGCCAACCGCTGCTTCTACCGTCTGCTCGATTTCGGAGAGCGGCATCTGAATGACGTCGTCAGCATCGATTACTTTGCGGTTTCGCTTCCGGACTTCCTGATTTTTGAGGAGGACTACACCGCGAAAAACCATGCGCACTGCCATTATCTGATGGCGCTGGCCTACTGCGGGCTGGGAGAGCGCGAAAAGGCGCTTCACTTCCTTTCCGAGGCCGAAAGAACCGATCCCTCTCACGCCATGTGCCGTGTGCTTCGCGGGTGGATCGACGAGGAATAAGCACGGCGCTTTGCGATCGAAAAAGCCGGGTGCCGCACCCGAATGGGTGCGGCACCCGGCTTTGTTCACGGCTTGAGGCCCGTCTGCGCAGGAGGCAGCGCTTCGGTCAGCCGTCGGTTTGCTTCAGGAAGATGGTCAGCACGTCGACAAGCCCCGCGGCGTCGGAAAACCGGCGGGAGGAATCCGGTGCGCCGAAAACGCCGATGACATAGTCATGCCCGTCGATGCGGGCGGTGAGGAGGATCGAGTAGGAATCGGTCAGAGAGCCGGTCTTCAGCCCCGTCACGCAGCTGCGGTAATAGGGGGAGTCGGGATGGATAAGCTGATTGGAATTGTTCCAGGTCATCGTCTCCCCGCTCTCGTAGAAGACCTTGTCGCGGACCGTTCCCGCATATTTCATGATGATCTCGTTTTCAAGAGCGCGCTTCGCGATGACGGCAAGATCCTTTGCCGTGGTGTAGTGGTTATCATATATCAATCCGTCGGGGACCTGATAATAGGTACCGGTACAGCCGATCGAGCGGGCATATTCGTTCAGCTTCTCCATAAAATAGGCGACGGCGGCGCTTCCGTCCATCTTTTTGTTTCCCGTCAGATGGCGTGCCGTCGCCGCGGCGACGGCATAGGCGGCATCGTTGCCGGAGGGGAGGAGCATTCCTTCGATCAGCATCTCAAGCGTCAGCCGGTGCCAGGTCTTGATGTAGGCGAGGGAAGAGCCCGTGCCGACCAGCTCCAGCTCGTTGCCCGGCTGAATGACGGTGTCGGCCGGCATCGATTCCAGCGCGAAGAGGGCGGTGAGGAGCTTGGTGATGCTGGCGGGGAGAATGGGGCGATCGGTTCCTTTTTCATAGAGAAAGCGCGATTCTGAAACGCTGTATACGAAGAGCTGCGGGGCGGAGAGCCCGGCGGCTTCCGCCAGCGCGGACAGGGAAGGCGGGTCGACGGGAGGAGGGGAGGAGGTTCCCGTTCCGGGAGGGGAGGGGACGCTGTTGTCTGTGCCGACGGAATCGCCCCGCTCCGACGTGTCGGAGGCTTCCGATTCGACGGGCGGCTCGTCCCCCGGGAAAACGGTTTTGAGGATCAGCGCCGCAGTTCCCGAAAGGATGGAAACGGTGAGAAGGAGGATGACGGAGAGCAGCAATGGCTTTTTCATGGGCGGTCTGATGCCTCGGAGGCGGTCGAGGCATTCTCCTTGCTTTTGGGATAGGATATCTCTTATATTTTTATATTATAGCATATTTTCCCGTCGAAATCAATCGTCAATCGAAAAAGGGCTTGAAAAAAGCCGGGTCGGGTGCTATAATCATTAAAAAAGATGTACCGGCAAAGGTTGCAACGGAGGCGGATATGAACGGATTGATATGCGGGCGCTGCAGCGCCATGGCGAAGGACGGGGTATGCCCCCTGTGCGGTAAGGCGAAAAAACTGAGAACGGTGCGGGAGGAGGATACCGTTTATCTTACCTCCTGCGAGTATATCTGGACGCAGACGGTGGAAGATCTTCTGCGCGGGGAGGGAATTCCTTATCGGAGGCAGGCGTTGCTCGGATCGGGGTTGATCACGAGCATCGGGGAGACGGCGGAGCTGTACCGCTACTACGTCGGCGCGGCCGATTACGAACGGGCGCTTGCCGCTCTGCCGGATTTCTCCGTCGGGATGACCGAGGAGGAGCTGAACGATTATATTGACAACGAATTCGACCAACAGCCGAACGACCCGCAGGACGGGGAGCAATAAAGGAGGAACGGAATATGGAACAGATCATCAGAGGATACGAGCCGGAGGCGCTTTTCCGCTTTTTCGAGGAGATCAGCGCGATTCCGCGCGGATCGGGAAACGAAAAGGGAATTGCCGACTATCTTCAGCGCTTTGCCGTCGAACGCGGCCTGTTCTGCCTGCGGGACGACCTGGATAATGTCCTGATCCGCAAGCCGGCGAGCGAGGGCTATGAAAATCAGCCCGGCATTCTGCTGCAGGGGCATACCGATATGGTCTGCGAGAAAAACGAGGGAACGGAGCATGATTTCACGGCCGAGGGACTGAAGCTGCGGGTGGAGGACGGCTGGCTGACGGCGGAGGGAACGACCCTCGGCGGCGACGACGGCGTGGCGGTGGCGGCCATGCTCTGCGCGCTCGATGACGGAAGCCTCCGTCACCCGGAGCTTGAATGCCTCTTCACGACGGGAGAGGAGACGGGGCTGTACGGAGCGACGGGTTTTGATTATTCGGTGATACGGGCGAAAAAGCTCATCAATCTCGATTCCGAGGAGGAGGGGGTTGCCACCGTCAGCTGCGCCGGCGGAATCCGGCTGCAGTTTACCCTGAAGCCGGACCGTCAGCCGATTCCGACCTTCTGCCGGCCTCTCTCGGTCGCGGTCAGCGGCCTTTCCGGCGGACATTCCGGCGAGGATATCCTCTATGAAAAGGGCAACGCCAATATTCTTCTTCTGCGGCTTCTGTCGGCGCTATATGAGGCCCACCCCTTCCATCTTGTCACCATCCGCGGCGGAGGACGGAGCAACGCCATCCCCCGCGAGGCGTCGGCGGTTCTCTTTACCTCCGAGCCGGAGGCGGCGAAGGAATTTCTCATGGAGCGGCGGGGGACGGTTATGAGCTGGCTGCCCCGCTGCGACAGCGGCTTCCGCCTTCAGGTCGGAAAGGCAAAGGGAGAGTTCGGGGGAATGCTCACGCCCGCCGATACAAGGCGGATTCTGGATCTTGCCGCTCTTCTGCCGAACGGCGTGATCAGCAGAATGCCCTCGGAGCTTTCGATGGTCGAGACCTCAAACAATCTCGGCGTCATCCGGGACAACGGCGAGGAGGGAATTTCGCTTGTCTGTCAGGGACGATCCTCCCTCGACAGCAAAATGGATCTGCTTGCCTATCGGGCGGAGCGCCTTGCCCGCCTTCTCGGCTTTGAGCTTCAGGTCAGCGGTCGCTACTCCGGATGGCCGATGCGGAGCGAGTCTCCGCTCGCGGAGGACTTTCTTTCGGCGGCAAGGACGGTGCTGGGCGAGAGCGTCACGCCCCGCATCGCCGCCATCCATGCGGGGCTGGAGTGCGGGATTATATGCGCGGCGGTGCCGGGTCTTGACGCGATCTCGATCGGGCCGGAGCTGAAGGGCGTTCACGCACCGGGGGAACGGCTGAATCTCGCCTCCTATGCGCGGATGTGGCAGATCGTCCGCCTTCTGCTGGAGAAAAAAGCGGACTGAACCGTGCCGCCTCCCCGGTCGGCTTCCGACGGGACAGGAAACCTTCGGAAGGCAGCCTCTTCCTGAGGGACGGAAATGCTAATCCTGTCGGCCGAAAGCGGGGTTTTTTGGTCGGAAAGGCTATTGACGATGTCGGGGAATGGTGGTATAATGAACCATAAAATACCGAGGTGTGAACGCGCTGCCGGAGCAGCCCCGTTCGCCTCAGCCGTCAGAGAAGGAGGCAAGGGAAATGATCGTCTTGAGTCTGCTTTCCGGGATTGCCGTCGGAGTCATTCAGTGCTTTCTTCTCGGAGAGCTGACTGCGAGGGTTACCGGGAAAAAGAAGGGATCGCTTTCGGTGATTATCGTGATGAAGCTGGCTGTCTATGTTCTTGCGGTGGCAACGGCGTTCTTTGCCTTCCGGGAGCAGCTGCTGTACTGCGGGCTCGGTTACGCCGCCGCCATGACGATTACCTCGGTGATTCTGTTCGCCGTTTCCTCAGCCGGACGCTGAGCTTCGGGTTGAATGCGTAAAAGGGGATGATGGAAATCACAACTGCCGATATCATCAAGCTGGCAGCGGCGGCCGTGCTGTCGGTCGGAGCGCTGGCGGGCTACTTTATCTCACGCGCCGCCTGCGGCGTCGATCCCGGGAACAGGAAGAAAAAGCGGCTGAAAAAGCTCTTCTTCGTCCTGATCATTCTCGCCGGCTGGTTTATTGCGGGAACGGTCTTCGATATCCTTGTCGGCGGCTCCAAGGGGATCGTCGTCGAGTTCGAGATGTTCTCGGAGCGGGTCGACCTGTTCGGGATCTCCTTTGCCGAGACCTCCCTGATCATGTGGGGCGTCACCGGCGTCGTGCTGGTTCTTGCGCTGCTCTTCCGCCTCTTCGCCGTTCCGCGCTTCCGGGAGGACTCTCCGACCGGGCTTCAGAATGTGATGGAGCTGGCGGTTGAGTTTTTTGACAACCACACAAGGACCAACGTTCACGGCAGAACCGGAAACCTCAGTTCCTACCTCTTCGCCCTCGGCATTCTGATGTTCGGCTGCGCCTGCGCCGAGCTGTTCGGGCTTCGCGCGCCGACCTCCGATATCACCGTGACCCTTTCGATGAGCCTGATCACCTTCTTCCTCATCAATTGGTACGGCATCCGGAACAAGCGGCTTTCCGGCCGCCTCAAGGGGCTGGCATCCCCTTCACCCGTCATCTTCCCGATGCGGATCGTGTCGGATGTGGCGGTCCCCGTTTCGCTGGCCTGCCGTCTTTTCGGCAATATGCTCGGCGGACTGATCGTGATGGAGCTGCTGAAGGGGGCTGCGGGAGGATATGCCTTCGGGATCGCGCCGGTTGCGGGACTGTATTTCAACCTCTTCCATCCGCTGATCCAGATCTATATCTTTGTGACGCTCTCTTTGACTTTTATCAATGAAGCCTGTGAATAATCCGTCCTCCCATGACGGCGGATTTCAATAAATATTATAGGAAAGGCGCCGCGTTTATCGCGGTGTTGGGTGATTGTAATGACTGCAATCGGAGCTGCGCTCGCGCTTCTTCCGGCGCTCGGAGCGGGAATCATGATGGGCTTTGCCACGGCAAAGGCGACCGAGGCTGTCGCACGGCAGCCCGAGGCGTCGGGCAAGATCAACTCGATCCTTCTGATGGGACTTGCGCTTGCGGAGTCGACGGCGATTTACGCCTTCGTTATCGCGCTGATCATAGCGACCAAAATCTGACTTCCGAGGGAAGAATGGGGGTGTGATGCTTGGACGGACTGGATCTTTCAAACGTCCCGTTTGATCTTATCATCAACATACTGAATATAATCGTATTCTATCTGATCATCCGGCTGCTTGTGTACAAGCCCGTTAAGAAGTTCCTTTCCGCCAGAAGGGAACGGATTGAGAAGGAGCAGAAGACGCTGGACGAGGCTTCAAAGGAGCTGGAGTCCAGAAAAGAGGCCTATGAGGCGCAGATGGAGGAGGCGGAGCATCGCTCCAAGGAGCTTCTGCATCAAAGCCGGGAGAAGGCCGATCGAAATGCAACCGAGATCCTCAATGCCGCCCGTGCCGAGGCCGACAAGCTGATTGCCGATGCCAATCTCAATATTGCGACACGGGAAAAAGAGGCGATCAACGGGATGAAGGACGATGTGGTGGAGCTTTCGGTTTCCATTGCCTCCAAGCTGATCGCGCGGAATCTGAATGACGAGGACAACAAGCGCCTTGCCGCCGATTTCTTCGAAAAAGAGCTCGGCAGCATGAAGCAGGGCTGACGGGAGGACGGGATGAGAAGGTCAAAGCTCAGGGTCGCCTTCGGCACGGACAGCGAGACGACGTCGTATATCGTGCAGTCGTTTGAGGAGCTGTTCGGCAGGAGGCTTGACTTTGATATCGAGTCCGATCGGTCGCTCCTCGGCGGCTTTGTCGCGGAGATCGACGGCTGCGTTTTCGATTCCTCCCTCTCCTCCAAGCTGGCGGAGATGAAAAGAACGCTGCTCAAGGGCTGACGGAAGGCTTCTTCCGCGCAGGAAAGGATAGGATCTCATGAATTTTGAAACGGATGCGCTGAATGAAATACTGAAAAAGCGGATCGAGGAATTCACTCCGAACGGCACCGTCTATACCTGCGGAACCGTGACGAAGGTGAGCGACGGCGTGGCGCGGGTGGAGAATCTGCCGGGGCGCTGCTACGGCGAGCTGCTGGATTTCGGGAACGGCATATGGGGCATCGCGCTGGATCTGGAGGAAAACGGCGTCGGCGCCGTCATTCTGAATTCCGGCGCTTCGGTGAGCATCGGAGACGTGGTGACGGGGACAGGGCATCCCGTCGATACGCCGGTCTCCTATTCCGTCATCGGACGGGTGCTGAATCCGATCGGCGCCCCCCTTGACGGCGAGCCCTTCAAAGCGAAAAAATACGCGCCGATGGAGAAAAACGCGCCGGGGATCATCGCGAGAAAGCCGGTCTGCGAGCCGCTGGATACCGGAATCCTTCCGATCGACAGCATGATTCCGATCGGAAAGGGGCAGCGCGAGCTGATCATCGGGGACCGACAGACGGGGAAGACCACCATCGCGATCGATACGATCCTGAATCAGAAGAATAAGAACGTCATCTGCATCTACTGCGCAATCGGACAGAAGGCGTCGACGATCGCACAGGTCATCATGACGCTTCGGAAGGCCGACGCGATGAAATATACCGCCGTGGTGGCGGCAACCGCCGCCGACAGTCCCGCCATGCAGTATCTGGCGCCCTATGCCGCCTGCTCGATGGCGGAATCCTTCATGCGGGACGGGCGGGACGTGCTGGTGGTTTACGACGATCTTTCCAAGCACGCCGTTGCCTATCGCACCATGTCGCTGCTGCTCCACCGCCCGCCGGGCCGTGAGGCATATCCCGGCGACGTCTTTTATCTGCACTCAAGGCTCCTTGAGCGCTCTGCCTGCCTGGCCGACAGCGAGGGAGGCGGCACCATGACGGCGCTTCCCATTATCGAGACGACGGGAGGCAATATCTCTGCCTACATTCCGACAAACGTCATCTCCATCACCGACGGGCAGATTTATCTGGAATCGGAGCTGTTCCATTCCGGCATCCGCCCCGCCATCAATACCGGCCTTTCGGTATCCCGCGTCGGGCGCGCCGCGCAGTATAAGGCGATGCGCAAGGTGTCGGGGCTGCTCAGGATCGAGCTTGCCCAATATAAGGAGATGGCGGTCTTTGCCCGCTTCGGCTCGGATCTCGACCCTGCGACCAAGGCGACGCTGCAGCGCGGGGAAAAGCTGACAGCCATCTTCAACCAGGAGAAAAACAAACCGTATTCCCTCAGCCAGGAGACGATCCTGCTTCTCGGCTTCCGCTGCGGCGCGTTCGATTCGGTGGAATCGAAAAACATGAAGAAAATGATCCCGGCATTCCTTCGCTATTTCGAGAAAAACTGCGGCGATCTGCTTTACAGGATCGAGTCGACGCATGACTGCGACGAGCAGACCGAGGAACTGCTGAAGGGACATTTCGGAAGGTGGGCTGAGCTTGCTGAATCCGAATGAGATCAAGGATCATATCCGCGCGGTTGAGCAGACGAGGCAGATCACCAACGCCATGTATCTGCTCTCCACCTCGCGCATGAAAAAGACCGTGAAGATGATCGATTACAATATCGAATTCATGGTCCGTCTCCGCGCGACGATGAAGGATATCTTCCTGCATACCGAGGCGCCGGCGCATCATCCCTTCCTGGAGGGTCATCCCGAGGTGAAAAGCTCGCTTTTTATCGTGATTTCCGGGGACAAGGGGCTGTGCGGGAGCTATCACAGCAGTCTTTTTTCCTTTACCGAGCAAAAGCTGAAGAAGCACGCTTCCTCCAACAGCAAGATCGCCGTGATCGGCATCGCGGGAGAGGAATACTTCCGTCAGCACGGTAAGGAGCCCGACTATATCTGGCGCGGCGTCGTCCAGAAGCCGACGCTCTATCAGGTGCGGGTCATCACCGATACGGTGCTGGAGGAATACAGAAAGAGCCGGCTGGACAAGATTTATGTGATCTTTACGCATTATGTGAACGCGACGGTGCAGGAGCCTACGATGATCAAGCTGCTTCCGCTTACCGTCGAGAACCTCAAGGATGCCGAGATCGAATATCAGTATCGGGGCGATATCCTCTTCGATCCCTCGCCGGAGGCGGTCTTTGAGCGAGTCGTTCCGCAGTTTATCGTCGCGACGCTCTTCAACGCCATCTCTCAGTCCTCGGCCTCGGAGCATGCGGCGCGCATGAACGCCATGCAGACCGCGACCAAAAACGCCGATGAGATGCTGCGCGGCCTTCAGGCCGACTATAACGCAAGGCGGCAGCTCATGATCACAAACGAGCTGTCGGAAATAGCCGCCGCAACAGAGACGATTGCCGAAAAGGCGATCTGATCCGATCGGAATCGCTGCGGTGCAGAGGAAGGTCATATGAGTGAAATTTCTGTTGGGACAATCGTAAAAATCTGCGGCCCCGTCATCGATATCCGCATTGAGAACGGGGTCATGCCGCCCATCAACGCGCTGCTTCGCTGTGAGGATACCGAGCATCATATGGAGGTCGCGGCGCAGCTCGGAGGGGATACGCTCCGCTGTATTGCGCTGGAGGCGACCGACGGGCTTCGCTGCGGGACAGGAGTGCAGGGCGACGGCAGCGGCATCACGGTACCGGTCGGGGATGCCCTGTCCGGCCGGGTGATCGACGTGCTGGGCAGACCGATTGACGGCAAGGGGGAAATCCCGTCGGAGAAGCGGCTTCCGATCCACCGCGAGCCCCCGCCTCTCTCGGATCAGCGGCCGGTCTGCGATATTCTTGAGACCGGGATCAAGGTCATCGATCTGCTTGCCCCCTATGCCAAGGGCGGGAAAATCGGTCTCTTCGGAGGCGCCGGGGTGGGAAAAACGGTTCTGATTATGGAAATGATCCATAATATCGCAACCAACCACGGCGGGTATTCCGTCTTTGCCGGCGTCGGAGAGCGCTCCCGCGAGGGAAATGAGCTGATGCTGGATATGCAGGAGAGCGGCGTCATCAACAAGGCGATCCTTGCCTTCGGACAGATGAACGAACCCTCCGGCTCCCGGATGCGGGTGGCGCTGACGGGGCTGACCGCCGCGGAGTATCTGCGGGATGAAAAGAAGCAGGACGTTCTCTTCTTCATCGATAACATCTACCGCTATGTGCAGGCGGGAAACGAGGTCAGCGCACTGCTCGGACGGCTCCCCTCCGCTGTCGGCTATCAGCCGACGCTGGCGAACGAGCTGGGGGAGCTGGAGGAGCGGATTGCCTCGACGAAGGACGGCTCGATCACCTCGGTTCAGGCCATCTATGTTCCTGCCGACGACCTGACCGACCCCGCCCCCGCCACGATCTTTTCGCATCTTGATGCGACAACGGTGCTTTCCAGAAGCATCTCCGAGCTTGGCATCTATCCTGCCGTCGATCCGCTGGCCTCCTCCAGCCGCGTCCTTGAGCCCGATATCGTCGGAGAACAGCATTATCGGGTGGCAAGAGGGGTGCAGGAGTGCCTGCAGCGCTATGCAGAGCTGAAGGATATCATCGCGATTCTCGGAATGGAGGAGCTGTCGCAGGAGGATAAGCAGACGGTCTACCGCGCAAGGAAGCTGCAGAAGTTCCTTTCGCAGCCGATGTCGGTCGCCAAGGCCTTCACGGGGGAGGAGGGACGCTTCGTCCCGCTGTCCGAGACCATCGAGAGCTTCCGTCAGATTATCGACGGTGAGGCCGACTCCCTCCCCGAAAACGCCTTCTTTATGGTCGGCGGCATCGACGAGGTGCGGAAAAAAGCCGAAGCGATGAAAGCGTGACGAGATGGCGTCGGAATTCATGCTGGAAATCCTCACGCCGAAGCGGCTGTTTTACAAGGGGAATGCCGAGGCGCTGACCTGTACGCTTCCCGACGGACAGCTTACGGTGCTGAAATCCCATCGCCCGCTGCTGGCAGCGCTGGAAATCGGATGCCTGAAAATCAAGAGGGAGGGAGTCTGGCGGACTGCCTTTTCCTCCGAGGGCTTTATCGAGGTCCGTCCCGATGAAGTCATCGTCTTCTGCCAGGACTGCGAATGGCCGGAGGAGATTGACGCGGTGCGGGCGGAGGAGGCGCGCGAGCGTGAGCTGGAAAAGCTCCGTCAGAAGCAGAGCCTCATCGAATATCATCAGACGCAGATTGCCCTCAACCGTGCGATGGCAAGGCTCAGAGTCAAAAATACCGTCAACTGATAACGGCGGAACAGGGACGGGCGCGGCGCGCCGACCGCCGCCCCTCCCCCCTGTCTCCGTCGGCGGACTTCTCCGCGGAGCGGAGCCATGCTTCTGCGCTCTTGGGAAAAAGCGGGAGACCACGGTGTGCCGTTCAATACAGTTGCCAAAATATGAATAAGAAAGGCGATCTTTTTGGTCGTCTTTTTTGTTGTTTTCGCTTGTAAGATTGCAATTTTTATGGTAGAATATTCTGTGCGGGTTATGCGGAAAATGCTTCGCCCGAATTTATCGTGAGAGCATCCGGCAGGAGGTAACAGGATTGAATCACTTTGAAAAGGAAATCAGCAGACGGCGTACCTTTGCCATCATTTCCCACCCCGACGCGGGAAAAACAACGCTGACCGAAAAGCTCCTTCTGTACGGAGGCGCAATCCAGACGGCAGGCTCGGTCAAAGGAAAAGCCTCCGATCGCCATGCCGTTTCCGACTGGATGGAGATGGAGAAGAAACGAGGCATTTCCATCACCTCCTCGGTCATGCAGTTTGAATATGAGGGCTACTGCATCAATATCCTCGATACCCCCGGACACCAGGATTTCTCGGAGGATACCTACCGCACCCTGATGGCGGCAGACAGCGCCGTCATGGTCATCGATGCCGCCAAGGGCATTGAGCCGCAGACGAGAAAGCTCTTCAAGGTCTGCGCAATGCGGAAGATCCCGATTTTTACTTTTATCAATAAGCTCGACCACGAGGCAAGGGATCCCTTTGATCTGATCGACGAACTGGAGCGCGAATTCGGCATCGGCACCTATCCGATGAACTGGCCGATCGGCTGCGGCGTCGGCTTCAAGGGCGTCTATGACCGCGTCAACCGCCGCATTCTGGCCTATGCCGATGCCCATAAGGGGCGGGATCGCCTCGCCTCCATCGAATGCGAGCTGACCGATGTCGAAAAGCTCGATTCCCTGATCGGATCGGATCAACGGGAGGAGCTGACGGGGCAGATTGAGCTGCTCGACGGCGCGAGCTTCGATTTTGATCTGGACAAGGTGCGCGGCGGGCGGCTCAGCCCCGTGTTTTTCGGCTCGGCGCTGAATAATTTCGGCGTTGAAACCTTTCTTGAAAATTTCCTTCGCATGACGACCTCTCCGCTGCCCCGGAATGCCGGCGAGCGGACGATTGATCCCTGCGACGACCGGTTTTCCGCGTTTGTCTTCAAGATCCAGGCGAATATGAACAAGGCGCACCGCGACCGGATTGCCTTTATGCGGATCGTGTCGGGACGGTTTGAGCGCGGAGCGGAGTATTTTCATGTGCAGCAGGGAAAAGAGCTGAAGCTCTCCCAGCCTCAGCAGATGATGGCGCAGGAGCGCTCGATTGTCGACGAGGCCTACGCAGGCGATATCATCGGCGTGTTTGATCCCGGTATTTTTTCGATCGGGGATACCGTTTGTGACAAGAGCCTCGAGATCTGCTTCGAGGGCATCCCGACCTTTTCGCCGGAGCGCTTCGCGCTGATCGAGCAGATCGACAGCATGAAGCGCAAGCAGTTTGCCAAGGGCGTGAATCAGATTGCCCAGGAGGGCGCCATCCGCATCTTCTTTGAGCCCAATTCCGGTATGGAGCGGGTCTATGTCGGCGTGGTCGGCCAGCTTCAGTTTGACGTGCTGGAGTCGCGGATGAAGAACGAGTACGGTGTGGAATACCGTCAGTATGACCAGCCCTATCAGATCGTCAAGCGCATTCCCGAGGGGGTGGACCCTGCGAAGCTCTACCTTTATGAGGTGAAGTGGGTGCAGGACGTTCGGGGCGTGAATTACCTGCTGTTTTCCGGCGAGTGGAGCCTCCGTTATACGCTGGAGCATAACGAAGGCCTGACGCTTGAGGAATACGGGAGCTGACCTCTTCGGAAAGACGAAAGATCAAGGAATACCGATCTTATCGGAACGAGGATATTATGTTACACAGCAAAAATATCGATATGACGGAGGGGCCGATCATCCCCGCTGTCATTTCATACGCGATCCCCATTATTCTGGCGGGAATGCTTCAGATCCTTTTCAATGCAGCCGACCTTGCCGTCGTCGGGAATTTTGCGGGGGAGAACGCGACTCCCGCAACGGCGGCGGTCGGTGCGACCGGCTCCATCATTTCTCTGATCGTCAATACCGTCATGGGGCTGTCGGTCGGGGTGAATGTTCTGCTCTCCCGCAGTATCGGCGCGCAGAACCGTGAAACCTCTCATCGGATCGTACATACCGCCATCGCCGTCAGCGCGATCGCCGGCGTTCTGCTCGCGGTGATCGGGATTCTGGTCGCAAGACCCGCAATGGTGGCGACCGACTGCCCGGATGCCTCTCTTGAGATGGCGGTGCAGTATATGGTGATCTATTTTCTCGGCTGCCCCGGAATCATGGTCTATAATTTCGGCAGCGCGATCCTCCGCACCAAGGGGGATACCCGCCGCCCCCTCTACTTTCTGATGGTATCAGGGATCGCCAACGTCCTGATGAATCTCCTGTTCGTGGCGGTCTTTTTTCTGGACGCCGCCGGCGTCGCCATTGCCACCACCCTCTCTCAGTATCTTGCCGCCTTCCTGACGGTGCGCTGTCTGATGAAGCAGGAGGACGAGACCCGTCTTGAACTGAGGCAGATCAGAATATATTCAAAGGAGCTTCTCGGCATTGTCCGCTACGGTCTGCCCTCCGGCATTACCAACGCCATGTACAGCATTTCCAACGTTCAGATCCAGTCGGCGATCAACAGCTACGGCGAGAGCGCGGTGGCGGGCAATTCCGCCTGCGCCAGCCTTGAGGGCTTCATTTCCGCCGGCATCAGCGCGCTCAATGCCGCCACCGTCGCCTTTATGGGGCAGAACATCGGGGCGGGGAAGAAGACCCGCGTCCGCAACGCGTTTCTCGCCTGCCTCGTGTGCGCCGTCGCTTTCAGCGCCGTGCTGAGCGTCGCGATGTTTCTGCTCGGGCGGCCTCTGCTCCGGATTTACCTGCCGAGCGACCCGAAAGGCGTTGAGGTCGGCATGATCCGCGCGCAATATGTCCTGATTGCCTATGCCATTTCCGGGGTGCTGAACGTGATCGGCGGCGCGGTGCAGGCGTTCGGCTATTCCACCGCG
>CALWTY010000016.1 GCA_944384585.1 uncultured Clostridia bacterium | reverse complement strand
GTCAGCCGCTCCTATGTGGGTGGCAAATTTATGGCTATGGAAAGGAGGCTAGACAGCGCATATCAGCTTATGTTTTCGGAATATCCCGATATAGTTACGGTTCCGCAAATGTGTAAAATGCTTGGAGGAATCAGTCTAAAGACCGGATACCGGCTTCTTAAAAAAGGCGAGATCGAGTCGTTCTCTATCGGGCGAATCTACCGTATTCCCAAAATCAGCATTCTCCAATATTTGGGGTTGAACGAAGAATCCAATGCGTAAAACCTCGTCGCACATTTGCCGTGTTTAGAAACTCTTGCTACAATAAAAGGGTCAACGGCAGATGAATTGCGCTGCACCACCAAAGGAGGTTTTATTTTATGGTTGCAGGACATCTGCGTGAAAAAAGAGGATACTATCATATCGTCCTCAGTTATACAGACGAAAACGGAAAGCGTCAAACGCCTTCCAAATCCACAGGGCTGCCCGTCAAGGGCAATAAAAAGCGTGCCGAAGCCATGCTTCAGGAGGCGCGCCGCACGATGGAGGCTGAATTACAGCTCCGTCAGATGGAAAGGGAAAAAGGATACACCGACAACCCTGCGGACATTCTTTTTACCCGGTTCCTACTGGATTGGCTGGAAATGATGAAGGCCAGCGTGGAAATCACCACTTATGCGGCTTATTCATCCGGTATCAAGAATCGGATTGTCCCTTATTTTGAGGAACACCATCCAGGGCTTCGGCTGAGGCAGGTTACGCCTAAGCAGTTGCAGGACTACTACACTTACGAAATGAAGGTAAATGGAGTGTCGGCCAATACGGTGATCCACCGCCATGCCAACATCCGAAAGGCCCTGCAATATGCATTTAAGACGGGGCTTCTGTCGAGCAATCCGGCGGATCGAATTGAACGCCCCAAAAAGCAGAAATTTGTAGGCAGCATTTACGATGAGCATGAGCTGGAAAAGCTATTCCAGATCGTGCGCGGCGATCCGATTGAACTGGGCGTCATACTGGCGGCTTTCTACGGGTTGCGTCGGAGCGAAGTCGTGGGTTTGAAATGGGACGCTATTGACTTTAAGAAAAAGACCATCACCATCCGCCATACCGTGACCCAGGTGACGCTCAACGGGAAAAGTACGATCATTGAAAAGGACCGTACCAAAACCAAGTCCAGCTACCGCACGTTGCCGCTGGTTCCACCCTTTGAGGAATTGCTGCACCGGTTAAAACTCCAACAGGAGCAAAACCGAAAGCTCTGCGGCAAGTCTTACAACACCGAAGCCGAAGGATATATCTATGTCAATGAAATTGGCGAACTTGTGAAGCCGGGTTATATCACACAGCACTTTCCGCTGATTTTAGAGAAGTATGGCTTACGAAAAATACGATTCCACGATCTCCGTCATAGCTGCGCGAGTTTGCTGTATGCAAACGGGGTCAGCTTGAAAGAAATCCAGGAATGGCTGGGTCACAGCGATATTTCTACGACCTCTAATATCTATACTCATTTGGATTTCAATTCCAAAGTGGCGTCTGCCAACGCGATCATGGGGGTATATCCTACGGTGGTCCATGACTGAAATGGACCTCCAAATTTGCCTCAAAACAGGAGGTCCATTGTCAAAAAAGCCTGATTTTGCTGATGTGCATGGAGAAGAATCCAATGCGCCAAGCAAAAAAGAAAGCCCGCAAACCCTTGATTTTACTGGGTTTGCGAGCCATTGAATTCTGGTGCCGGTGGTGGGACTCGAACCCACACACCCTTGCGGATAACAGATTTTGAGTCTGTCTCGTCTGCCAATTCCGACACACCGGCATTTATATTTTTAAGTCTTACCCCGGATGGAGCCTCTGAGAAATCGGAGGTCCATCGTGGGGGGACATTAAAAATCACTTACATATTGAATTGTCAAATTTCCTTGAAAAATCAAGGGCTTCAGCCGAAGTGGTAACAACAGACGAATGGGATTTTGAGTCCACCTCGTCTGCCAATTCCAACACACCGGCATAAATGAATCGGGCAGATAATACATATATCTATGATATTATATCATATCGCGATGGTTTTTGCAAGAGTTTTTTTCGGACGGAGGGAAAAATGCTGTCGTTTTTAAATGAGCGCCTCTTCGGGCCGCTTTTGCCGGCGGTTCTGATCGCGGCGGGAATCTATCTGCTGGTCAGACATCGCTTTTTTCTGCTGCTTCACCCCGCTGCCGTGATCGGCTCGCTGTTTCGGCGGAAGAAGGGGGGCGTGTCCCCGTTCAAGGCTGCCTGCGTGGCGTTGTCGGGGACGCTCGGCGTGGGAAACATCGCGGGAGTCGCAGCCGCGATTGCGGCGGGAGGCGCAGGATCGGTCTTCTGGATGTGGGTCAGCGCCTTTTTCGCGATGGTGATCAAGTATGTCGAGGTGACGGTGGCGATGGCCTATAAAAAAAACGGCCACGGAGGCGCCTCCTACTATATCGCGCAGGGGCTTGGGAGCAGGCGGCTTGCCGCCGTCTTTGCGGTGCTGCTGGTGCTGACCTCCTTCAGCATCGGTAATATTGTGCAGAGCTCGGCGGCGGCAGAGGCGCTGTCCGGCAGCTTCGGGGTTTCCAAGTTCCTCACCGGCGCCGTCTTTGCCGCGCTGACGCTGCTGCTGGTGCGGGGAGGCGTCGCGCGGGTGGCGCGCTTTTCCGCCGCGGTGATCCCGGTTCTGACGCTTGGGTATGTGATCCTTTCCCTTGCCATTCTGATTGTCAACCGCGCTCTCCTGCCCTCGATCCTGTCGGAGATCGTCTCGGATGCCTTCTCTGCGTCGGCGGTCGGAGGGGGATTCCTCGGCCTTGCCGTCAGCCGCTCGCTCCGCTACGGGGTTTCGCGGGGGCTTTTGTCCAACGAGGCGGGCTGCGGAACGGCGGCTTACGCGCACGCTTCCGCCGATAACGAGCCGGCAGAGCAGGGGTTCTTCGGGATTTTCGAGGTCTTTGTCGACACCGTCCTGCTCTGCACGCTGACTGCCTTTGTGGTGCTGATTGTCCGTCCCGGGGAGCTTGCCGGGGGGAACGGGATGGAGATCGCCGTCCGCGCTTATGAGAGCGCGGGGCGCTTCGGCGGGGAGTTCATCGCGCTCTCCTCGGCAGTCTATGCCGTTGCCTCGGTGGTCTGCTGGTCGTATTACGGGCTGGAGGGGCTGTGTTATCTCGGAGCGGGACAAAAAGCCCGCCGTCTCTATACATGGCTGTACAGTGCGGCGGGGCTTGCGGGCGCTCTCTTTGCGCCCTCTTTGGTGTGGGAGCTGGCAGACGCCTCGATTTCGGTGATGGCGTTGATCAATACCGTCTGCCTCTGTCTGCTTTCCGGGTGTTCCGCCTCGGTCACACGGCGCTATTTTCAGCAGCGCGCTTTTTTTCCGAGGGGAATGCCCAGCTCCTCCAGACTGCGGTCGAGGAGCTCCTTCGGAAGCTCCGGCACATAGGCGGATTCGTCTCGTACCCAAAGCTGCCGGTGGGGCTGCGAGTCGGCTCTTGCCGGAATGTCGAGGATATCCGATACAACGGCACCGGCGGTCGGGAGCTTGCCTGCTCCCTTGCCGAAGAACATCAGATCCCCGGAAACGTTGCCGCGGATCAGAATGCCGTTGAAGACATCCTCGATGGCATAGAGCGGATTGGTTTTGCGGACCGCCATCGGCTCGGTCTTGAGATAAATCCCGTCGGGCGTCCTGACGGCTCTGGCGATGAGCTTGACGGAACAGCCCTGCGCCTCCGCCGCGCGGATATCCTCCGCCGTGATGTCGCGGATCCCGATCGTTTCCACCTTTTCAAAGGGGATCAGCGTGCCGTATGCCACCGCCGTCAGGATGCAGATCTTGCGGCAGGTGTCGAAGCCGTCGACGTCGGCGGAGGGATCGGCCTCTGCATAGCCGAGCGCCTGCGCAGAGGCAAGCGCGTCGGCAAAGGAAAGGCCGTTTTTGAACATCATGGTGAGAATATAGTTGGTGGTTCCGTTTAAGATGCCGGCAATTTCAAAGATGTCGTTTCCGGCAGCCAGCTCGGTCAGCGAGCGAATGATCGGAATCCCGCCGCCGACGCTTGCCTCAAAGAGATAGCGAACGCCCCGATCGGCGGCTTCCCGCAGCAGCTCAGGACCGAAGGCGGCCACCACCGCCTTGTTGGAGGTCACGACATTTTTTCCCGCCTTCAGCGCCGCCATCGAAAAATCGTAGGCGGGGTGCAGTCCTCCCATCATCTCTGCCACAATCGAGATCTCGGGGTCGTTGAGGATGATGTTGAAATCATGCACCACGCGGCTTCCGAGCGGATGATCGGGGAACTCGCGGAGATCGAGAATGTATTTGATGTTGAAGTCGAAGCCGGTTCTGCTCCGGATCAGATCCCGGTTTTCCGAAAAGACCTCGGCAACGCCGCTGCCGACCGTTCCGAATCCGAGAAGCGCGATATTGATCATAAGTTAACCCTGCCTTTTTGAAAAGGCTCCTTTCCTGTCCGTCATTGAAGGGCGCAAGCGCCGTGGATCCCCGGCTTCCTTGCGAAGGCGAAAATCACTGATTCTATTCATTATCTCACAGATCCGCCTCATATTTGTTAATAAAATGTAAAATATTGCAATTTGCGCCCTTCCTATTGACAATCAGTTGACCGTGTGATATAATCATGATAGTCAATCGATTGACACCCCTGCGATGCAGAATACCTCATCCGAAAGGAGTTCAACAACCGATGAATCTCGAGCTTACCGACAGGAGATTGCCCGGATCGGTCATTACGAAAGAGAATGCCGGCGGTCTTGACGGAGAGGAGTTTCTCGACAAGGTGTTCTTTCTCACCGACGGGATCATGCTGTCCCAGATCAAGGAGATCTCCGGCGTTGACGGAACGACTCTTCAGAATTGGGTGAAGCGCGGCTGGATCGGAAGTACCGTGAATAAAAAGTACTCCAAAAACCAGCTTGCGCGCATTCTGATCATCAATATGCTCAGAGACACCATGCACCTGAAGGAAGTGGATTTTCTGCTGCGCTATATCAACGGCACCATCAACTTCGAGGAGGATGACATCATCCCGGAGGCCAGGCTGTACGGCTATATCTGCAGGATCACCGACAGCCTTGCGGGGCGGAGAAGCCTCGGAGTGCCGCAGCTGAAGGTGCTGATCCGTCAGGCGGTCGCGGAGTATTCCGAGAAAATGCCCGGTGCGAAGGAGAGGCTGGAAAACGCCCTGGCGATCATCGTAACGGCGTATTATGCGTCCTTGGCGAAGGAGGAGTCCATGTCCCTCCTCTCGGAGATCCGGGGCGGCGCGGTAAGGGGCAGACGCAGGAAAAAAGGAGGATAACATATGCTTGAATGGTTTAATTCGTTGACAAACGTGCAGCAGATCTTTGCCTATATTGCGCTGCCCGCAACCGTGATTCTGCTGATCCAGACGATACTGCTGTTCTTCGGGATCGGAGACGGCGGCGTGGACACCAATGTAAGCGACGTCGGCGGAATTGACGGTGCGGGAGACGGCGATCTGTCGGAGATCCCAAACGGAAGCGATTCGGACGGACTGACGGTGTTCTCCATCCGAGGCATCGTCGCTATGCTCTGCATCGGCGGCTGGGCGGGGATCGTCTTACTCGACACCGGGATTTCGGTTGCGCTGGGCATCGTGCTGGCGGTTGTGATCGGCGTGGCGGCGCTCTTCGGAATGGCGTTTCTGATGCGCGCCCTGACGCGTCTGCAGTCGTCGGGGAACATTGTGCTGGATCATGCGGTCGGGAAGACCGGCAAGGTGTATCTGACGATTCCCGCCTCGATGACGGGGAGCGGGAAAATCAACATCACCGTACAGGATACCTATACCGAATTCGAAGCCGTCACACGCGATGAGACTCCCATCAAAACCGGAGAGGCGGTTTATGTCGAATCGGTCGACGAGGCGGGACGTCTTGTCGTCAGAAGAGCAGGGTAGGCCTCCCGTCCTGCCGGAACATCGTAGCAAATGAACTTGATTCAATCACCAGGTAAAGGAGTTTAAACAATGAAAGAGAATTTGCTGTTTCTGATTATCGTGGTAGTGGTCATACTCTTCACCACTATGGTCTTCTTCCTTTCGAGATACCGTCGTTGTCCCTCCGATAAAGTCATGGTCATATACGGTAAACTGAGAAACAACAAGGACGGAACGCAGCGCTCCGCACGCTGCATCCACGGAGGCGCCGCCTTTGTCGTGCCGGTGTTTCAGGCGTATCAATACCTCGATCTGACGCCGATCTCGATCAGCGTCGATCTGAAAAACGCCCTGTCGAAGCAGAACATCAGAATCGACGTCCCCTCGCGCTTTACCGTCGGCATTTCCACCGAGGTCGGAGTCATGCAGAATGCCGCGGAGCGGCTGCTCGGACTCCGTCACGAGGAAATCCAGAGCCTTGCCGAGGATATCATTTTCGGTCAGCTCCGTTTGATCATCGCAACGATGGATATCGAGGAGATCAATACCGACCGCGATAAGTTCCTTGACGCGGTGTCCGGCAACGTCGAGACCGAGCTGAAGAAGATCGGTCTGCGGCTGATCAACGTGAACGTAACCGACATCAACGACGAGAGCGGCTATATCGAGGCGCTCGGCCGCGAGGCTGCCTCCAAGGCGATCAACGACGCCAAGGTCTCGGTGGCGATCAACGACAAGAGCGGATCGATCGGCGCTGCCAATGCACAGCGCGATCAGCGCGTCAGCGTTTCCCATGCCGACGCGGAAGCCATCGCCGGTGAAAACGAAGCCAAGATTGCGGTAGCGGAATCGGAGGCGACCCGCCGCGAAAGAGAGGCGGAAGCGCAGAAGCGCGCCATTACGACGGAAAATATTCAGAAGGCGCTTGCCAATCAGGAATCCTACGAAGCGCAGAGAACGGCGGAGCTTGCCCGTGCGGAGCTGGAAAAGGCAACGCTGGAGGCGGACGTTCTGGTGAAGACCGAGATCGAAAAGCAGCGTCTGGTGCTGGAGGCTGAGGCAGAGGCCGAGCAGATCCGCCGCAAGGCGCAGGGAGAAGCCGACGCGATCCTGATGAAGATGCAGGCGGAGGCGCAGGGTATGAAGGAAACCCTCGAAAAGCAGGCGGAGGGCTTTGCAAGGCTGGTCGAGGCAGCGGGCGGAAATGCCGCTGACGCGGTCAGAATGATGATCGCTGACAAGATGGAGCAGATCGCGCAGATTCAGGTCGAGGCGATCAAGAATCTGCGGATTGACAAGGTCACGGTCTGGGATAACGGGCAGGGAAGCCCCGACGGGAAGAATGCGGCTGCCAATTTCGTGTCGGGCATCATGAAGACCGTTCCTCCGATGAACGATGTCTTTGATATGGTCGGGATGAATCTTCCCGAATACCTCGGCAAAAAGAAGGACGGCGGTACGGAGCTGCCGACCGACTCCGGCCACAACTGAAACAACAGAGCATGAGCGGCGGACCTGACGGAAAGAACGGTCCGCCCTCCTTATAAGGAGAAACTATGGCAGAAGCAATTACGGCTTTCGATTTCAGAATACTCAATTATATCGCGGAGCATCTCCGCTGCGGCGCGATGGATGTTCTGATGCCGCTGATCACAAAGCTGGGAGATCACGGCATCGTTCCGATCGCGATCGCCTTGGTGCTGATCTGTATTCCCAAGACAAGGCGAACCGGTCTGGCCATGGGGATCGCTTTTGCCCTCGGCGGGCTGTTCGGGAATCTGCTTTTAAAGAATCTGGTCGGCAGAATCCGCCCCTACGATGCAGTCGGCGGCATCGAGCTGCTGATCCCGGCGCTGTCGGACTTTTCCTTCCCGTCGGGGCATACGCTTGTCTGCTTTGAGGCGGCGACGGTGCTGCTCCGTCGGACAAGCCGCCCGATCGGGATCACGGCGCTGGCGCTTGCTGCGGCGGTCGCCTTTTCCCGGCTTTATCTCTACGTTCATTATCCCACCGACGTGCTGGCGGGCATCCTGCTCGGCGTGCTGTTCGGCTTGGCGGCCGATTATGCCGTCGGGAGGATTTTCCGCGAAAAAGAGCCGGCCTGACGGGGACGCGGGACGCCTTTTCCGGAATAACCGGGCAAAGGCTGCCGCGCAGATCCCTGTCGGACGCGGATGACTCCTTCGGAGGACGTGCGGGGATCGGATTCCCTGTGTATCGGAAAAGCGATCGCACCGATGGACGGTGCGATCGCTTTTTAGCGTGCTTATTATCTTTTTATCTCCTCCCGCACCCATTGCTTCAGATAGGCAAAGGTCTGATCCTCTCCCTTTTCCTTCAGCATGGTAAGCAGGGCTTCCAGCTCGTCGGAGGTGTCGGGGTGGATGACGCGGCGCTCCTTTCCGCGGAGGAAATAGAAGAGCGGATGCTCGTCGGTGTAGTTTTTGCCCTGATAGATCTTGCTGGCCGCGACGCGGTCGCAGAACATCTCCGCAACGTAGCGGCGGGGCATTCTCACCGGCATCACCCTCCGCTCGGTCGGGTTGTAGTCGGTCCAGTATTCAAAATGATGCTTGTTGCGACCCTTGTGGTGGAGCCATGCGGCGGAATAGCCGTACTGCTCCCGCTCCGCCTCGTTCGGGCTTCTCGTCCCCTGATAGAACCTTGCGCCGGGGAGAAATTCCGATGGGAGATACTTGGACAGATCATGGCGCAGCCCCTGAAATCCGATCCCCGCGCGGAAGCAGTGACGGATGACGGCATGACGATGCCTGGTGATGGTTCTGAAATGTCGGATGGGATGCATGGCGGTCACCTTGAGATCCCAAAAAGCTCTTTGACCCTCCCTTTGGAATCAAAGACAAGGTTATACTGAAGCTGCGCGTAGGTGCGGAGCTGCGGGATGGCGGTCAGACCGGCGGCGCTGTGGAACGTTCCGTCGGCATCGACATAGCAGTTGGCGTTCATGATGGGGTAGAGGGGCTGAAGCTCCTCCGTCAGCCACTGCTGGAAGGGAGTCAGGGGGAGACCGGCGTGCCGGAGCAGCATCGAGCCGAGATAGTTGAGGCTCGTGTCGCAGGAGGGCATTTTCAGTTCCTCGTCGATCTCGTAATTCGACCAGACGATATAGGGGGTCTGCCAGCGGAGCTGCTGGGTCTTGAGATCGGCGGCGTTGATGTCATTGATCCCGTTGAGGCTGAGGATCGGCTTGGCAATATAGTCGTTCGGCTGATGATCCCCGAACATGAGGATGACGGTGGGCTCGTCGATCCGGGAGAAATATTCGACCAGATAACGGAAGGCGTCGTCGCTTCTCTTGATCAGCGAGAGATAGGAGGCGATTTCATAGTTTGTGGAGGAGGAGTCCATCGGCAGCTCGGTGATCTCGATGTCGGGGGTAAAATTGTTGACCTTTTTGTAGCTTCCGTGGTTCTGCATCGTCACGCCGAAGAAGAACTGCGGGGTGTCGTCTCCCGACTTGCGGGTCTCTTCGAAGAGGGAGATGAGCTTGCGGTACATTCCGTAATCGCTCACATAGCTTCTGATGCGGTTTGCACCCGAAAAATCGGGGAGGAAATAGGCACTGTCAAAGCCCAGGCGTTCATAGACCTCCTCCCGCTCCCAGCCGGAGGCGGGGTAGGGATGCATGGCGGTCGTGCCGTAGCCCAGCTCCTCCAGCTGGCTGACCATAGAGGGCATTTCGGAATTGATATACTGCTGGAAGGGAATGGAGCCGGTGGGAAGATAGGCCATGGAGGTGCCGGAGAGGAATTCAAACTCGGAATTCGGGGTGTTCCCGCCCTTGACCGAGACATAGACATTGCCCTTGACGGTGTTTTCGGTGAGGGAGTTGATGTAGGGCAGATAGTCCTTGTTTGTCGTGAAATTCCCGAGAACCGACAGATCGGAAAAGGCTTCGTTCATGATCACGATGATGTTGGGCTTGGTTTCCGGTTCGTCCTCCGGCTGATGATACTGCTCGTACAGCTCCTTCAGCTCGTTTGGGGAGTATCCGGCAGGCTTGTCCATCTTCAGATATTTGGTGGTCCAGAGGAAGGTGAGCGCCGTTCCGTTGTACTTATAAAGATAGCTTGAGGAGAAGAGATAGGGATAATAGCCGTACTTTTTCTCGGCGCTGTCGGAGCGGACATAGAAAAAGAAGCCGACAAAGAGACTGAGGGAGACCGCGGCGGCGGCAAAATTGACCCAGATGCGCCGTCTCTCCATTTTGAAGCGGAAGCCGACAAGGAAGGCGAAGCCGATCATAAAGACAAAGGTATAGAGGATGAACCACAGGCGGCTTGTCATCTCGATCTTGTAGTTGTCAAGCACGGAGACCGCAGTCCCGAAGGAGAGAATATCCCACGGATAGATCGGCGCGTCGCGGAAGGAGGAGGCGAGATAGTTGGCAAAGCCGAAGAGCATCGGAACGACGGCGGTGACGGCGAGGGCGACGTCGCTGCGGGTGGTCAGGAAGGTGATGGTCAGGCAGAGCAGATAGAAGAACAGGACGTTGAGCATCATGATGCCGTCCTTCATGACGGGGCTGTCTTTGAAGGGGTTGTGGCTGTAGTATTCCAACAGGAAGAAGCAGAGAAAGGGGAAAATGACATATGCGATCCCGCCGATGACGGAATTGATCCGTCCGCGTCCGAGGATCGGCACGATGACGGATGCGCCGAGCATCAGAATCATCAGAACCAGGTACAGGGAATCGACTTTTGAGCCCTTATCGCCGTCGGTAAGCTGAAATTTCGTTACGGTGAGGGAAACCGTCATCAAAACGGCGAGCAAAAATGCGGGAATAAAGCGACAGGCATATCGGACCGCCGCGAGAATTCTATCTTTATTCCATGCAGGGACAGTATGTTCCATTGTGGCGGAATACCTCCTTGAGATTTCGGTATTTTAACAGTATAGCACAACATACCCGATCAATCTACCGATAATTTGTGAATTTTCTCTTCCCGGAAAAAACAGGGGCGGAAAACGCGGAAAACAGTGACAAATTCCGCGGGATGTGTTATAATATAGACAGAAAGCCCGTCGGGTCACCCGTCAGGCCGACAATTCAACGAAAACGAGGGTATGAACATGGTAAAGCACGTCATTTTATGGAAGCTCAAGGAGGAATACACCGATGCCCGGAAGGCGGAGATCAAGGAAAACGCCAAGCGTGGGCTGGAAGCGCTGGTCGGGAAGATTCCGGGTCTTGAAAAGCTGACCGTTGTGACCGAAGGGCTTTCCTCCTCCAACGCTGATATGATGCTCGATTCGGAATTCTGCTGTGCCAAGGCGCTGTCGGAGTATGCAGTGCATCCGCTTCACTGCGAGGCGGCCGATACGTTGGTGCGTCCGTTTGTCGCCGTGCGGCTCTGCCTCGATTTCGAGGCCTGATTGCAGCGAAGGCGGGCGCAAGCCCCGCGCGCTTTGCCGGGGCAGGGAGCAACGGCAAGATCAGACTTTTGACACGACGGAGCGCAAGCCCCGCGCCGCCGATCGGGGGAAGGGAGCTTCCTCTTCAGGGGCGCTGCCCCGAAAGACAGCGGAGCAGCGCCTCCTTTTGATTTTCGACTCTTCCGCCGATGACGGCGTCAAGCAGGAAATCGAGCGCTTCCCCGATCTCCCGCCCGCGCAGCCCCGCCGCCAGAAGATCGTTTCCGTCGACGGCCAGATCCCGCAGGGAAAAGCAGTCTCCTTCCGACAGGATTTTCTCGGCAAGAAGGCGCAGCCGCTCGGTGTGGTCGCTTCGGAAGGAGGGATCGGAGGTTTGGGCGGCATGGTCGGCCCGCTGCAGCGAGAGAAGCATGAAGAACGGCTCGGTTCCGAGGCGGTTCAAACGCCGCTTGACCGCCTTTTCGGTTTCCTCAATGACCTCGTCGTGGTATCTGATCAGCGTTTGAACGGCGGCGATCCCGGCGGTGTCGAAGTGCAGGCGGCGGAGGATCTCCCCGCTCATTTCCGCGCTCCGCGGAGCGTGGCCGTAGTAGTGCGCGACCCCGTGGTCGTCAAAGGACTGTGAGGCGGGCTTGCCGATATCATGCAGCAGTGCCGCCGTGCGGACGATCGGGTGATCGGGGGAGTGCGTGACGGCCTTTGCCAGATGGCAGTGAAGAGGGAATTCATGGTGAGGATTCTTCTGATCAAAGCCGATGCAGGGGAGAAGTTCCGGGATGATCACGGCAAAAAGTTCGGGAAAGGCGAGAAAGGCCTGCTCAAAGTGCGCGCCGCAGAGGCTTTTCGTCAGCTCCTGCGCGATCCGCTCCGCCGCGACGTCGCGAAGGGATTCCTTCCCCCGGCGCATCGCCTCGGCGGTGTCGGGGGAGATTTCAAACCCGGTGACGGCGGAAAACCGTACCGCGCGGAGGATGCGGAGATGGTCCTCCCGGAAGCGCTCCTCCGCCTCTCCGACACAGCGCAGAATGCCACAGCGAAGATCCCGCTGGCCGCCGAATTCATCGATCAGACCGCTCCGCGGGGAATAGGCGAGGGCGTTGACGGTAAAGTCACGCCGCGCAAGATCGGAGGAAAGGCTGCTTGTAAAGAGGACCGAATCGGGATGACGGCCGTCGGAATAGCCGCGCTCCTCCCGGAAGGTGGTGATCTCGACCGGCTGTCGGTCGGCCATCACCGTGACGGTGCCGTGGCGGATCCCGGTATCCAGGGTTTTCAAATCGGAAAAAACCGCCTTGACCTCGTCGGGACGGGCGGAAGAACAGATATCGTAATCGTGCGGCGTTTTTCCGGTCAAGAGATCGCGGATACAGCCGCCGACCGCGTAGGCCTCATAGCCCGCCGCCTCCAGACGGTCGAGCAGTCCGACGATCCGATCGGGCAGGGAAAGCTTCATGGCTCGCTTCCCTCCGTCGGGGGCACTTCGGGATGACAATGGGAGGTGAACATCCCCGTCAGACAGATCCGCAGTACCCCCTCCTCCTCCCGGAAGCCGATGGCCTTGGCAAGCCGCGCGGAGGCCTCGTCATCGACAGGGAAACGGGCGGTTTGAACGCCGCAGAGATCGAGAAAATTCAGCACTGCCCGTCCGAGGATGAACATGGCCTCAAAGTCCTCCGGACTTCCGGTCACCTGCCGCAGCTCGAAGAGAACGGCGCTTGTGCCCTCGATATCGAATTGTGCGGAAGCGATCAGGGTCTCTCCCTCGTATGCCTTGTAGGCGAAGCATTCCGGGCGATAGGGAATTCCGCAGAGACGGCAGATGTTCTGCTGTTCCCGTTTCTCTTCAATGGGTTTGATCTCAAGCATGGTTATCCTCCCGGTCAGGATTTTGATTGAAACGCAGCGGGCGGCGGCGAAGCGAAGGGCTTTGAAAGGAATGGCTATGGAACTTAAGCCGATTGCCGCGATCAGAAGCGACTTTCCGACGAAATTCGGATTGCCGCGTCAAAGCGGTCTTGTCGAGGAGCTGAAGAGCTTCATCGTATTTGAAAAGGAATACTCCGCCCCCGCCGCCTTTGCGGGGCTGGAGGATTATTCGCATATCTGGGTGCTGTGGGGCTTTTCGGAAGCAATACGGGAGGGCTGGTCTCCCACCGTCCGTCCTCCCCGCCTCGGCGGGAACATAAGGAAGGGAGTATTTGCCACGCGCTCTCCCTTCCGCCCGAATCCGATCGGCTTAAGCTGTGTCAGGCTGCTCCGGATCTGTCGCGAAGGGGGACGGACGGTTCTGGAGGTGGCGGGGGCGGACATGACCGACGGAACGCCGGTCTATGATATCAAGCCCTATCTGCCCTATACCGACAGTCGGGAGGGGGCGGTCGGGGGCTTTGCCGATGCGCTGATCGGGGATCGGCTGTCGGTCGTGTTTCCGCCCGCGCTGTATGAGCGGCTGCCGGAGGATCGGCGGGAGGCGCTGATCAAGCTGCTCCGCTCCGATCCCCGCCCCTCCTATCAGAACGATCCCGAGCGGGTATACGGCTTCCGATTTGCGGGCTATGAGGTCCGCTTCACCGTGTCGGAGGGGGTTCTGACTGTCTGTCAGATTGAAAAGGAATAGGGTCGGATATCCGCCCGCGTGCTTGCTCGGCACGCGGGCTGTTTTTTTATTTTCTGCCGTTATTTGCCGTCCCGTCCAGACTCCATGTCGCGGGCGATGAAATCCTTCACCTTTTGCTTCCACGCGCCGAAGCCGGTGAAAATGCTGCCGATGATACGGTTGATCGGAAGCGCGAGCAGCATGAGCGCCGAGAGGATCAGCGCAGAGCCGTAGTTGAGGGGCTCGATTTCGAAGAGGCCGGGGATCAGGAAGACCGCCAGCAGGAAGAGCAGCCCCATCGTGACGAAGAGGATCTTGTGGAAGAGATTCATCGGCTTGCAGACCTTGAAGAGCATCAGATAGGCGACGAAGGAATAGAGGTAGAAGGCCACCGCCGAGGTCAGCCCGCCGTTCAGCTCGAAGGCGTCGGAAAAGAGCAGCGACCAGCCGACCAGCAGTACGGCGGTCAGCGCCACGGGGAAAGCGCGGAACAGCACGTTCCGCAGGAATTTTCCCTTGACCATATCGGTGTTGGGCTCCAGGGCGAGAAAGAAGGAGGGGACGCCGATCATCAGCGCCGAAACGAGTGAAAGCTGCGCCGGCTTGAAGGGATAGGGGGAGACGGTGAGCAGTGTGATGAGGGTCAGAATGAACGAAAAGATATTCTTGACCAGAAACAGAGAGGCGGAGCGTTCGATGTTGTTGATGACCCGGCGCCCCTCCGCGACAACGGAGGGCATGGCGGAGAAGTTGGAGTCGAGCAGCACCAGATCCGAGACGTTTGCCGCCGCGTCGCTTCCCGACGCCATCGCGATGCTGCAGTCGGCATCCTTGAGCGCCAGCACGTCGTTGACGCCGTCTCCCGTCATGGCGACGGTGTGTCCCGCCTTTTTCAGCGCCCGCACGAAGAGACGCTTCTGTTCCGGCGTGACGCGCCCCAGCACGTTATATTCCAGGATGCCCTTGGCGGCCTTTTCCTTGGTATTGAGCAGGGAAGCGTCGATGTATTTTTCCGAGCCGGGGATGCCGGCGGCTTCTGCGGCCTTGGCGGCGGTGACGGGATTGTCGCCGGAGATGACCTTGATGGTAACGCCCTGACGGGTGAAGTATTCAAAGGTCTCCTTTGCCTCCGGCCGCACGCGGTTTTCCAGCGTGATCAGCGCCGTCGGGATCACAAGGCCGGTGGCGGAGCCGCCGTTGAAGATATCGTCGGGGGATTCCGCCTCGTAGCGGTACTCCGCGAAGAGCAGCACCCGTTCCCCCACAGAGGAGTGCGCCTCGATGATTTCGCGGAACTGCTCATAGCCGTCGCGGAGAACGAATTCCGGAGCGCCGAGCAGATAGGCGCCGTCGCAGAAGGCCGCCGCGCTGTATTTGGTCTCGGAGGAGAAGCCCTTGAGCTGCTGCGCCTGTCTGAATTCCCGTTTGTCGTCGAATCGGGTCTTCAGCGCCTTCATGGTGGCGTTATCCGCCGTCATGTTCAGCACAAAATCGCGGATCAGCCGCTCGGCGACGTAATAATCGTCCTTGTCGTCGGAGTCAAGCGGCAAAATCTCCTTGACGTGCATATCGGGCTCGGTGACGGTGCCGGTCTTGTCGACGCAGATCACGTCGACGCGGGCAAGGGTCTCGATGCATTTCATGTCGTGAACCAGCGTCTTCTTTTTGGCAAGGCGCATGACGCTGACGGCGAGGGCGACGCTGGTGAGCAGATATAGCCCCTCCGGGATCATTCCGATGACGGAGGCGGCGGTATTCTCAATGCTTTCCTTGCTCGGCATATCGAGGCTCTGACGCTGATTGAGGTACATGAAGATCGAGAAGGGAATGATGATGACGCCGATCACCTTGATCAGCATGGTCAGCGACTTCATCATGCCGGGCTGCTGCTTCTTTTTGATCTTTTTCGCGTCCAGGGTGAGCCGGGAGGCGAAGGATTCGTGTCCGACCTTGTCCAGACGGGCGCGGCAGCGCCCGGAGATCACAAAGCTTCCCGACAGCAAAGGCGCACCCACGCTTTTTTTGATCTCGTCCGCCTCGCCGGTGACAAGCGATTCGTTGACCGTCAGCTCCCCGCCGACCACAACGGCGTCGGCGCAGATCTGGTTGCCGGCCTCAAAGATGACGACGTCGTCCAGCACCAGCTCCTCGCTGTTGACGCAGTCCTCCCGTCCGTCCCGGATGACCTTGGTGAGAGGGGCGGAGACGAGGGAGAGCTTTTCCAGCGTCTTTTTAGCCTTGATCTCCTGCACGATCCCGATGGCCGTGTTGACGAAGACCACGATCAGGAAGGTGAGATTGTTGTAGGAGCGCTCCAGCAGGAGAATAAACGCCAGAATGAAGAAAATCATGTTGAAATAGGTGAAGATATTGTCGAGAACGATTTTCGTCACGGTTTTGGAGGTCTTGTCGACCGAAACATTGGTATAGCCCTCCTCGGTGCGGCGCTCGACCTGCGCGGCGGTCAGCCCCATGTCGGGATCGGGGAAATAACGGACGGCATCGGCAGCGCTTTTGGGCTTGTCCCGTCCTGCCGTCAGTCGTTCCGGGAGAGCGGAGAAAAAAGAGCCGATCGATTCTTTGAACTTCATGGTGCGGCGTGATCCTTTCGGAAATAATCATTGAGCGAAACGGAAGGGTACGGTGTAACTTGCACGCTACCATTATATCACAGCTTGTCACGAAAAGTAAAGGGAATTTGAAAAAATGTCGGCTCGGGTCGGTAATGGATACCCCACAGATCAAAACGAGCCCTTCGCAGGGAGGGCAGACCGTTCGGGGAAACGGGAAAGCCACACGGAAAGCATGATAGGGTAACGGGAAAGCACACGGAAAGCAGGAGAGGGAAAACGTCGTCTGCTTTAGTTTTAACAAAGTCTGCGGCTTTGGCCGGATCAAGTCGTCAGCAGGCGAACTTTGTGGAATCACGCCATTGAAAAGGGGGCGATCCCGACTACTTTTCTCCGCAGGCGCGGAAGGCGCACTGATGCGGGAGGGGCGGGGTGCGGAGGGCGCTTGAGAAACTATTTTTCCGTTTCACCGACGACGCGCTTCCCGGGGCGGGGTGCGGAGGGGAGCAACCGCGCGTCGGAAAAAACCGCCCGGCCGGGCGGTTTTCGGGAAAGGCGGCAGGGCAAGCCCGGAGCGAAACAAGGCGGCCTTCCGCTTTTTTGACGGGAGAAAATCAAGAAAAAAGAGGAGCGGGGGGCAGATGCCCCCCGCTCGGAGCACAGCGGTCGGTACGCTGCTCGGCGGCTGACCTGAAAGGACGCTTGACGGAAGCGCGGAAGGGTTATGCTTCCGGCTTGACGTGATAGTCATAGATCCGGTAGGACCAAAGGCTGTTGTTCCCTTCGATCGAAACGGTATAATAGACGCTCAGCCATGGGTTCGGAAGATGACCGTATTCATCCCGGAGGATGCCGGTGTTGTGATTGCGCGGGAAGCCCGTCTCATTGGGCCCCGTCACGCTGAGCGTATTCCAGAAAAACCACTGATAATTCGTCGGCTCGTCAAAGTAACAGACCCGGAAATGCGACGAGATGAAATCGGGCGCAGAGGTGGGATTCGGATGGCAGTCTGAGCTGGCGTAAAAGCGCTTGGCTGCGGGATCATAGACGAAATCGGCGTTGTTGAGAAAATCCCCCGCTCCGTGGAGGTTCTTAAGTCCCTGCTCCGAAAGCTTTCCGGAGCTGAGGCGCTTGGGGGCGGAAAGATCGGAAAAATCCCATTTTTCGACGATCGTCCGCGTCGCCGTCTTGTCTCCGCGGGTATAGAAGAGCATCACGCTGCTCTTGCGGTCGAGATTGATCAGGCTCGGCTGACCGACGCCCCACTGGAAGATGCCGGAGGACGGGTCCTTTTGGAAATCGACCAGTGGCGCGCTTCCGACCTTGCCAAAAGGCCCTTCGGGCGTTTTGGAAACGGCAAGCCCGACCTTATTCTCCTGATTGTCGCTGGAGGTGCAGCCGAGGTAAGCCATCAGATAGGAGTAGGTTTGCCCGTCATAGCGGAATTCGCCGCGCACAACCGAGGGATCGCAGACATGGCGCGCGTCTCAGGTGCCTGCGGTGGGGGACAGCACGATCGTTTCTTCTCCCCAGACCCAGCTTCCGTCAGCCTGACGCTCCGCTTTGCGGCAGCCGATGTAGTCGGTGACGTTATAGGAAACGGAATTGGTGCAGTAGTAGATGTAGCGGGTGTTTTCATCGGCCTGCATGATCGACGGGCAGTAGTTGTAGATGCCGTTCTTGCTGTTGTCGAACTGAAGACCGAAGGAATCGGGAAGCGTGATCTCTTCCGGGGGATTGGTTTCCGGGGGATTGGTTTCGACGGGGGGACGGGACTCCGGCGGGTCGGAGAATCCGGCGGGGGAAGAGCTGTCCTGCGGCGGCTCGGTCTGCTCGGTGGAGACTGCCGAAGAGGAAGGCTCGGTTTGCTCCGGCCGCGTTTCCCCGGTTGTCGGGGGTGTTTCGACAGGATCGCCGTCGGTCTGTTCGGAAGAGGAGGGCCGGCTGTCGGTCGGCAGGGCGGAGGAGGCGGTACTTTCGTTGCCGGAAGGCTTGGCGGTGCAAGAGCAGCCGACTATCATCACGAGGGACAGAATCAGAATCAACACTTATATAAGAGCGGCGCCGGTTTGTCAAGACGGAAGGCGGAAAGAACGGAAAAAGCAAGGAGATTTGTCGCGGAAACGCGAGAAACGGAACAAAAAATGAGCGGATTTTCCGTAAGGGCTTGCGAAAACCGACAAGATACGGTATACAGAGTATGGGCTGTCAGAAACGACCGCAAAACGCAATCATAAACGGGCGGAGGGATTCCGCGCCGACGAAAAAAGGTGCTGAAGCGCGGGGGCTTCAGCACCTTTGTCGCAGAGTTCATAACTCTGTCCTATGCATTATATCACAAAGATTCGGAAAAAGCAATAGCTTTTGCGATTTTATCAGTCATTTTACGAAAAAAAGAGGAAGTTTTCATAGGACTTGAGAAAAAACGGCAGGGCAGATCGGATTTCCTTCCGGATAAGCCGTCGGAACAGCCGTCCCGCAGGAGGAAACGGAGAGCCATCGGCTCTCTCTCAATACATTCCGATTACCGATCAAAGGAGGACAAACACATGGCAAGAAAAGGCGAAAACATTTACAAGCGCAAGGATAACCGATGGGAGGCCCGTTATATCAAGGGCTACCGCCCGGACGGGAAGCCCCGGTACGGCTACTGCTATGCCGGCACATATTGGGAAGCAAAGCAGAAGGTCCACCGCGCAAGGGCGATGCTGCCGAAGGAGGTGATCCCGGAGGAGGTGCAGCGGAGACGGCTGGAGAGCCGGTGCGAGGAGTGGCTGGAGCGCAATCGCAGCCGGATCCGGGAATCCACCTATGTGAAGTACCGGGGAATAATGAGCAAGCATATTCTGCCGAGGCTTGGCGGCTGTCAGCTTCGTGCATTGAACTCCGATCTGCTGGAGCAGTTCAGCCGCGCGCTTCTCAACGAGGAGGCGCTCTCCCCCAAAACCGTCAAGGATATCCTCACGCTGCTGCATTCCGTTCTCCGCGACGCGGCCGCCCGGAGCGGAGAGCCGCTGCCGACGCTCGGAGCAGCCTATCCGAAGATTCCCAAGCGCGAAATGCGCGTATTGACCAGGGAGGAGCAGGCTCTGTTCGCTGCGTACCTGGCGGAAGATATGGACGAATGCAAATTCGGGGTGCTGCTGGCACTGCTCACGGGAATGCGGATCGGGGAGGTATGCGCGCTGCGGTGGGAGGATGTGTCGTTGAGCGAGCGGATTGTGAAGGTGGGGGCGACCATGCAGCGTCTGCGGGATTACGACAGCGGGCAGGAGGGCAGGACGAAGGTGGTCGTCAGCGTTCCCAAAAGCGATTCCTCCCGCCGGGTGATCCCCCTGACCGATTACGGGATGCGGCTTTGCCGCTCGCAGTGGCGGGAGGACCCCTCCGCCTATGTGCTGACCGGGGAGGCGGGGCGGTATCTGGAGCCCCGCGTGCTGCAATATCGTCTGAGGCGCTATACCGAAGCCTGCGGGCTGGAGGGTGTGCATTTCCACACGCTCCGGCATTCCTTTGCCACCCGATGCGTCGAGGTGGATTTCGAGCTGAAATCGCTGAGCGAGATCCTCGGTCACGCCAGCCCCCGCATTACGCTGGAGCGCTACGTTCATACCTCCCTTGCACTGAAGCGGGACAATATGCAAAAGCTTTCCGCCATCGGATATTGAGGAAATCGCCGTCGGAATAAGCCGTCGCCGCAGGGGAAAGGGCTATACGGTGCGGCTTTCCGGGGAAAACCGACAGAGTTATGAACTCTGCGAAAAAACGGGCCCCGGGCGATGTCCGAAAGACAGTATGCCCGCATATCAGTATTTTACCCGATGGCGGTGAACGGATGAAGGGGGAATTTGCAAACAATGAATGCACGGAAATGGCGGAAGCGGCTGTGGAGTATTGTGTCGACGGCGGCGGTTGCGGCGGTGGTCGCGTTCGCGGTCTTGCTGGTGGGCGTCAGATTGCTTGGTATTCAGGTTTTTTCCGTCATATCCGGCTCCATGGAGCCGGAATATCCCGTCGGGTCGCTGATTTATGTCAAAGAAGTCGATCCCTCCGCCGTGAAGGTGGGGGACGTGATCACCTATGTGCTGCCGAACAACACCCCGTCGACGCATCGGGTGATTCGGATCGATGAGGAAAATCAGCATTTTTATACCAAGGGCGACGCCAATTCCGTCGAGGACGCGCCGGTTCACTTCAAAAATCTGATCGGCAAGCCGATCTTCCGGATTCCGCTTCTCGGCTTTGCCGCCTACTTTATTCAGCATCCGCCGGGGATGTATATCGCCATTGCCGGCGGCGCCGTCCTGCTCATCCTCGTCTTTCTTCCCGATCTGCTCCGAAAGGAGAAGAAGCAGGACAAGACCCTCCCCGACGAGGGAGGGGAATCCACGAAGGGGTAACGCCTATCCGACTCCCAAATATATTTTAAGGAGGTTTTTGTTTTGAAAGCAAAAACGAAAGCGCCGTTGCTGGCATTCCTTGCGGTGTTACTCGTCGTTGCAACCGTATTCGTTACAATGGCGTTTCTCACCGCGGAGGATACGGTTGTCAACACCTTTACCGTCGGGAAGGTTTCTATATCTCTTGACGAGGAAGACGTAGACGACTCCACGCCCACCGCGGCGCGCGATCAGGCGAACAAGTATCATCTGATCCCTGGAACTACCTACAAAAAAGACCCGGTCATCCATGTTGCTGCGGACAGCGAGGACTGCTGGCTGTTTGTCAAGGTGGAGAACGGTCTGGCCGACGTCCTCGCCTCGTCGCTTGACGATCAGATGAAGACAAACGGCTGGGCGCTGCTGACCGGCACGACCGATGTCTGGTATCAGACGGCGGCGGCATCTGCGGAAGACGATGTGAAGGTGTTTGAATCCTTTACGATCAAGGGTGAGGCGACTTACCTTGCGAAGTATGCCAACGCTGAGATCACGGTCACGGCCTATGCGGTACAGAAGGACGGCTTCGCCGCCCCGGCAGAGGCATGGAGCGCCACCTTCGGCACCCCTCCTGCCGAAACGAACGGATAATCGGCTCTGAGCCAGAAGTTATCAATACAGTGAAGAAAGGAGAGTGTGCTGATGCGTAAAAAACCCGTTTTCGCCGTTGCCGCCATGCTTCTTGCGGTTTGCTTTGCAGTCGGCGGCACGCTTGCCTGGCTGATGGACGAGACAAGCCCCGTGGTCAATACCTTTACCTACGGGGATATCAACATCACGCTTGCAGAGACCCCTGAACTTGATCTCAAGATGGTCCCCGGCAATACGATCGCGAAGGATCCCGTTGCCACGGTAAAAGGGGGAAGCGAAGCCTGCTGGCTGTTTGTGAAGGTGGAGGAATCGACGAATTTCGACGACTTCATGACCTATGCCATTGCCGAAGGCTGGACGCTCCTTGAAGCGGCTTCGCCGGGCGGCGCCGTCGACACCGCCGGGCAGGATTCCTATGTGATCTGGAGGCAGGTGGCTTCCTCTGCCGAGGATCAGGCGTTTTCCGTGCTTGCCGGTGACTGTGTGACGGTGAAGGAAACCGTGACGAAGGAGATGCTCAACGCATTGACGAGCGATACGACCGCCGGCACAAGCGACACAAGACCGAAGCTGACCCTTACCGCCTACGCCGTTCAGTCCGATCATGTCGGAACAGCCGCTGAGGCCTGGGCGATTGCATCCGGGACAGCGGAATCAACCGAAACAACCTGAAATCAGAAAGGAATAAGGACTCATGAAAAAGAAAATTCTATCGATCTGTCTGGCTTCCGTGATTGCCGTCATCGCAGTTGCGGGCGCGTCCGTCGCATATCTGACCGACACTGATCAGAAGGACAACGTCTTTACGCTGGGAAACGTGGACATTAAGCTGGAAGAGGACTTTGTCAATCTTTCCAAGCTGCTTCCCGCCACCGGCTCCGCGCAGAACGGCACGCTGAAGAACGGTGTGCAGAAGGATGTCAAGGTCACCAATATCGGCACGGAAGACGCCTATGTGCGCGTCCATATCGCCCTTCCGTCGATCCTCGACAGTACCGATGCAACGGGAGGCGCCGCATTCAATACGCTGCACTTCAATTACCGCAGCACGGATATCGGGGAAGGCAAGTGGGACTGGTCTGACAAGACGGGCGCTCCGTATGAGGGCCAGTGGAACTTCTATACGACCACCATCGACGGTATAGAGTACAACGTGTATGTCGTAACATACGAAACCGCTCTTGCCCCCGACGCGACGACGGAATCCGCCATGCATCAGGTATATCTGGACTCCAGGGTGACCAATGAAGTTATCTTGAATGTCAAAGATAAACTTGGCGAAAACTGGCATATGTATGTCGCGGCTGAGGGCGTACAGGCTGATGGATTTGACGATGCATACAGTGCGCTCAACACCGCCTTCGGCATTCCCGGTCAGTACAGCATAGATTGGGTGACAGACGCTGCCCCCGCCGAGACGACCGCTCCCTGAACGAATCATAATTTGAGAAAGGAAATACAGTCATGAAAAGAAAGATCGTATCAATTTGCCTGATCGCCTGCCTCGCGCTGACGGCGGTTGCCGGCGCATCGCTGGCGTACTTCACCGCAGAGGATACCGTAGATAACGTATTTACCATGAAGGGCATCAGAATCGCAATCAACGAGGAGTTTGTGCAGGAATCCGAGCTTCTCCCCGGTCTGGATATCAATAAGGACGTTTATGTGAGCAACACCGGCGATTCGGATGCATATGTGCGCGTGCATATCGCCATCCCCGCCGCGCTGGACGACGGAGATCCTTCCTTTGCTGCCGTCAACAACTTCCTCCACTTCAATTTCACGAACGCTTCCGTTAATGCCGGCCAGTGGAGCCGGCTGCCTGAGATGACCGACGGTACCGGCTACCGCGGAAACGGCGAAGGCAACTTTAACTACTATGATACGACGATCGACGGCGTTGAATACGGCGTTTACGTTGTGACCTACCGCACCGCACTCAAGGCCGGTGAGAAAACCGCGACCCAGGCGCTTGACAAGGTGTATGTCGACAAGTCCGTCGACTGCGAGTGGGACGAGGAGAAGGAGTGCTACTACTATACCGATGACAAGGGCAACGTCGTGTACCCGACCGACTTCTCTGCGGAGGGCGACGGCACGCTGGCCATCAAGGTCGTGGCGGAGGCTGCCCAGACGGCGACCTTTACCGACGCTTACGATGCGCTGAATACCGCCTTCGGCATTCCCGGGGAGTATGATCCCTGGACGAAATGAGCGGCAAACGCAATTTTCACGATCGGACGGCTTGAATTCCGCCCATACCCCTGCTTCCCTTAGGGGGAGCAGGGTGTATACGGGTATCCCGCCGCAGGGGGAGGTATCCGTGTATGCCCTGCCGTGCAGAGGCAAAAACGATCCGTACTTTCCGTATGGCTGAGAGAGGATGGTATCTCTGTATGAAGAAAAAAATAACGGCCGCAGCGCTGCTTGTGATCTGCCTGATGACGGCAGCCTACGGAACGCTCGCGTATTTTACCTATGAGGAAACGGCGACCAACGTCATAACGGCGTCCGCGCTTGAGATCGATCTTGAGGAGTGGTCGGCAAGCGACGACGGCACGCTTGTGCCCTTTGAGGATATCGACGACGTGATGCCGGGGACAAAGGTCTCGAAAATCGTCCGGGTCAGGAATACCGGCGAGCAGCCCGCCTGGATCCGCGTGGCGGTGACCAAGTCTGTCACCCTCGCGGAAGGAAGGGAGGGGGAAATTGATCTTTCCCTTGTCACGATGGATCTGAATACCGTGAATTGGACGGAGCGGGACGGCTATTATTATTATGTGACTCCCCTCGCTCCCGGAAAGACGACGGAGCCGCTCTTCACAACGGTCTCCTTCTCCGAGGAGATGAGCAATCTCTATCAGCACAGCAAGGCCGTGATTGCCGTCAGCTTGCAGGCAACGCAGACGGTTCACAACGGAGATACCGTGTTTGAGGCGTCCGGCTGGCCGGTATCTGAATAAGGAGGATAGACTCGGTCATGAAAAAGAATTATCGAAACAGAATACTGTCCCTGCTTCTGTCCCTTGCCATGCTGCTTGCGGCGCTCCCGATCGGCAGGATCGGGGCAAACGCCGAGGGCAGCGCATCGGTCAGCGTTCTCTTCCGGGGCGAGAAGGCGGATCGTCTGGTGCTGATGCAGGACGAAAAGGTGTCGCTGACCGCAGAGGTCACGGGGATCGGCAATCCCGAATACCGCTGGCAGATCCTCGCAGATCGGGAGAGCGACCGATGGGTGAACATCAAGGGCTATACGAAGGACTTCTGCGTCGTATCCTACGCGCTCATCGGCAGTATGCTGGATGACGCAGGCAACGCATTCCTTCGCTGCGCCGTCACGGAGGGTGACAGCACCTATCTCAGCAACATCGTCACCGTCAATCTCTCCTATCAGACGCCGGTCACCTACGATCCCCCTGCGGTGAAGCCGCCCCTGCGCGCCTCCTCGCCCCTTTCCGGCGCAGACGGCCCTTCCGGCGAGGAGCTGCAGCAATGCACGATCGTGATCCACTATCAATATGAGGACGGCAGACTTGCCTATCAACCGTTTATCGCGACCATCGAATACGGAGGCTCCTTTAGCCATACGGCGATCAGCCCCTCCGTGATCGGATATAAGCCCTATATCCTCGATGAAGAAACCGGGGAATACGTGCTTGCCGAAAACATGGAGCTGAACTACCAAAGCGTTACTGCGGATCAGGAATACACCGTCGTTTACCGCCCTGCCCCGGTCAATTACACCGTCCGGCATTATACGCAGAACGAGCAGGACGATCACTATCAATTCTTTGGTGAAACCACCGGTTTGCAGCTTACGGGTTCTCCCGTGCCGGACGATTGTGCCATCGGGATCGACGGCTTTTCTGCGCTCTATTATGAGAGGCTGGTGGTGGCAGCCGACGGCAGTACGGTAATCGAAATCTATTACGACCGCAATTATTATCTGGCGGACTTCGACCTCGGCGGCGGGTACGGTGTGGAACCGATCTACGCACGCTATGAGGCGCGCTTCGGCGCGAATGAGCCCACACGCGCCGGATACGACTTTGATGGGTGGGAGCCGGTCTCGGTGGACGGCAGAGAGCCGACCCCCGAGGAAGCGTCTAAATACGACCTCAATGACGGCAGGCAAATCAATCTGCCGTTTATGAATCTGACCTATCGCGCAAAATGGAAGCAGAGCAGCACCACCTATACGGTGGTCTATTGGCGCGAAAATGCCGACGACGGATACAGCTACTGGGCACACGAAACGAAGATTGCCACGTCCGGCGATACGGTCAGCGGCTCTGACGGAATCGGCGGAATTGATGATGTCACGGACGAAGCCTATTTCACCTATAATCCCCACAAGACCGATATGAATGTGTTGGTGGAAGGCGACGGCTCAACGGTCGTCAACGTGTATTACACGCGAAACGTGTATACGATTCACTTTAAGGGGATAGCCCGCCAATGCGCTCTGCTGCCACATACGCACGGAAACGGCTGCAACAGAAATCTGCTCTGCGAGCTGAATGAACATACCCACGGCGCAGCTTGTCCGAAGGAACTGACGTGCACCATTCCCGAGCATTCCGCGCACACAGAGGATTGCTTGACTTGCGGTCAGGACGAGCATCTTGCGCACGGGATAGACTGTTTGAGCTGTGGGAAGGAAGCGCATACTCATACAGCAGCCTGCTGTACAAAGCCAGAGCATCAGCATACGACTGAATGCTGCAGCAAAAGTGGACTACATCTTCTAACACATATCATTGGCTATAATGATTCATGCGAACCTGGAAATTGTAGTAACGGAGGGAACAAACACAGCCACGGAGACGGGACATGTGTCTATGACCATCTGGAACACACGCACACCGATGCCTGTTATTCCGACGAAATCCATGAGCATACCGATGCCTGCTACAAGGATACCCTGCACACGCATACGGACGGCTGTTACCGTTATTCCTGCGACATCACAGAGCATACGCATACCGATGACTGCTACAGTGCGTGTACCCTTACCGAGCATCAGCACACCAATCAGTGTGATCGAAATGATCGTGACAACGTCATCTATACGCTGAGCGCGAAGTATGAGCAGACCATCGGAGACGTGTGGCCGACTGCGGATATGGATATGTTTTCAGGTTATACGCTTAATGGGTGGAAGATTGAGGGAGATTCCGCTACTGCCGTTTCAAAGCGCATCAACATGACTGCCGATCTGTGCGACACAAGCGATGGACTGAAAATCGCTGCTGCAACATCCGGCGGCCGCACGACATATCTGTACTATATGTTTGAGAGCTTTGATCAGACAAGCCCTGCAAACGGCGACGACAGAATACTTCGTAACAGAGTCTATTATGACAAAAGCACCCTCTACTATCAGCAGGTTAACTCGAATGCCGCCACTTGGAATCAAAAAGAGATCCTCGGTATGACGCCGGTAGCAAACGGAGTCAGCTATGATGGCAATAAAGTCTTTTTGTACTACAATCGGAACGAGTATGCACTGAAGTTTCACAGCGCCAAAAGTGAGGTCAAAACGATCGGCAACGTGCTGTATGAATACCCCCTGAAGGATCTGAAAGACAGCAGTGGTCAGCCGATCGGCAGCTTTGTCCCCGACTACCCGACCGATCTGGAGCCGAACGCTTACGAGTTCAAGGGTTGGTATACCACGCCGGAATGCTTTGACGGGACGGAATTTCATTTTGACAGCGCCACCATGCCGGCGAGCGATCTGATGCTCTACGCCAAGTGGGCGCCGGTACAGCATGAGGTCAATGTCTATCTGGATGCCACCTTACAGCAACAGATCGGAACGACACAGCTTGTCGATCACCGGGATATGGCGAACGCACCGGAAGGAACTGTTGAAAACGGGAACTATGTCTTTGCCGGATGGTTTTATCAGGACGAAAACGGCGAGGAAAAAGCATTTGTGTTCAACAGTATGCCCATCACGCGGCCGATGAACATCTATGCCAAGTGGAGCTCCAAGGTGGCGGTGCAGTATACGGTCAATTATGAGCTGGAAGACGGCACCCCGATCGCCGCCCCCACCGTCGGCAGCACGCTGGCGGGAATGAACAAAACCTTCATGGCCAAAGGCGGCGCCGAATTGTATTCGAACTATCAGGAGGGGTATTTCCCCGAGACAAACAGCCACACCGTGACCATGAGTGTGGATGGAAGCAACGAGTTTACCTTCGTGTATGTGAAAATGGATTCCGTTTCCTATACGGTCCACTATGTGAACAAGGCGACGGGACAGCCGCTGCTCGATCCAAAAGAAGTGAAGGACAACAATAAAGCGGTTGTGACAGAGGTCTTCCGGCCGATTACCGGATATATGCCCGACGCCTATCAGAAGCGGCTGGTGCTTTCGGCATCTAACCCGGATCAGAATGTTATCACCTTCTACTATACTGTGGATACGGAGCATTCCTATTATCGGATCGTACACTACGTGCAGAACCTTGCGGGGACGGGATACACCGAATACCGTTCGATCGAGTCGGTCGGTGATATCGGGACAGTATATTCCGCAGAAGCGCTGACCATTTCCGGCTTTGCGTTTGCCCCCGGGAAATCGGAAGTGAACGGCATGGTTACGCCCGCGACCGGCACGACAGTATCCGGCACACTGAAAGCGAACGGCTTACTGATCGAGCTGTTTTATGACCGCAAAGACGTCGGCTATACCGTCAAGTATTTGGAGTCCGGTTCGAACAACCAATTGGCTGAACCGAAACAGGCAAAAGGGAAATACGGAGATCAGGTCGTCGAAAATGCGATAAAAATTTCGGGATACAAGCTGGTTTCCGTTTCCCCGCAAACTCTGACGCTGGCAGCGACTGCGGAAAGAAACGTTATCACGTTCTACTATCAGGAAGAAAACGTCACGATTCAGTATATACCGGTCGGAAACGGCAGCGTCAGCATCGGATCGGAGACGATCGGTGCGATCAACGGCAAGCCCGGCGGCTCTGTTCCGACGGCGGAGGACGGGTATCTCTTTGAAGGCTGGTATACCGATCAGGCCTGCAGCATCCGTGTCGATGCGGGCTGGGTCGACGGCGACTTCCGGCTGAACCCGCAAAAGGGTGCCGACGGTCTCTATCAGGCGGGATCTATTATGCGAAATTCGTTCCGGCATCAGCGGAGCTGACCATTCATAAGTTCTTTCAAGACGGCACTCCGGTCGACGACACCCGTACCTTCCTCTTTGAACTCAAGGGAACGAGCGGGACGCCGACTGCCGACGTGTCGCTGACCGTGGCGATTTCGGGACAGGGCTCTGTCACCGTTACGGGGCTTCCCGTCGGAAGCTATACCGTCACGGAATTGACCGGATGGTCCTGGCGATATGAGCCGGACCGGGCATCTGCAGCCGTTGTCCTTCAGCCCGGCAAGGACAACACCGTCACCTTTATGAATGAAAAAACCAATCTGTATTGGCTTGACGGAGACTCCTGCAAGGACAATATTTTCGATACGAAGGGATGAGAAAGGAGGGGATCAGCATGAACCACGAACGAGACGGGGCTTGGAGCCGCAGAAGACCGAGGCCGGTCAGACGACGTCAATGGGCATTGGCGATTCTCTCGGCGTTCTGCCTTCTGGCCTCCGCCGCCTCCCTTGCCGTGCTGCATACCGGGACCGGACCGCTGACCAATCTCTTTCAGCCGGGGCAGGTCTCCTGCCGGGTTCTGGAGGGCGCGGACGGAAGCACCTTTGACGGGGTGACCAAAACCGACGTTCGGATCCGGAATACCGGCAACACCGATGCCTACATCCGCGCTGCCATCGCGGTGACGTGGGTGGCGGCGGACGGGGATGTCTTTGCCGGGAAGCCGCAGGCCGGCGTCGATTACACCGTGACGTATTCCGAAAACGAAGGCTGGGAGCCGGGCTTCGACGGCTTCTGGTACTACACCCGCCCCGTGGCAGCGGGAGCGGACACGGCGGATCTGATTAAGAGCCTGAGCGCAGTCAATTCTCCCGAGGGCTTCCGTCTGTCGGTGAAGATCGCGGCGTCCTCCATTCAGGCCTCCCCCGGGAAAGCGGTGATCGATAATTGGACAGCCGTCGAGTCGGTGAACGGCACTTCACTTGTGATCAAAAAGGAAGGAGCATAATATGAAACGATGGATCGGGAAAGCATGGCTCCTTCTTGCCGCTGCCGCCCTCCTGATGAGCGGAGCGGTGACGGCCGCAGCCGCAGGCGTCAGCTATGACGGCAATGCGAAGGACTTTATCTTCACGCCCGGCAGCGCCTATTCCCCAAGCGATCTTTTCGAAAACTTCAAGAACGTCATGCCGGGGGATTCGCTGACGCAGAAAATCACCGTAAAGAACGACGCGAAGGACAAGGTCAAGGTGAAGATATACCTGCGCTCTCTCGGGGCGCAGGATGGATCGGAAGATTTTTTCGCAGCTTCGTATGACGGTGGCGAAATCCGCGGATAATGAGATGGCGTATATGTTTGACGCGACGGCGGAGCAGACCGACGGCCTGACCGACTGGGTCCTGCTCGGAACGCTTTGTTCCGGCGGCGAGGTCAATCTCGATGTCACGCTGACAGTCCCTGTCACGCTGGACAGCCGATACGGCGGCGCGGTCGGCTTCCTGGACTGGCAGTTCAGGGTGGAGGAGTTTCCCGCAGAGGACACCGACCCGCAGCCGCCTCCGACAGGAGACGACGGCAATCTGCTTCTTGCACTTCTGATGATCTGCGCCTGCTGCGCGATCCTCTTCTTCACGGCGGTCTGCAAGCGCCGGAAAAGGGTATAGCGGATCGCGCGATCTGGCGGAGCTGACACGATTTCATCGAAGTGCAGACGATACGGAGGGATCGCTGCGGCGGGAGGAAACGAAGGATGAGAAACGATCAGGATATGATCGGCAGACGGTTCGGAAAGCTGATTGTGATCAGCAGAGAGCCGTCCGACCCCGGGGGCCGGCGCCGCTGGCTCTGCCGATGTGACTGCGGCGGGGTCTGTACGGCGACGACGGGCAATCTCAACAGCGGCAGGACCACCAACTGCGGCTGCCGGAAGTCGCCCGATCTGACCGGCATGGTCTTCGGGAGGCTGACGGTGCTGGGGCGCTCCGATCGGCGGGGCTCCCGCGGGAGACGGACAACGCCGCAATGGGAATGCCGGTGCGAATGCGGCGCGATCACCTACAAGGCGACCGACAGCCTGAAATCCCCGCATCTCAGTATGTGCGCCGCCTGCGCCGCCGCATACGCGGCATCCGGCGCAAGAGCCGCCGCCGGCTTTGTCGAGGGAACGCAGCTTTCGAAAATACGGGACATGACACCGGGCAAAGCCAATACCAGCGGATATCGCGGGGTGTATCATGTCAAGCGGCATGATTATTGGCGCGCGGAGATCCGCTTTTAGGGGAAGCGCCATTATCTCGGCACATACCGGGAGAAGGACGACGCAATTCAGGCCAGACGGCGTGCGGAGGAGGAGCTGTACGGAAGTTTTCTCTCCCGCCGCTCCGCCGAGGAGCGGGCTTCTGCGGCGGAACGGGAGGAACGGATCCTTCCCGTCGGACAGACGGGATGACCGGGGAAACGCGCAGGGTCGGCGGAGGCTGCAAGAGGATTGAGCCGAAGCGGCGCTGTCGGCAAGGCGGAAGGAAGGGCCCCGGAAGAGCGCGAGGAAATCGAGGCGGAACGCGGCTATTTGACCGTTCCGCCGCAAAGGATGCATAAAGCGCTCCGATTCTGCAGATACTGCTGTCAGAACGGAGCAAACGGCGGAAGCCCCGGAGCGACGGGGCTTCCGCCGTTTTGCCCGAAACGGGAAAGCGGGATGAAAGCATGAAAAACACGACGGAATATGCGGTCTATGCCGGGAAGCGGGCGAAGAAATCCGATCTGCTCCCCGATTGTCTGCGGGCGTTTCTGACGGGAGGGCTGATCTGCGCGGGGGCACAGGGGATGAGCGAGCTGTTCCTTTCCTTGCGGATTGCGGAGGAAACCGTGCGGATTCTTGTGCCGATGATCCTCATATTTCTGACGGCGCTGCTCACGGGGCTGGGGATCTTCGATAATCTTGCCGGGTTCTGCGGGGCGGGAACGCTGGTACCGATTACCGGCTTTGCCAACGCCGTCGTCTCGCCGGCGCTGGACAGTAAGAACGAGGGGCTGGTTCTCGGACTCGGCGCGAAGCTGTTTTCGGTGGCGGGTCCCGTGATCCTTTACGGAACGTCGGCGTCGGTCGTTTGGGGCGTTCTGTACTGGGCCCTCGGGCAGCTGCGGTGAAAGGAGCGCGGGATGGAAGGGAACAATCGGAAATCAGGAATCATCCGCCTCAAGCGCTGTCCCTCGATCATCGGACATGCCGCGGCGGTGGGGAAGAAGGAGCATGAAGGTCCTCTCGGTGCGCAGTTCGACTATCACGACGCCACCGATCGGTTCGGGCAGAAGACATGGGAGCTGTCGGAAGGGGAGATGCAGCATATTGCGCTCAACCTCGCGCTTGCCAAAGCCAAAGTGCCTGCCGATTCCCTCGGCGCGCTGTTTGCAGGCGACCTGATCAACCAGTGTACCAGCTCAAGCTACGGACTTCTTGACATCAACGCGCCGTTCTTCGGACTTTACGGCGCGTGCTCCACCTCGGCGGAGGGGCTGATCCTCGCCTCGCTCTGGATGAATTCGACAGAGAGCGGGAGCGCGGCTGTCGTGACCTCCTCCCATAACTGCTCCGCCGAGCGGCAGTTCCGGTTTCCCGTGGAATACGGCGGGATCAGAACGCCGACCTCGCAGTGGACGGTGACGGGCGCGGCGGCATTCATCCTGGGGGACGGGCAGGGTGCGTATATCACGGAGCTGATGCCGGGGAAGAGCATTGACCGTGGCATAACCGATCCGAACAACATGGGCGCGGCAATGGCGCCCGCGGCGGTCGATACCCTGACAAGATATTTCCGAGAATCCGGGATGAAGCCAAGCGATTTCGATGCGATCTTCACGGGTGACCTCGGCTTTGAGGGGCATTCCATCGTGAACGAGATGATGTGTGCCGACGGGATCAACCTTTCGGACAATTACCTCGACTGCGGGCTGCTCATCTATGACCGGGAAGGACAGGATATGCACGCGGGCGGCTCGGGCTGCGGCTGTTCGGCGTCGGTGCTGTCGGCCTATATCCTCCCGAAGCTGGAGAAGGGGGAATATCACGATATTCTCTTCGTTGCGACCGGTGCGCTCATGAGTCCCATGCTGGTGCTGCAGGGACAGAGCATCCCCGGTATCGCGCATCTTGTCAGGATCACAAAGGAGCGGAATCTATGACCGGGTTTCTTCTGAAGCTGCTGTTTGCCTTTCTCGTCGGCGGCTTTCTCTGCGCCGTGGCGCAGCTTCTGATCGACAGGACAAAACTGACCCCGGCGAGAATTCTCGTTTCCTATGTCGTGGCGGGCGTTTTTCTCACCGCAGTCGGTCTGTACGAGCCGCTTGTCCGATTTGCGGGAAACGGCGCGGCAACGCCGCTGACGGGCTTCGGCTATTCCCTTGCAAAGGGCGTTGAAAGGGCGGTTGACGAGCGCGGATTGATCGGCGCTGTGACGGGAGGACTCACCGGGACGGCGGGAGGCATCACGGCCGCTATGTTTTTCGGGCTGCTCGCCGCCCTGATCTTCCGCGGGAAGCCGAAATGACCGCCTGCCGCAGCCGCAAGGGTTGACGGCTTTCCGCGCCGCGACAGGTAACAAACGCGGCGGAGACGGTGGAGAGGGCGAGCGCTCCATCCTGAAATCGGGCGAAGGGGAGGCGCAGGAGCTTCCCCGACGGAGCGCCCTCTCCCGCTATCCCCGAAAAAAGGAAAACTCCCCTCTTCGATCTTTTCGGTCGGAGAGGGGAGTCTTGCTTGTCGGGCGGCTTTTGAGGCTCAGGGCTTGATCCGGTATCGCTTGCAGGCGGGATGCTCCCCCTGACGGAGCGTGATGACGCGGCAGTCGGCGCCGTCGGTCATTCCGTCGTCCTCAATCAGTCGGCAGACGGCGTCGGAGCAGTCCCCGAAGGGGAGCAGCGTAATATCGAAGACGGTGTCGGGATCGACATGAGAGACCGGGTCAGCCAGGGGAAGCAGCGTCCCCTCCTTTACATACAGGGGTATATCGTTTGTGCTGACGCTGTGAACCCCTCCCTCATACCGCCTGCCGTCGAAAAAGCCGTACCATACGCCATCCGGCAGCCATACCTCGCGGCCGTCCTGCTCCGGCGCGATCGGCGCGACCAGCAGATCTCCGAAGAGATACTCATCGGAGATCCCGTCGGCGTCGGGATAATCGCAGACCAGGGCGCGGACGGGGGGCTTGCCCTCGGTATGATAATCATAGAAGGCGGTGTAGAGATAGGGAAGGAAGCTCATGCGGAGACGGAGAATCCGCCGCACCTCGTCGGTGGCGTCAAATTCGAGCCAGGGCATTTTCTCCATATACCAGGCGTTGATCAGGGAATGCGCCGAGAAGGCGGTAAGCTGAAGGCGGCGGATCAGATCGCTTTTGCTCGCGGCGTGGCGCAGCTCCGGTGCCCAGAGCAGCCCCGAAAAGCCGGAGTTGACGACGCCGGTCAGAAAATTCCCGAAGTCGTAGAGATCGCTGTACAGCACGAAGGGATAGGGGGCGGCCAGCGCGCCGAGATTCCGGATCTCCGAGAGGGTGCGTCGGCTTCCGAGCGCTTTTTTGATCGTGCGGGCATAGAGCGTACCGAAGAGATGATGATATTGCTCCCCGTCCATGCCGGAGGGGAACCGGGCGCAATCGGGAAAGGACCAGCCGCCGGTAAAGTCGCTTCCGTCGCATTCGTCGAGCTTGAAGCCTGAGACACCCTCGTCGCAGAGGGTCTTGTGATATGACGAAAAGAGCTCCTCCGCCCCGGGGAGTGAGAAATCCGGGACAAGCCCGTTCCAGACCAGATATTCTCCCGAGAAGGGGATCATCTTATCATAAAAGGGCGCGGCGGGGTTGGTGAAGGCATGCTCCCACAGATTGACCTTGAAGCCGAGCGCGGCGAGCCGATCGAGCATCGCTTTGTGATGAGGAAACCGTTCGCTCCAGACAAAAGAGCAGGAGTAGCTGTGGCTGTGCCAGCCCGGCTCCAGCCCGAGGGTATCGCAGGGCAGATCGAGGCTGCGGAAGTCATCGGCAGTCTCAAGAACCTGCTCCTCGCGGAATTGTCCGCAGCAGCGATAGAAATTCCCCAGCCCCCACAGAGGCGGCATGCAACCGCCTCCCGCCAACAGGTTATAGGCGGAGACGATGTCGAGAACGGTGTCGCCCTTGATGAAATAAAGATCGACGCCCGACGCGAACGGGATCTCCAGCGTCAGAACGGAGGCTTCCGAGGTGCGCGCCCGATATAGCTCCGCCGTGTCGGTCATGACGGCGGTTTCCCCTGTTTCCGGGAGGGAGGAGCGGCCGGTGTTGAGATCGCTCCCGCACTGAAATACGGCGCTGCGGGCGGTATCGGCATACAGCCCCCATCCTTCGTTTGTGACAAAGAAGGGGACCGGCGCATGGGAATCTCCGCTTGCGGAGCGGGGATCGGCGTTGACGCGGCAGGTGACCTTGTTCCCGCGGTGGTCAAAGGCGTTGAGCTGAAGCCCGAAGCCGTAAATCTTCGTTTGGGCGGTCAGGGGCAGGGTCAGCCTGCAGCCCCGCAGCGAGACGGAAAAGGTGATCTCGGGGACGGAATCGGGGGAAAGCGTTCTGACAGGGAGCTTCGGGGAAGGGGCAAAGCGGGAGGGCACAAAGTCTTCCGGAGTGCCGTAGGTGATCTTACAGAGCGTGGCTTTCATCGGGGAAATCTCCTTTCGGTGAGGCGAGATCGTCGGCTTGTCTTATGTTGCGTCGGTATTCGGTGGGGGTCATTCCGAAGTAATTCTTGAAGCTGCGGGTAAAGACATGAATCGAGGAGTATTTCAGGGTATCGCTGACCCGTGTGACGGAAAGCCCGTCGCTCAGCAGCTTGCGGGCGGTATTCATCCGGCATCTGGCGTGATATTCCCCCAGCGTTTCCCCCGTCGTTTTTTTGAAGCATTTGGTGAGATAGCGATAATTGTAATTGAAGAGCGGCTCGAGATCGGTGAGATTCTTGATTTCGCAGATATGGTGGAGCAGATATTGCTGGATCTGATAGGCCAGGATGACCTCGCTCTTGATCCTCGGCGCATAGAAGGCCTTGGATTCCTTTTTCTTGGCGCGGATGAGCAGAATAAGCAGCCGGGAGAGGAGTGCGGTGATCATCTCCGCCGCCATGAAATCGGAGGAATTGATCTCGGCAAACAGCTCATAGAAGACGCTGTCCTCTTCCTTTAAACGAAGAAGGCGCTCGCTTGTCCCGTGAAAAAGGCGGAGAAGCTCGTCGGTCAGCGCCGTGCAGACGGGATCGTCGGGATTGGGCATAAAGCCGCAGAAGGCGTAGCGCAGCGGTTTATGCTCGTCGGAAACGATGCTGTGAATATCGCCGGGGAAATTGACGGTGCAGTCGCCGGGATTGATCGGGGTCTCAACGTTGTTCGTGATGTTCGTGCCGCTTCCCGACAGAACATAGGTCAATTCATAGCAGGGCTGGTTGTGCGGAAGGATCACGGTGGAGGAATGGCAGAGCATTTCTCCGAGCTGATAGATGAACAGGCCGCCGCATTTCTTCGGGTTATCGAAAAACTTGTTTTCAAAGTGATATCGGTTGTACTGATCGATCATCGGTGCCGCCTTCTTTCTTCCGGATATGAGGAGGGGTGGACAAGCGTCGTTGTCATTATATCATATCACATTTCTTTTTGCAATAGAATTTATGAATTTGACAAAAGTGCTAAATTATTGGTGAATTGATAACAAAGACGAAGTTGTTATCTTTTGTTAAAATAAATACATAGCATAAATGACACAAGCAAATGCCGTCATAAGGCGATTATCGGGAACGGTGATTTTTTCGCTTCCGCAGAGGACGGCGGAAGGATTGCCGGAGAGACTCCGTCATATCAAATGTGCGGAGGAACGCCCGGGAAGGAGGTGCCGATATGAAAATCGGTTTCATTGATTATTATCTTGACGAATGGCACGCCAACCATTACCCCGAATGGCTGAAGGAAAGCTCAGGCGGGGCGATGGAGGTGGCCTATGCCTACGGTGAGATCGCCTCTCCGCACTCCGGCATGACGACGGAGGAATGGTGTCGGAAATACGGCGTCACGCCCGTCGACTCCATCGCGGAGCTGACGGCGCTGAGCGACGGGATCATCGTCCTCTCCCCCGACAACAGTGAGCGGCACGAGGAGCTCAGCCGCATTCCCCTCCGCTCCGGAAAGCCGGTCTACATCGACAAAACCTTTGCTCCCGATCTTCAGACCGCCTGCCGCATCTTCGCTGCGGCGGAGGAGAGCGGCACCCCCTGCTGGTCCTCCTCGGCGCTCCGCTTTGCCGAGGAATACCGCGCGGTCGACAGAAAGAGCTTGACCGCCGCGAATTTCCGCGGACCGAATGCCTTTGACACCTATTCGATCCATCAGTTCGAGCCTCTTTTCATGCTGATGGGCGTTCCCGCCGAGCAGGTGATGTACCTGCCGGGGGAAAACTACTACCTCCTCCTTCTCCGCTTTTCCGACGGGCGGGTGGGAAGCATCTCCGGCTCCTCCCCCGATCTGCCGTTTACCGCGCAGCTTACGACCGCTGCCGCAAGCTGTGATCTGACGGTGACGAGCGATTATTTCCGCGGCTTTATTGAGAGTCTGGTGAGCTTTTTCGATACCGCAGACATCCCCGTTTCCCATGACGAGACGCTTCGGATCATGGCGGCGGGAACCGCCGCGCGGGAAGCGCGCGAAAAGCCCTTTACCTGGATTTCCGTCCCCGCCCTTCGGGAGACGGACAGAATATAAGAGAGGTATACATATGAATAAAAGGAAAATCACAGCCCTTCTGCTTGTTGTTCTGACGATCGCGACAGCGGCTGCCTGCGGGAAGAAGCCGCCCGCAAATGAAACAACCGACACAAGACCTCCGGCTCCGGTCGGTACGGATGATCGCCTCTCCGCCACGGACGGCATTGAGCCGGTCAGCTTCAACGGAGAACAGTATAAGATTTCGATCAGCGACAATCAGCAGTTCGAGATTTTTTCGGAAACCCAGTCCGATGCGGTCGATGCCGCCGTACACGACCGCAATATGCGGGTGGAGGCGAAATACGAAATCGAAGTCGTTCCGGTGATCACCGTCGGCTATTCCTCCGGGGCAGGGCAGCTTTTGCATGAGGAGGCCATCAAAAAGTCGATTTCCGCGAACGATCACGCCTTTGACACGGTTCTGATGTGCGCTTGGCGCGCCGGAACGTTGATCCTCGAGGGGTACTTCTATGATTGGAACAACGATGTGCCGGGAGTCAACTTCGGGCAGCCCTGGTGGAACAGCCGATGCAACGAGGCGTTTACCGTCGACGGTATGCTGTTTGCCGCCGTCGGAGACATCTCTCTGACGACGCTTCATCTGGCGCACGGCTATCTGTTCAACAAAACGATGGCGGCGGAATACGAAATCGAGGATCTGTATCAGGCGGTGCGCGACGGCCGGTGGACGGTGGAGTATATCAAACAGATTACCACCGACATTTATACCGATCTCAATCGGGACGGGATCCGCGACAACAAAGACGAGTATGGCTTTGCGGCGGGCGTTGTGACCAACCTCGATGCGTATCTGCCTTCCTTCGGCATTCCGCTTGTCGGACGGGACGAAACGGGAGGGCTTGAAATCGCGATCGATCAGGATCGCGCCCGCGTACAGGATGCGCTGGAGAAGGTGAGCGATCTCTTCTACAACAGCACGGGCTCGTATATTTCCATGACCCACGAGGAATTTGCGGATCGGTATAAGATGTTTGCCGAAGGGCGCGTGCTGCTGATTGACGCGACAATGAGCGTTCTCACGAATGAGTGCCGCGACATGGTCGATGATTACGGCGTGCTGCCTTATCCCAAGCTGAATGAAAATCAGAAGGAGTATTACAGCAACGCGCACGACAATTTCTCGGTGCTTTGTCTGGCGAATAACGTGGAGAATCTCGAAATGGTGGGCAAGGTGACCGAGACCCTTTGCTGCGAAAGCTACCGCACCGTGATCCCCGCCTACTACGATACGGCGCTGAAGGATAGGTATACCAATACCGCCGACGACGAGGAGATGCTGGATCTGATCATGGAGGGAAGAAACTATGACCTTGCGGTTCTCTTTGCACCTTCCATCGACAAGCTCTTCTATTTCTTCCGCGACGAGATCGCGTCGGAGTCGGATAATGTGGAAGGAGCGCTGGACAGCCGTCTGATAGGATGGAGAGCGGCGCTGATGCGGCTTGAAAAATTCTATCAGAACGCAGGGGCGGAGTGAGCCTGTCAAACCGGTGAGGACGCCCGGGGCCGTGCCGCGGCTTCCGACATACGCCCCGGAGGGCGGATTCAAAGGAGGGAGAAACGATGGTTTTCCCCAATACGGAGGTGCAATTTCATACGGCCGATTCCGAATGGCAGCGGGTGTTTGACGACGCGGAGCGGATCGGACGGCGCAATATCGTGAATTGGCAGGGCAGGCGCGTTCTGGTGGAGGGCGGTGTATACCACGGCCTCTGGCTCGAAACCCAGCCGATGGGAGGAGAAATGTATGCCGGGCGCTGCCTTGAGACGGCCTGGAACAACCAGAATCTCTTCCTTGAATACATCAGGGAGGACGGTCGGTTTCCTTCCGTGATCCGGTTCGGGGAAAAGGGACCCGATCTGATGTTTTCCCATCTTCAGGGCTACTGCTTCCCGTGGCACGCCCTGAACGTCTGGTACCGCACTGGGAAGGATCCCGACTATCTGCGTCGGCTTTATGACGGGCTTTCCCGGTTTGACGATTATCTCTGGCGTACCCGCGACAGCGACGGGGACGGATGCCTTGAGACCTTCTGCGTCTGGGATACCGGGGAAGACGCTTCAAGCCGGTTCTTCGGCGCTCCCGACGCGTGGGGGAGCGATACCCCTCCCTACGGACAGGGCGCGCTGCCTTACGAATCGATGGATATCATGTCTTATTCCTATGACGGGCGGGTGACGCTGGCGGAGATCTCCGCGCTGCTCGGAAACGGGGAGGAGCGCAAATGGAAAGAGGGCGCAGCGTCCGTCAAACGGGTCCTGAACCGCTATCTTTGGCGGGAGGAGAAGGGCGCTTTATATGATCGGGACTGCAACAACGAGTTTCTCGATACCCTGATCCACAACAATCTCCGTGTCATGTATCACGGCGCCTACGAGGCAGAGAAGGCGCATCGCTTTGTGAAGGAGCATCTGCTCAATCCGGAGGAATTCTTTACGCCCATGCCGCTGACCTCCATCGCCGCAAACGATCCGCTGTTCCTTTCCGATCCCCTCAACAACTGGAGCGGACAGCCGCAGGGGCTTACCTATCAGCGCGCCATCCGTGCGCTTGAAAATTACGGCTATGTCCCGCTGCTTGCGGTTTTCGGACAAAAGCTGTGCGACGCGCTGGCCAAAAACAATCCGGTGCTTTTCACGCAGCAGTTCGATCCGTATACCGGAGAGCCGCAGGCGGGGTTCTGTTCTGCGGAGGGGGATTACGGCCCGTCTATCCTGGCGTTTTTGGGGTATACCTCGCATTTGTACGGCGTGGAGCTGCTGCGAGACCGGGTGATTTTCTCCACCTGGCCCGTCTGCGGAGGCTGCGAATATACCCAGATCGAGGGGGATCGCGCCTATACCGTCAGAAGCGACGGGAAAAGGGCGGCTGTCCTCCTTGACGGACAGGAAAAGCTGGTGGTGGACTGCGGAACAAGGGTGATCACCGATCCCGACGGAACCGGATTCCTCACCTGTCCTATGACGGGGCAGCCCGGAATGTGACGGCTCGCCGGAATGATCCCGCACGGTCGGCGGGCTCAGAATGAGATCGGTTTTCATCTCAATCAAGGAGGATGGAATGAAAAAAATGATATTTGCATTGCTTGGAGCGGGAATGGCCGCCATGCTCTGCATGGCAGGCTGCTCTCCCAAGGAAAAAGGAAACGCTGCGGAGAGCGGCAGTCAGCAGATCGGCACGGAGGAGTCCATGCCCCCGCAGACCGGTTCGGCAGGCACTTATATCGTGGCGAACATGGAGGAGCTGAAGGCGCTTCAGCCGAAGGAGAGCACCGCTGTCGTTATGATGAAGGGCTATTACCGGACGGGTGACGGCGGCGGAGGGACCTTCTGGTACGATGCCTCCTCCCGCACGGAGGAGAACGGCGCTACCGTGATCCGGGGAGAAGATGCTCCGGGACGCTTTGTGCGCGACTGTGAGGAAAACCGTCTGAACGTCAAATGGTTCGGCGCGAAGGGGGACGGAAGGGCGGATGATACCGCCGCCATCCAGGCTGCCATCGACGCCCTTCCCGATGCAGGCGGAACGGTGACCCTGCCGGGCGGAACCTATAACATTTCCTCAACCCTGACGATCGGTGACGGAGACGCAGGCGAGAAAATCTCCTCGCAGAGCGGGGTTAAGCTGATCGGAACGGGAGGCGGCTTTGCCTTCAATGCCAAGGCCCCGACCTCCCTCGTGGCGGTGGGAGAGATGGACGCCATGATCCATCTGCGAGGCAGGATTTCCGACTGCGAGATCAGCGGCATTCAGCTGACCGGCAACAACAAAGCCAAAACCTGCCTCTATCTTCACTCCTTTGCCGGCTGCCGGTTCAGCAACCTCGTGGCGATCGGGTTTACCGATGTCGGAATCAAGGTGATGGCGGGCAACGCGCCGACCGGCAACTACAATATCTACAATCGATTTGAATCGATCGGCGTTTACTGTCTGTATGACAATACGACCGCGATCCTGTTTGACGGCGATTATTCCGTCAGCAACGACACCTGGCTGACCGTCTTTACCGACTGCCGCTTCGATACCGCGCAAAGCAAGAATTCAATCGGCGCGCATTTCAAGTTTGTCGACAGTATTTCCTTCTATCGCTGCCACTTCAATACCTACAACGATTCCTCAACCGGCGCGGTGTTCGATGCGCTGGATAACCACGACTTCCCCTGCGGCATGGCGTTTTACGATTGCTCCATGGTGTCGCACGATGTGTGGGAGGATGCCACGCATACCATCCGCAAGCAGTATTTCTACGGCTTCGGAACGTATGATAACGAGAGAGTCCCCACCCACAGCAAGCTGATCGGCATTACCGATACCGGGGAATTTTTCAACATGGAGGGCGTTTCCGGGATGCCCGGACAGGGGGATGTCTCCATGGGCGAGTATGCGCTCCCCGCGTGCGGTGGGCGTGTCGAGACCAACAGCGGAGGGGTCGGGAATATGATCCACTACAACCTGGCGGCGGGCAATACCCTTGCGGTGCTGGTCAACGCCAAGGGGTCGCTGTCGGGCGGATCCTTCTATCTGTCCAGCTACGACAACAACGTCGGAACAATCACCTTTGACGTCTATCGATGGGATACCGACTATGCGACGACGCTGAAGGGACCGGTGCTTGCGTCCGATTCGGCGGTCAATTTTCAGGATAACAGTATGTGTGACGTGACCTTTGAGGGGCTCGGCAGCGGATATTATCTGATCGTCCTGAAAGGATCGGTTCCTGCCGGAGATTTCGGCGTTGCCGCCTGGACGAGAGGCTCTGTCACGACGTCGATCACTTTTGTCAACGGAAAACGGGTGGACGCCGGCTTACACGGTCAATTCATAACCAAATAAAAATATAAAGGAGACACTATCATGAAAAAGCTCACACGACGCACAGCTTCCGCTTTGACGGCTGCCCTTCTCGCCCTGCTGCTTGTCGGCTGCGGGAAAGAAGGCGGAGAGAGCGGCACGACGACGGCAGCGTCCTCGTCGGAAGGGACGCAGGCTCAGACGACGAGCGGAGGCGGAGAGACCTCCTCCGGCTCCACAGAAGCTGTCACGGACGCCGGGACGGAGGCTCCCCCCAAGATCGGAGCGACCGGTCTTGAGGCTGCCAAGGGCACTCTGCCCACCTATATCGACGGCCCGCAGAACCATCATAACCTCAAGACGGAGGGCGTATTCGGAATCGCCGTCAACTGCGACGCGCCCTTCAAGGCGATCAACCTCTATACGGCTACCTATGATACCGACACCGAGGATACGATTTACATCAAGGTCTATGCCTGGAATACCGATTACGCTGCCTCCGCGGCAGGCATCGCTCTTGTGGATATGACGGTCACCGGCTACCCGAACGGGGGCTGGCATATGATCACCTTCGAGCAGCCTCTTCCCGTCGGAGAGTATCTTGTCGAGATCTCCGGAACCTCCGGTGAGGATGACTACGGAACCGCCATCTGGAGTCAGTACGGATCTCCCTTCGTAATCACCTATCACAACGGCGAGGAGATGGAGGATACCGGAATCTGGGCGCAGTTCATCATTGAGTAATTCCCGCGGTAACTGCGGTAGGGTCCCACAATAAAACCGATTCAATGAAAAGGAGACAGATTATGATTCACAAGACAATTGCCCGGATTCTCACCGCTGCGATCCTGCTCGGACTGCTTATGCTCCCGGCAGCGGCGACCCCCGTCAACTTCGCTGCCTTTTGGACGGATCCCGCTTTGGCCGATCCCAACGCCCGCTATGATATGACAAGCGGCTCTCTGGCGTGCCGCTTTGCCACGCAGGGAGAGGCCGCGATCAAGGGACTCAGCTTCTATACCGCCTCATGGGATATCGGAACGTTCGATCTCAAGGTCTATGAGTGGAAATACAACTATGAGTATACCGTGGCTCAGCAGCCTGCCGTATCGATGAACGATATTTCCGGCATCGCGAGCGGCTGGCTTGATATCGTGTTCCCGAACGAGCTGCCGCACGGCGAGTATCTGGCCGTCGTCGACGGCTTCGACGGGAAGCTCATGTGCAATTACCGCTTCACCGACAATCAATACACCGACGTGTATCTGAACGGCGAGAAGCAGGATTGCTCGCTCCAGTGGGCCGTGGAGTTCACCCGGGCGGAAGGCGGCAGCTATGTGGATGCCCCGCTTTCCGCAGAAGTCCCCGCAGAGGGGGAGAACCCCCCGACGTCCGATCCCGTGATCGGCTGCAGCATACTGCTCGCCCTGTCGCTTGCCACCGGCGTCGCGGCGGGAATGAAGCGGAAAAAGCACTGAACCGACATTGATCCGAAGCGCCGCAAAGCCCTTGCTTTGCGGCGCTTCTTCCCTGGTTTCCCGACTGCCTTCAAAAACTTGACATTGTTCCGCGAGTTTGCTATAATATTGGTGGATGAAGGCTTCTGAACCGGGAGGAGCTTTCCTGTTATGAACCGGAATCATTTGAGAATAAAGGAAGTTATCATGAAAGCAATCGTGTACGGAGAAACCATTTGGGATATCTTTCCCGAGGAGGAGGTCATCGGCGGCGCGCCCTTCAATTTCAGCGCACATCTTGCTCATCTCGGAAACGAGCCCCATCTGATTACGGCGGTGGGAGAGGACAGCCTCGGGGATCAGGCGCTGGCGCAGGCAGCCCGTCACGGGATCAGAACCGAGCTGATCCGGCGCAGCGCCCATAAGACCGGCGCCTGCCTTGTGACGCTTGACGAGAAGGGAAGCCCCTCCTATCAGGTGCTGACCGATGTGGCGTATGATCATATCAAGGCGGACGACGGAATGATCGAGACGATCCGTGCGATCCGTGCCGACGTCTTTTATTTCAATACCCTGATCCAGCGGTGCGAGGAGTCGGCGCAGTCGCTCGTCAGAATTCTGGAAGCCTGCCGCTTCCCCGAGATCGTCTGCGATATCAATCTGCGGAAGGACTGCTTCGACGCCGGATCCCTGTCGCGGTGTCTTGAGAACGCCACCATTGTGAAGATCAGCGGGGAGGAGGCGCATTTTCTCTATGATCTCGGCCTTTTGGAGGAGAACGGAGAACCGCTCGGCAAGGCGCTGGCAGCCAAGTATCGACAGCTCAAGCTGGTAGTCTATACCCTCGGCAAAAACGGCTCGGAGGTCTACGAAACCGCGACCGGCCGGCTGTATGAGTCGGGGAAGCCCGCCGACGTCAGGGTCGTCTCCACCGTCGGAGCGGGCGACTGCTTCTGTGCCACCTTTACCTCGGCATATCTTGCCGGCGGAAGCATCCCGGAGGCGATCCGCGCCGCCACCGAGCGAAGCAATATCGTGGTGGCTCACCGCGAGGCGGTCCCGTTCTGAGGGGACGGCCGGAAACCATTCCATGGCGAGAAGCCTGCAGGTCTGCAGGCTTCTCGCTTTTTTTTCAAATGATTTCTTTACGAATGCGAGTCACCGGTGTTTTCGATCGGCCGCGGTGTTTCTTTGCCGATATTCTTTCGGAGTCAGGGAAAACAGTGTTTTGAAGCGATTGTAAAAGGAGGAGGTGTTGGGGAAGCCCACAGAGGAGGCAATATCGGCAATGCTGCAGTCAGTGGATATCAACAGCTCCTTGGCTTTTTCCAGCTTTTTTCGGTACAGGTATTCGTTCAGCGTGATGCCGTAGGTCTTGCTGAACAGCCTTCCGAGATAGGCGGGATTATAGTGATAGACGGCAGCGATGCTTTTCAGCGTGATTTTCTCATTGTAATGGATATTGACGTAATCGATCAGCCTGGGCAGAATATCGGCGGAATGTTCCTTTGTAAGATGGCTGTTCTTTTCCTGAATGTTTCTGCAAAGCAGACAAGACAACGTTTTCAACGCAGCGGCGATGACCTCGGTATAAAATTCCCGTTTGGTATTCCACTCGGTGAAAATGAGTGTTATCAACTCTGAAACAGTGTTCAGGTCGGTATTGGATAAATAGACGGGATTGATTTGACGACTTTGGTCGTTAACCAGCTCATACAAGCTGCCTTGCGGGAAAGGCGGTGATAACAGCTTGATTTTTTTTGCGTATTTGTTGGTGATAAAAATGTTGTAATATTCAGATTCTCCGGAAAAGAACAGACTGTGTCTGACGCCGGAGGGAACGATGAAAAGCATTCCGCCTGTCATGCCGAATTCGGTGGAATCGATTATGTGATTTCCGCTTCCCGTAACGACAAAGACGATTTCAATAAAATCGTGATTATGGAGATAGGTGCGGATTTGAGCATTGTATTTTTTAATCAAAAATCCGCTTTCGTCTTCAAAGAATGTGTTCTTTCGGTAAATTCTCATCAAAACCATCTCCTCTGTTTTCACGATATACGGGGATGAAAAAATAGAAATAAGTTTAATTTTATGATTAAAAATCATTTGTCCCGATGGTATTATAGCACATCGGATCGGAAAAATCAAAGCCATTTTGAGGATATAAACCGAGATTTCAGAGTCAAGGTTTAAGCATTTAACTCGAATTACAGATGTTTTTAGGTGAAAATACCGTGATATATCGGCATACCGCACAAAATACGAAGATGGATATTGTCGAGATGCTACAAGAACAGGCGGCCGTTAAGAATTCTCAAGTGAAGTATAATTTTAATATAAAAC
>CALWTY010000015.1 GCA_944384585.1 uncultured Clostridia bacterium | reverse complement strand
CTGATAATCGGCTCCTGCGTGTTCTCCACCCGCACCCATTCACTTTGGGGCTTGCGTACCCTCCGCTTGTTCTTAAAAGAAATGTTCGTTTCCCGGTACCTTGAAACCGCAACCATTCCCCAAGACTTAAAGGAATGGACTAAGACTAATCCTCGTGATCAAAAAATGACTACCGATGTTGCAAAAGCCATTATCACCAGCCTACAAGAAAATGATGATTTCCATGAATTGAATCGTGGAGTTGTGTTTTCTGTAGAATCCGTTTCTTTTGATACGCGAACAGAAACGCTTACTGTGGAGATGACCAATTCAGACATTCATGGCAACATCGATGGTGGACACACTCTGCACGCAATCTTTGATGCGCAAAATGATGAAAACTTGTCCTTGAATGAACGTTACGTATTTGCGGAGTTCTTTGTTGGGCTGTTGTCTCCAGTTGAATTAGCGGCAGCAAGAAACACCTCTGTTCAAGTGGATCTCAAGTCTCAAGAAGAGCTACGTAAGAGCTTTGAAACATTAAAACAGGTTCTTAAGCCATTTCCTTTTGAAAAGAGGGTGGCATATCATATGAACCAACATTATGATGAGGGTATTCAAGTTATCGACGTACGAGAAGTCATTACAATTTTGAATATGTTTAATCAGAACTTGTATCCTACGACAGGGCAAGATGGCTTCGCAACTGAAAATCAGCCAATCCAAAGTTATACTGGAAAAGAAACCAGTCTCAAACGATTCTTAAACCAAGGAAAAGAACAACGAGAGAAGAATCTTACGCAAATGGCTCCTATAGTGGGCGATATCTTCCGCCTGTGGGATACAGTTGAACGTGAATTTCCTCAAATGGTTAAAAACACCAAACATCATTACGGTGTAAAGAAATATTCCAAATACAATAATGGGGAAGTCGTTGGACAAACAATGTTTGCTCAAAGTGATATAAAGTATCTCGTGCCCAAGGGAATCGTATATCCTGTTGTGGGTGCTTTCCGAGCCTTAATTTCTGTAGATCCTCAAACCGGATTTTACAGTTGGAAAAAAGACCCCTTCGAGGTTTGGTCAACATTGGGTGAGCGTATCGCTATAATGATTTGGGATGAAAAAGAAGAAAATCCCGAATACATTGGCAAGAGTCGTAATCTGTGGACGAATCTTTATAAAGAAGTTCTGCTTCATACATTGTTTTGATTAACAAGTAAAATTATTCAGCCTCCGATAGGGTTAATCTCTGTCGGAGGCTATTTTCATTTCTTGCTATTGAAATTGGGATACTCAAATAAAACAAATAATCCGAACGCTTCTCCAAGTAAGAGAATGTTCGGATTATTTTCATGTGGTCGGAGTGAGAAGATTTGAACTTCCGGCCTCTTGGTCCCGAACCAAGCGCTCTACCGAACTGAGCCACACCCCGTAGCACTTGTGTATTATACCACCTTTTCTGTGAAATGTCAATACCCATTTTAAATTAACCGGATTTTTACCGAAAAAACGCGGGGGGGGATTCCCGGAAGCGAAGCTTCCCTCTCTGCGGAGATGGTTTGCCGGATGTCAGCCGCCGCCTTACACCGATTGGGGTGCCGCATGCCCGCAGAAGCGCCGGGATGCCGCAGAAAGGAGGCACGGGGGATTCCGAACCGGGATCGCGAGCGATGCATGAGCCGGGCGCATGGGAGACCCGCCGCAGGGCATGGAACTTCGGGGAGAAGGGCTCAATCCCCGTCTTGCTTCATGATCGGCAGAAACGCCCGGAAGGCGGTCGGGATCGCGTAGCGGTCGATCAGCTCCTCCCGGGTCGCCCAAACAAAGTCCCCGTTCTCCCTGCCGCATTCGGCAAGACGCCCCTTCATCCGCCACTCGACGTGCGTGAAAATATGCCTCGCCTCCCCACAGGGTGTCACCGAAAGCACCTCAATCCCCTGTTCCTCCGGGAGTCCCGGCGTATCGCGTCCTTCCTCCTCGGTCGGAAGCTCCCACATTCCGGCGAGCAGCCCGCGGTCAGGCCGCTTCCGAATCGCCCAGCGATCCCCGCAGCGAAGCAGCCAGACCGTCACGCCGACGACGGTGCGGGGCTTCTTCGGAGAGCGGCGGGGATAGCGCTCCGTCTCTCCCCTCGCCGCCGCACGGCAGAGCGCCGACACGGGGCAGAAAGCACATCCCGGCGCGCCGTTCGGAAGACAGATCGTCTCCCCCAGCTCCATCAGCCCCTCCGTCAGGAGAGCGGCGTCCCGTCCCTCGGGATAGACCCTCGCAAGCGCCGCCGTGATCCTCTTCACGGTCGCGGGCTGCAGAATATCCGAGTCGTCCGCCAGCAGGCGGCTCACCACGCGAAGCACATTTCCGTCGACCGCCGGTTCTGCTTTCTGATAGGCGATCGAGGCGATCGCACCCGCAGTATACGCACCGATCCCGGGCAGGCGGCGAAGCGCCTCCGCACTGTCGGGCAGCCTGCCGCCCTCCTCCCGCATAATCCGCTCCGCCGCTTTCTTCAGATTCCTCGCCCGGCTGTAATAGCCAAGCCCCTGCCACAGCTTCATCAGCCGCTCCTCATCCGCCTCCGCCAGCGCCTCTATCGTCGGAAATTCCGTCAAAAACCGATGATAATACGGAATCACCGCCTCAATCCTCGTCTGCTGCAGCATGATCTCCGAAATCCAGATGTGGTAGGGGGTGGGATCGAGCCGCCACGGGAGCGGCTTGCGATTTTCCCGATACCAGCGGCAAAGGAGCGGCACTGCCGCCGAAAGAAGCGCGCCGTCTTCCGCTTCCGCCCTGTTCCCGGTTTCCTTTTTCATCCCGCGATCCTCCCTGCCGCCGTTATTTCGAAAGAAAACGGCCTACGAGCGAATCGTAAGCCGTTTGGGTGGAGCAAATGACGGGAATCGAACCCGCATATCCAGCTTGGGAAGCTGGTGTTCTGCCACTGAACTACATTTGCGGATGGTGGAAACGAGGGGGCTCGAACCCTTGACCTCTCGGATGTGAACCGAACGCTCTGACCAACTGAGCTACGCTTCCATACAACATCTGTACAATATTTTATCGCTTTTGCGGGAAGAAGTCAATAGTTAATTCCAAAATTAACGTTTTGTTCAAAAATCGGGCTGAGATGCCGAAGCGTCCCCGATTTCTTCGGCAGGCCGCGACCGGGGCGTCCCGATCACAGCCTGCCTCCTCGTTCCGTCAGCCCTCGATCCGTTTCACCGAGCTTCGCACGACAAGGTGGGGCTTGATCATCCGCACGACAGGCTGATGTACCCCGTCATCCTCCTTGCTGTTGATCATCTTAAGCAGAAAATCCGAGATCTGCGCGCCGATCTCGTCCATCGGATGCGCGACGGCATCGATATGCATAAAATCGAGCCATTCGTTATCATCATAGGCAATAAAGCTGATATCCTCCGGGATGTTGAGCTTCAGCCGCTGGCAGGCGTTGAGCGCCGGCAGCGTGAACATACTGCTGGAGGAGAGGATCGCCGTCGGGCGGAGATCGCTTGCGGCATAGGCGATGGCGCTTGTCGGATCGGCATCGGCATTGAGATAGAGCATTCCCTCCGGAATCAGCTCCGCCCCTGCCTCCCGCATTGCGCGCCGATAGCCCTCGATCTTCATCGACGCCCCGCGGTTGATCTCGCTCTCGATGATGAGAATGCGGCGATGTCCCATGTTCGTGAGGTATCTGGTCGCCGTATACGCGCCCAGCTCGTCGTCAATGAAGAAGGAGTCGAGATACTCATAAAGATTCCGCGTAAATTGCAGGACCTTGATATCAAACTGCTCCGTCGCCTTCACCAGATCCTCGTTTTCACGGGAAACGGGAATGTAGATGATCCCGTCGACCCGCGAGGAAATGAAGGATTCGAGATACTTCCTCTCTTTATCCGGTTTTTCGTCGCTGAAGGTCAGCATCAGCCGATACCCGTTGTCATTCATATGGCTTTCCACCGACTGCGTGATGGTGGTGTAGAATTTATTGCTGTAATTGGTCAGCAGCAGACCGATGATCTTACTCTGTCTCTTCTTGAGGCTTTTGGCAGAATAGTTCGGAAAATAGCCGAGCTGATTGGCTGCCTCCAGCACTCTTTTTCGCGTTTCGGGATGAATATAGCACTCGTCCCGGAAAGCGCGGGAAACCGTGGTTTGCGATACCTTGGCCAGCTTTGCAACGTCGCGACTTGTAATCATAGCAGACGATTCCTTACTTCTCCTTTCGTTTGATAGACGACCGTTGATCTGATATCATTATATCATACGGAACATTGATTTTCAAGGCATATTGCTAATTTTATCAATCCGGGGAGCGGCTCGTCGGCAGTTCCCGCTCAGTCGATTGAAAAGACCTTCAGCCCCTCGAATTCCGCCCTTCCGCGCTCGGTGAAGAAGCCGATTCGTCCCTCGGGATGCCGGGGCTCGAAGAGCTGAAGGCAGAGCAGCTCCCCGACAAAGACGCGAAATACGCCGCCGCAGGCAATGATCTTCAGGTCATAGCGGGTGTCCCGACGGATCGGAAGCCGCCTCCTCTCGATCACGGGAAATTCCCGCGTCGCCGTAAACCACAGCTCGCTGCGGATCGCGTCAAGCAGGACGACAAAAGCTCCTCCGCGGTTATCCTCTCCCTCGGCACGCAGCACAATCCCCGCGCTCTCGGCATCCCGAAGGGTAACGGAGGCCTCACAGACAAAATCCCGATACCGTCCGTCGTAAAGGCGCATACTCCAATCGCAGGAGCAGTCCCCGTCGATCCTGCCCTCTTTATTTTGAGACCATTCCCCGACCGAGCCCCAGCGCCCGTCGTTTTCGGGAAGGGGAAGCGACCCGGAGGAGAGGAGCAGCCCCTTTTTCATATTTTCCAGCGGATCGCACCAGCACGCCGACAGGTGATCGCCGGTTCTTTTCAGTTCGGAAGGAAAGCTGATCGTCCCGAAGTGGCTGCCGCAGACGTCCTCCCCCTGTGTATGCATCAGATAACGCTTTCCGTTGAACAGCAGGGTTTTGGCGCTGAAGCCCTGCCAATTGACAGATCCGATCACCTCTTGCCCCCACACCTCGGTAAAAGGGCCTTCCGGCCGATCGGCAACGGCCTGGATGGTGGCCAGCGACCAATCGGGCTGTCCCGTGCAGCAGCGCTGCCCGTACATATTGCCCGTCAGACAGAGCATCCACCACTTCCCGTCAAGATAAAATACGTCGGGGACCTCGACGCAGCCGTAGCGATCGGGGGCAAAGCAGGGAGGATACTGCTCCCATCGGATCAGATCCTCGGAATGCGCCAGCGCGATCACCGAGCTGCGCGCACAGTTATCGGAGGGGATGCGCGCCGCAAAATAGCCCCAATATCCTCTGCCGTCGGGATCCTTGACGACGCAGAGATCGCGGCAGTCGACCAATCCGTGGCCGTGTCTGACGATGCGGAGCGGCTGCTCCGCGGTGGCATAATAACGCCCGTCGCAGCGCAGAACCGGGCTGTCGGGGTGACGCTCGTACCGCTCCCCGTCATCGGAGACCGCCAGACCGATCGCAGAGTCGCAGTACCCATGCTCCGTCGGATGATTGGCGGTGTAAAACATATAACGACGAGCTCCGTCAAGGCAGGTGCAGCCGGTCCAAAGCTCCCCGTCGTCAAAGCTGCCCTTCGGTCCGGGATACAGCACCGAGGGGCGCGCCTCCCAGTGGATAAGATCGCGGCTTACCGCATGGCCGAGCGCGCCGTTTTCCCCGCTGCACTCGGGATGACCGGGTCGCGCCTGCTGCAAAAAGGTGCAATGCACCTCGCCGTTGTATTCGTAATACCAGGTGTCCCACACATAGATCCCTTCGGGATGGAAGCATTTCTTCATGCCGATTTCCTTTCTGCCGTCTGCGCGGAGCAGCCTTCGACGGAAGGCTCATAGACTCCCGTCCGGAGTCTGACTCCGAACGGTGCGATGCATGAATAAAGTGATATCGTATTCATACAAGACCATTATGCCATAAAAAAAACGATTTGTCAAGTGCCGGATCGGGGTTTGAATAAGATTTCCCGTTTTGGCTTGTAAAAGGAAGGATCTGCCGATATCGGCTGATTTTATCGGAAATCCGACGATGTTTCCGTTGTTCGGGCAGTCGTCGCGCAAAGGAGCTGCGGTTTGGCCGATCTGATGACTATGTAGTCATAAGGATCAATCGAGATGTGCGCCGGCACTGTCAGTTTACGCGCTCGCTTTCATTTTTCCTGCCGCTCGTCAGACCGCCCACCCGCGCCCCTGCACCGCGGGTACTTCGCCCGTCCGCACAGAGTGCGTCTGTCCGGGATGCCGATCCTCTCCGCCGCCGCAGCCGACCCAACGGCGCGGCCTGATTCCGCAAGCAATATCCTGCGGCGCGGGTTCTCGCGGAAGGAGCATCGGCTCTCGCCGCACGCTCTTTTTCTTTCGGTGTTTTGCCTGCGGCGTGCCTCCAATGAGGCAAAGTCCGATATGAAATCGTAGCCACAATCATGCGAAGAATCCCCTTCTCCCGCTCGCCGCAGCCGGATTTCCTGCCCCTCGCAGCTCTTGAAAATCACTCCGATTTCCGATTCTCCGCAATATATCCCTTCCATAATTTGAATTTATCCGTTCCGAAAAGATAAGTTCGCCCCTATTGACAGGATGAATCGAATATGTTATAATATGATTACAATGTCACATCTCAATGTTCCCGAGCCCTTCGGACTCGGAGAAAGGTCATCCCATGATTCAAATCGCAAACGGTGTCTACAGAATGACCTTCGGCACGCCGGAGGCGTTCACCCCCGTCGGCATTCTCAAGCCCCGCCCCCGTTTCGAGGCGCTCAACGCCCTCCCGGACTGCCCGCCTCCCTTCCGGGAGGATCAGATCCGCTTCTTCAGCCGCCGCGGATCGGTGACGCTGGAGCTGCCGCTCGATCCCTCGGAGGATCTGTACGGCCTCGGTCTGATGCTCAAATCCTTCCGTCAGACCGGCTTAAAGAAAAAGCTCCGCACCAATTCCGATCCCACCGCCGACACCGGCGACACTCACGCACCGGTCCCCTTCTGCGTTTCGACCGCCGGCTACGGCATCCTTGTCGATACCGCCCGCTACGCCTCCTTCCACTGCGGAAACGTCAAGAAGCGGGGCTCCCGCCAGGATCGCGAGGGATATCCCTCCGCCGGCACGCAATACGGCCACTGGTGGGTCAAAAGCGGCTCCGGCAACCTCTTTATCGATATTCCCGCCGCCGAGGGCGTGACCCTGTACCTTTTCTGCGGCGAATCGCTGAAGGACGCCGTCGCGCGCTATAATCTTTTCGGCGGAGGAGGCGTCTTCCCGCCGCTTTGGGGACTCGGCGTCTTCTACCGTGCCTATATGCCGGGCGATCAGAAGCATGTCATGAAGCTCGCGAAGGAGCTGCGGGAGGAGGAGATCCCCTGCGACGTCTTCGGGCTTGAGCCGGGCTGGCAGACACACGCATACTCCTGCACTTATCAATGGGACAGCGAGCGCTTCCCCGATCCCGACGGAATGCTGACGGAGCTGCGGGAGATGGGATATCGTCCGAATCTCTGGGAGCATGCCTATGTGAACCCCGCAAGCCCGATCTTCGAATCGATGAAGGACTGCTCCGGCGACTGCTATGTCTGGGACGGCCTTGTGCCGGACTTCATCACCGAAAAAGCGAGGGATGTCTTTTCTTCCCATCACGACGCGATCCGGAAGCAGGGCGTTTCCGGCTTCAAGCTCGACGAGGCCGACAATTCCGACTTCACCGCCAATTGGGGCTTTCCCGATTTCGCCTCCTTCCCCTCCGGTCTGGACGGAGAGCAGATGCACACCGTAATCGGCACACTCTATCAGCAGGTCATGAAGAAGCCCTTTGACGACAGCAACGAGCGCACCTTCGGGCAATGCCGTCAATCGACCGCTCTCGCCTCCTCTTACCCTTACGTTCTGTACAGCGATCTCTACGATCACGCCGACTTTGTCAGAGGCATGGCAAGCGCTGCCTGCTCCGGGCTGCTCTGGACGCCGGAGGTCCGCTTCGCGGGCAGCACCGAGGAGCTGATCCGACGCATCGAAGCCGCCGTCGTCTCCCCCCAGACGGTCCTCAACTGCTATCAGGTTCCCACCCCGCCCTGGCGGCAATGGGATTACGAGAAGAATATGCGCGGCGAGCTGCTCCCCGACTGCGAGGAGGTCACGGCTACGGTACGGGAGCTGCTTCGCTTCCGCATGAGGCTGGTGCCGCATCTCTATACCGCCTATTACCGCTATTACCGGGACGGAATCCCGCCCGTCCGCCCGCCGATGATGGATTATCCCGATGTGCCGGAGCTTCGCGACGTCAGCGACGTCTACATGATCGGGGAGGGGCTGATGGCCGCCCCCGTCGTCTACGGGACGGGGGATCGCAAGCGGGTTTTCCTGCCGGAGGGGATCTGGTACGATTTTTGGGACGGAACGCGCCTGGAGGGCGGTCGGTTCTTTGAGAAAACCGTCCCGCTCGGACAGATTCCGCTCTTTTTGCGGGAGGGCACGCTGCTGGCATTGGCGGAGCCGCTTCCCTGCCTGGCGGATGACACGGTATTCGATATCACGCTCTTCGCCTACGGAGAGGGGGATTGCTCCTGCACGCTGATCGGAGACGACGGACACAGCTGCGATTATCTGACAAAGCCCCCTGCCGAGATCCTTGTCACGGCGACGGGCAATACCTATACGGTCAGCACGCCTCATCCCCGCTATCGCATCCGCGGGCTGAAACGGATCCTTTGACACGGCAAGGGCGGCGAGGGAACGAAGGAAAGCGCGGAACGGAGGGGTGGGCCCGCTCCCCCGCTCCGCCTGCCGCGGCCATTCCCCGCGAAGCGAATACCGAACTGCCAAGGGAACACCCCGGCGCTGCGCGCCACCCCTATCAACAAAACGGCGGGTCTTCCGATTGATCGGAAGACCCGCCGTTTCTGTTGCGCAAGCCCGACCGCGGGAGCAGCTGCGCTGCGTTCCCTTCAGCCCGACACCTTGGGATCGGCCCACACGACGTGATGCTCGGTGGTATCCAGCCCGCGCCCGTCGGCCTGCAGCGCAATCAGCACCGCCTTGCCCCGATAGGCGTCAAGCGCCACCGTCGCTTCCACCGTTGCATCCCCCTTGATGCTGCCGCTCCAGACCGTTTCCCCGTTGACCGTGACCGAAAGCGGAATCGTCTGATACAGCGCCCCTTCCGCTCCCGCGAGGAAAGAGAGGACAAGCTCCCCCTCATGCGGCAGGATGACAAAATACTCTAAGCCGGTCATCGTTTGGGGCGGAACGGTCACCGTGACCTTTTTCCTGAGTTTTCCCGCAAAACTGCCGACGGCAGTCGCGGTCGTTTCGGTCGTCTCAAGCGCTCCGCTCTTGTGCAGATAATAGCTGCTGCGCGGCTCGCTGTAGAGCGACAGCGGCAGCTTGGAGGAATCCGAGCCCTCATAAGTGAGATAAACCGTCTCGGAGAGCGGAGCGGTCACCTTCCACCCGTCTCCGTCCTTCTCCAGCGTCGCGTTGCCGCTTCGGACAAACGCCGACGCCAGCGGCCGCTCCGTGACGATGCGGAAGGTCATGCTTGCCTTACCCGAAGCGCGGAATTCCAGCTTCAGATACCCCGCTTCCTCTTCGGCCGACAGCAGAGTCACCCCGTTCGGCAGCGACTCGATATGCGTTGCCTTCATATTCCGCTCGGCATCGGTAACAAGATAATACCGATCCTTGTCAAGCCCGTAGAAGTTCTTTTCATCATAGACCATCCAGCCATCGATGCTTCCGTCGACCTCCGCCGAGCCGACCCCGAAGATCACCCGCGTGATCACGCTGTCGGGATCGTTTTCATTGCCCAGCAGGACATAGCCGTACTGATCCCGTCTTGCCTGCGCAAAGCTGCCGTCCTTGAGCTGCCAGCGCATCATTGTGCCTTCATCCCAGCCCGAAAAGACCATCCTCGGGCTGTTTTCCGCGTACCACATTGCCTCCTTTTGCATCGCTCTCATCAGCGCGTCGGGTTGGGAGAACGATTGCGGCGATTCCCGCATCAGGGTGGGCAGGTGTCCGATCGCCGTTCCGCGCAGATACCAGGCCAGATAATACTGATCCTGCGCCACGATCGGCAGACCCGGCCACTGATAGCTGACCGTCTGTCCCAGAACCGAGGCCGTCACCGGCACGATCTGCTCCGCCTCCGAGGCGCTCCAGGTCTTGTTCGTGCTGTCAATGCCGTAGACATGAGACTGTAAAAAGGTGGAGCAGACAGAATTGAATTCCGTTATCCCCTCGCCTCCGATCGCCACGTCGTCGGGGAGCGCCTCGGCCAGCTCCTTCTGATACGCGACGTTCCCCTGAAGCGAGGTCAGCCCGTCGATCAGTCCGTTGCCGTCGTTATAGGACAACAGCGACTGATCGAGATGCACCGAGTCCGCCCCCGTTTCCTCCACCGCCTTGACGATCGCATCGATCACATGGGCGCGCCACTCCTTCGAGGCGGGATTGATCTGCGCGAAGCGAAAGGTATTGCCGTTGGGATCGGTGAAGTTCTCGCTGATCACATTGCCGCTGAAGGCGTCCTTCATATGATACTGTTTCATCTTCGAGTAGATGGGAAGCTCGGTCTGGCAGCCGTTCATATTGCAGTGCAGCTGGACCCGGAAGCCGAGGGAATGGGCAAAATCGATCATTTCCTTCATATCGTCGCGGGGTGTGTAGTCGGGCCAGTTGACGTCGTAATCGTATTTCCGCCAATCCGGGACATGAAGCAACACCGTCTTGGGATCAACCTTGCCGGCAAGGGCGATCAGCTCCTCGCGGTTGTGCATATCGGTCGCGACAAACAGCGCGATATCGCGTACCCAATCGGGACGCTTTGCGTCCGCCTCGGTCAGCCCGAGCTTTTCCCGCGCAAAATCACGATATATGGCGCTTGCCGACGCCCAATCGCCCTCGTAGGGGATGATCCGCCAATCGATCGTCTCGTATTCCCGATAGTCGCGGAACGGTGCCTGCGGGATCGACTCGACGGTGACGGCGCAGCTTCCCGTGCCGTATCGCACATCGATCGCCTTGTACTGCGTGAAGGCGTCGTCAGCATAGATCAGCACGCCGCCCTTCTTCCCTTCCAGGATGATCATCTGCATCTGCAGACCATATTCGTACTCATATCTGGTGCCGTTTGCCGTCGGATGCTCCTTTGAAAGCCGGACGCCGTTCTGGTAGGGGACGATGACGTTGTACTCGTCGTCCATCCGCAGAGTAAAGGTCGTGCCGGCGATCCCGCCGCCGCTGACCTGCGCCTTCTGGGAGACGGTGATCTGCGATTCCGTCACCTCAAGAAAGGTGGTCAGATCGGTATTGTTCTGATTCCAGCGGCTTCGGAAGGTGTAGCCCCCCTCCGATTGAGACAGCTCGGTTTGAGCCGACCGTCCGGGAAGCAGCGAATTCCGTGCGTCCCGCACGCCGAAGCCGATGCTCCCCGACAGTTCGAACCGGATATCGTCACCGGTAAAAGTCAGCGTTTGATCGTCGGCGGTCACCTTGATCGAGCCGACCTTTCCGACCGCTTCCTCCGGGGGGATCCCGCTGTCGCTTCCGGACTGGGCGCCGGTCGTCGGAGAATCGCTCCGGCTCTCCTCGCCTTGTTGAGGATCGCGTTGACAGGACGACAGGAGCAAAGCCGCCAAAAGCAGGGCAAACAGTCTTTTTTTCATGGTTTCTTCCTTTCGAGTGATAGAATTTCGCGTAAATGGAGATCGGACGGTGTGATCGCGGGAATTGCCGCCTGCCAGACAGCGTCGGTCGTGCGGCAGTGTGCGGCACACGGTGTGATCGCGGGGCGGAGAGATATAGCACATCGTGATCACGGCGCGGAAATGTCCGGGAGATGTCCGCACAGGATCGCGCATCCGCATTTTCCGCCGCTTCGTTCATTCTGCGCAGGGCGGCAGCACCCGAAGCACACCGTCCGCTCCGAAGCCGACGGCGCTGATCACCGAATCGGGATCATCCTCGTTTCCGAACAGATAATACGCATCTCCGATCCGGCGGAAGACCGCATAGCCGCCGTTCTTCAGCCGCCAGCGCATCAGCACCCCTTCCTTCCATCCTTCAAAGCATCGCTGCGGACGGTTTTCCGCATACCACGCCGCCTCCCGCAGCACCATCCCGACGGTCGGCGTCGCCCCGTCGGTCAGAGAGTGGGCCGATTCCCGCATCAGCGTCGGCAGATGCCCGATGGCGGCGCCCGTCAGATACCACATCAGATATTCCGACTCCCTCGCCGTAACGGGCAGCCCGGGCCAATGATAGCCGAGCGCTTCGGGATAGACCGCCGCCGTCAGCGGCACGATCTGCTCCGCCATCGCCCGATCAAGCACCCAGCGCCCCTCCGCGAAATCGACGGCATAGACGTGCGACTGAAGAAAGGAGGCATATCGCGCATTGCAGTCGGTGACCCCCTCCCCGCCGATCGCCGTCCCCGAAGGAAGGCTCTGCGCCAGCTCGCGGTGATAGGCGACGCAGCCCTGTTGAGAGGTCATGCCGTCCAGCAGGCCGTTTCCGTCGTTGTGGCAGAGGAGCGATTCGTCCAGATGGATCGAATCGGCGCCGAGACTCTTTGCCGCCTCCGTCAGACGGGCCACGATAAAACGCCGCCATGCCGACGAGGCGGGATTGATCCGCGCGAAGAGATAGTGCCGTCTCGCATCCGAAAAATCGGCATTCTCCCACCCGTCAAGGAAGGGCTTCCGACAGTGCGCGCCGCCGAAGCGGTCATATTCCGGGCGATCGGGCTGACAGCCGTGCATATTGCAGTGGAGCTGCACCCGGAAGCCGAGGGAATGGGCAAAATCGATCATTTCCTTCATATCGTCACGCGGGGTATAGTCGGGCCAATTCACGTCGTACTCCTCTTTTCGCCATGCGGGAACGTGAAGCAGCGTCCGACGGGGATCGAAGCGCCCTGCCAGCGCCTCCAGCTCCGCGCGGTCCGTCATATCGGTCAGAACCATCAGCGCGATCTCCCCGATCCAATCGGGGCGGAGGCGATTTGCCTCCCGCAGCGCAAAGGGCTCTTCGATCAGACGGCGATAGAGCGCCGCACCCTGCTGCCAGCCGCCCCGATAGGGGACCATTCGCCAGCGGGGCGCAACGAATCGGGTCTGTCCGGCAAAGGGTGCCTGCGGGATCGATTCCACGGTGATATCAAAGCCGTCGCCCCGCCGACGGACGGTAAAGCCCTTGAAGCAGCTCCCGTCGTCCTCGCTGCAGAGCAGTATTCCGCCCTCCTTTCCTTCCAATAGAAGCATCTGAAGCTGAAGCGTTGTCTCGCCGCTGACCACCCGATCGGTCCAGCCCGTCCAGAACAGGGGATGCTCCTTCGAAAGGCGCACGCCGTTCCATGCCGGCACGATCACGCAAAAGGGATCCTCAAGACGGAGGCGGAAAACCAGGCGGGAGATGCCGGCATCGCTCCGTCCGCTCTGCACGACGGAAAGACCGTCCCCGCCGCAGCGAAGCTCTGTCCGGACCTCCCCGTCCTCCCCGCCGCAGGCCAGAAGAAGCCTTCCCGCCCCTATTGAAGCGTCGGCATTTTTCACTTCCTTCCTGTATGGCGCGTCGGGAAGACGAGGGGGATCGTCGTGTGTTTCGGAACTTCCTTGGCGGTCTGACGGCCGCACCGCCGCGATCTCCGCTGCGACGGGAAGAAAGGCTCCCTCCGCCTCCGTCACCGACGGCGCTCCTCCGATCCACAGCCTCCCATCCGCTCCGAACGCGCCGCAGCCGTCGGGGGCAAGCGAGAAGGAAAATCCGATCTGCGCCGTGCCGAACCGTATCGCCGCTTGCGCGGGAACGTTCGCTTCGGCGGGAGAATCGGCTGCGGCGGATGTTTCATCGGCACCGGGTGCCCCACCTGCGGCATCCGTGCCGGGAATATCGCCGGCGGGAGAATCGGCTGCGGCCGGCATCCCAACTCCGGCAGGGGCGTTTCTTGCGTGCGGATCTTCCCGGCACGATGTCCGATCGGGGGCATCGGCCGTAAGCCCGAGGATCACAATGCCCGGTTCTTCCGCCGCGATAAAACCGTGCGGCTGGGGTTTATCGGCTTCATTCGCGGCCTTCGCCCCCGGGCAGTCGCCGTCCTCCCTGTGTTTCTCCTCCGCCATGCAAAAGCCTCCTTTCCTCCGTCCCACAGCGCCCGGCTGTCGTTTTCCGGATTCCGATTGATATGTTATCGTAGTCTCATTATATCACAAGCGAAGCCCCGTGTCAAGATGCTGTTTTATGACGTCACCATATTTTCCGCGTATTTCCGCCGCTTTTTTATGCGAAACATCCCTTGGGATTCTCATATCAATTATCTAATATGTCCGACATTTTCATGACAAATCAAGTTTTTTTGCAAAAACTCTTGCATTTCGGATTTTCCTGTGCTATAATGAAACCGTAGTCATTAAATGACTGAATACTTTGAACCCGAAAGGATAACAATGTCATGAAAAAAGCAAAAAGGCCGCTTGCGGTGCTGACAGCGCTGCTTCTGACCCTTGCCGTTATCGGCGGCGCTCCCGCCGTCTCGGCCGTCACCCTCTCGGAGGTGCTTGAAACCACCTATTCCATCGACCAGATTCTCTTTGGCGACGAAGAGATAAACGGCTTCACCTTTGTCTACTTCGATAAGGCCGACAGCACCATTAAGGATATGATTTACCTTCCGATCGGAGAGAGTCCCTGGAATGAGCTTCTCGATATGTACACCGGCCCGACTGCCGAAGGGGAGTGCGAGGGATACGAATACATCATCTTCAATTACACCTACGGCGTCCCGACGGTGCATCCCTCTATGAAGGGCAATACCGGCTGCGCCTTTACCGCTCCTTACACCGGCACCATCAAGATCATGACCTATTTCCGGGTCGGCTCTGTGGTTCCGACTTCCTGCGAGCTTTTCATCTATAAAAACGAAGTGAGCGAAGAGACCCTTCTCTTCCGCCAGGTCGGGACGGAGGACGCCGCGGCCTCAGAGTACGAGGTGACCGTCGACGTGACGGCAGGAGACAAGATCTATTGGTTCATCGACGCAATGGAAGACAACACCGACGACTCCTGCGACTTCAACCCCCGTGTTCAATACACTGCTGTGAACGATGAAAACGTCAGCAGCGACCCCGTCGTCACCGATCCCCCCGCTGCCTCGGAGGAGCAGACCGGGCAGACGACGGAGCCTCCCGCCACCGGGAAGCCCGATACCGAAGAGCCCGATACCGAAGAGCCCGTCACCTCCGCTATGTCGGAATCCGCTTCCTCGTCGGAACCGTCCGACTCCGGGAAGGCCTTTCCCGTCGTGCCGGTTGTCATCGGCGGCATCATCCTCTGCGCGGTCGTCGTCTTCGTGGTCATCAAAGTCATAAAGAAAAAATAACGGAGGCTGCCGCTCCCGGACGGCTCACCCCCGTATATCAAAATTGATCCGAAAAAAAGGAGACTCATCATGAAAAAGCACATCATCATCATCCTGGCTGTCATTCTCTCGGTTCTGACCCTTTCCCTTCCCCTTGCGGCAGAAGAGCTTCCCGTCTACACCTTCGACACGCAGATGGCAGACTGGGGAAGCGCCGACATCTCGCCCTTCTCCTATAAGTACATCGTCAAGGAAACCGGCGCGATTGCCGATATGACCTATGCAGGAAACGAAAATCTCTGGAATCCCGCCATCAAGATGTATCAGGCCGGCACGGAATATGCCTACTGCTTTGCCTGCGCCGACAGTCTGCACCCCGCCGCCAATGCCTCTCCCGCAGTTTGCTTTACCGCTCCTCACAGCGGCTCGGTCACCATTGCCTATGTTTTATACGGCGCGACCACCACGCGCCTTGACATCTTCCGCAACGAATACAAGGCCGAAAACAAGCTGAAGGAGCAGACCCCCAACAACGATACCACCGATTTTGAGATCACCCTTGACGTTGCAAAGGGAGACAACATCCTGTTCACCCTCGACTGCCTTGACGACATCGGAAGCGATCAGACTCCGATGTGGATCAAATCCGTCACCTACACCGCCCTGACTCCCGAGTCCGACGGATCCTCCTCCGATTCTGCCGGCGGAGAAAGCCAGAATCCTCCCACTTCCGATTCCGCCGTATTCCTCTCCTGTGCGGTCTTCCTTTCGGCGTCTGCCGTCACCATCCTCGCAGTCAAGCGCAAAAGGGGCTGATCCTCTGCACAAGTAATCAGAAATGAGGTTCACCGATACCATGAAAAAAACGCTCTCACTTTTTCTTGCCGCGCTGGCGGTCGGCTCTGTTTTCGTCGGCTGTGCCAAAACGCAGCATGATCCCGACGGGACGGGAAGCACCGGGGTCACCGATCCCGCCCAAACGGAGAATCCCTATGATCCCGGACTGCCGGAGGACTTCCGCTGCAACGGCTACGATTTCGTGATTATGAACTCCAATCAGCATGAGATCGCCGGCATTCTGAACGATATCTATATCGAATATTCCACCGAGCTTGACAGCGTCAGCGAGGCCATGTACAAACGAAACTCCTATGTCGAGGACACCTACGACTGCACTATCTCCGAGATCGACGAGTCCTCCCCCGTGATCAGCTCCAAGGTCAACGAGTCCTTCCATGCGGGAACAGACGACTATTCCCTTGTCAACGTGATCGGCAACATTGTCTACATGATGGCAAACGACGGACTGCTCTATAACCTCAACCAGCTCGATCACGTCGATCTGACCAAGCCGTGGTGGACGCAGGGCTCCGTCAACGGCTATTCCATGGCGGGACTTCTCTTCTACGCCTCCTCCGATCTGACCATCTGCGACGACGAGGGAACGGCCATCATCATGTACAACAAGACCGTCGCGGAGAACCACCGTCTCGAATCCCCCGATGAGATGTATGATCTTGTGGCGGAAGGCGGCTGGACATGGGATAAAATGTTCTCGCAGGCAAGGGCGGTCGGAACGGGCGGCGACAACGGCGACTCCCTGCTCAACGACGGAGACCGCTTCGGGCTGATTGCCATGGACTGGTCCTATATCGGCATGATGATCTCCTCCGGAGAGCGCTTCTCCGACAAAAATGAGGACGATATTCTCGAAATCCGCTTTAATTCCCCCTCCTTTGTCGACGTGCTTGACACGCTGGTCGACTACACCAAGCAGAAGCGCACCTTCCTCTGCCCGGTATATGACGGCCAATTCCGGCAGGACGCCTTCAAGACGGACAATGCGCTGATGATCATGCAGGTGACTGCCCATGTCCGCAATTCCCGCGACATGGAAAGCGACTTCGCCGTTCTTCCGATGCCGAAGTATACCGAAACGCAGGAATACTATTATTCCTACTGCCCCCGCGTCACCTATGTCGGTGTGCCAAGCACCATCCGGGAAACGAGTTACGTCGGCGGCATCCTGGAGGCGCTGACCGCCAAATCGAGTGAGATCGTCATCCCCGAATACCTGAACGTCGCCCTCAGCGAGAGGTTCATGCGGGATGAGGGATCCAAGCGGATGGTCGAGTACATTTTCGGCCACACCGTCTATGATCCTCTCGTTTCCTCCCTCTGCTGGGACACCGTGTTCGGAGCTTTCACCAGCATGGTAAAATCGAGAACCAACATGGTCATCAACATCTACAACAAATACGGTACCTACATCAACGCGCAGATTGCAGAAGCGGCGGAAAAATATCTTGAGCTGGCCGCGCTTCAGGGGGAAGGCTGATCTTCCCCGCAAACACGCCATGCCTCCGCGCCTCCCGTCGGGAAGCGCGGAGGCTTTTTTCACGAGCGGGCTCTTTCTCCGCCGCTTGTCTGCGGGCATACGGGATCGATCGCGTCCTGCCCGCGCATTCGATCGGGACGGCTTCTGTCGGAACGGCATCGGCTGACGAAGAAATTCACATCTTCTTGATGAATTTTTTCCTACATTATAGTATAATATCCCTGTATCATTTCAAACGCCTCCGGCAGAACAGGAGCAGTATATGATCTATCAAGACGAAGCACTGAAGGAGCTGGTCTTCCCGCTCGGCGGGATCGGAACCGGCAGCATCGGTCTCTGCGGAAACGGGCATCTTGCCGACTGGGAGATCTTCAACCGCCCCAATAAGGGAAGCTATAACGGCTATACCCATATCGCGGTCCGCGCCGAGCTGCCCGACGGTCGCTCGGTCAGCAGGGTGCTGCAGGGAGACCGCCTGAAGGATCTGATGGGTAAATATTCCAAGAGCATCTTTACCGGCTACGGATACGGGCCGGACGTGAACACGATGGCGGGCTTCCCGCATTTTGAGAAGGTGACCTTCCGCGCTGAGTTTCCCTTTGCCGTCCTCACCTTCCGAGACAAGGACTTCCCCGCCGTCGTCGAGCTGACGGCCTTTAATCCCTTCATCCCCAACGATTCCGAGGCGTCCGGCATTCCCGGCGCGCTCTTCTCCGTCAGGATTCACGCCGAAGAGACGCTCCGCTGCACCGCAGCGTTTGTGCTGAAGAACCCGTTTGAACCGTCGCGCAACCTCCCCTTTGAGCAGGGCTCCTTTCGCGGCGTCTTTCTCACGCGGGGCGAGCGTCCGACCGACGAGCGCACCGACCCTGCCGACGACCCCGATTACGGTGACCTGACGCTGCTGCTTGACGATCCCGACGCCTTCCGCCAGCTCTGTTGGTATCGGGGCGGCTGGAACGACGGCGTCTGCACCTATTGGCGGGAGTTCACCGAGGGCAGGCTCCGTCCCCGCAGCTATCCCACCGACGGAAGCGGAGACACCGCCGTCGTCGCAGGAAGCGCCGGGCTTGCCGCCGGGGAGGAGAAAACCTTCCGCTTTGCCTTGAGCTGGAGCTGCCCGACCTGCCGCCACTATTGGCCGCCGACCCGCGATGAGGCCGGCAAGGAGATCACCTGGAAAAATTATTACGCCTCCCGGTTCCCCGACTCCCGTCACAGCGCCCTCTGCCTGCTCTCTCGATATGAGGAGCTGTTCCGTCGCTCCGATTCCTTCCGAAACGCCCTCTTCTCCTCCACGCTGCCTCCCGTGGTGATCGAGGCCGCCTCCTCCAATCTTTCTGTTCTGAAAAGTCCCACCGTTCTGCGGCTTGAGGACGGGAGCTTCTACGGATGGGAGGGGACGAACGAGACCGAAGGCTCCTGCGAGGGAACCTGCAGTCATGTCTGGAGCTACGCCTACGCTCTCTGCTTCCTCTTTCCCGACCTTGAGCGTTCGATCCGCCGCTATGAATTCACCTGCAGCATGAAGCCCTCCGGGGGGCTGGTCTTCCGCACCAAGCTGCCCCTCGGAAGCGATCCGGGCGGCTTCCGTCCCTGTGTCGATGGACAGATGGCCTCGATCTTCAAAACCTACCGCGAATGGATGCTGTCGGGGGATGAGGCATGGCTGCGGTCGCTCTGGCCCTCCTTGAAAAAAGCCCTTGCCTATACCTGGAGCGAGGAAAATGAGGATGCCTGGGATCGCGACCGCGACGGGATGCTTGAGGGGAGGCAGCATCATACCCTCGACATGGAGCTGTTCGGCCCCTCCTCCTGGCTGCAGGGAATGTACCTCTGCGCGCTTTCCGCCATGCATAAGATGGCGCTCCGCCTCAACGATCCCGACGCCGCGCTCTACGCCTCGCTTTTCGAATCGGGCAAACGCCTGACTGCCGAACGGCTCTTCAACGGATCGCATTTCATTCAGCAGATCGACATCCGCGACGATGCGCCGATCCGGCGCTTCGGATGCCCCGAATACTGGAACGAGGAGGCCGGCGAGATGAAATATCAGATCGCGGGAGGCTCTGAGATCGATCAGCTCCTCGGTCAGTGGCACGCCGACATCCTCGGCCTCGGCGCACTGTTTGAGGAGGAGCAGCTCACTGCCGCCCTGCGCTATATGTTCCGTCACAATTTCCGCCCCTCCCTTCGCGAGATCGGCAATCTCTGGCGCAATTTCGCCCTCAACGACGAGAGCGGCACGATCATCTGCCACTATCGTGAGGGGGAGAAGCCCATCCTCGCCGTCCCGTATTCCGAGGAGTGCATGACCGGCTTCGAGTATGCCTTTGCGGGGCTGCTCTTCAGCCGCGGCTTCCGGAACGAGGCGCTGGAAGTCGTTTCCGCAGTGCGGGAGCGCTATGACGGCAAAAAGCGCAACCCCTTCAACGAAATCGAATGCGGCAATCACTACGCCCGCTCGATGGCGAGCTTCGCGCTGATTCCGATCCTGAGCGGCTTTGTATTCGATCTGCCGGAGCAGACCCTCGGCTTCCGCCCTCGGATCGCGGGAGCATTTCGGACGATCTGGAGCGTATCGGGCTGCTGGGGGGAATTCTCCCTCAATCACGACAGCGCGCGGCTGACGATTCTTGCGGGACAATTGACGCTGCGCCGCTTCCTGCTGCCGGAGGATTTCCGTCCCGCCGCGGTTCTGATCGACGGAGCGGAGGCCCCCTTCACCGAAGAAAAGGGGGCGCTCTGCCTTTCCGAGCCAAGGCTTCTGCGCGAAAGCCTGACCGTGCGGCGCGCCTGACCGCTGTCCCCCGCAAACACAAGCACCCCCGAAGCCCGCAGGCTTCGGGGGTGCTTGTGTTCCCGATCGGGAATCGTCCGGCAGATCAGTTGACGGGGACGCTCTGCCCCGCGCCGGGATTGATCGTTTCGTTGACATCCTTGACCACGGCGTTCTCCTCGATGCAAAGCAGATAATAATTGCTCTGCTTCTGCTCGAAGATATACTCCTGCTTGCGCCAGCCTGGAGTCGTCTTGAAGCCGAAGCTGTTGTTGCGGATCACCGACCAATAGTCGGGATTTCCGATGAGGATGCCGGTTTTGATATTCTCGTAGGTATTGTTCTCGACAATCGTCATGGCCGCGCCCTTTTCCTCTCCGAAGTAGCCCGCCCACTCGCCGTTGCGATTCCATCGGTTGGTGGTCAGCTCCGCCGCATAGTCGCCGTCCTTGCAGAGATTGCCGCGGAAGACGTTTCCGACGGTATACCAGACTTGATAGTTGTCCCAGCCCTTATCGGAATTGCGGACGACCGATACGCAGAAGAAGGTGGCGTTATAGGTGGAGTCGCCGCCCTGCGCCGCATTCGGGCGAAGCTCCGAGATCCCCTCAAAGGTATTGTCGCGGACGGTATTCCAGAAGCAGGGGCCCTTGAAGCGGGCGTTGATGGCAACACCGAAGCTGAGATTGCGGAATTCGTTCTCCGCGATCATATTGAAGCCTCCCTGGAAGAAGAGCAGCACACCGCCGGTCTTCAGTCCTTCGCTGAGGATCAGCTCATCGTTTGCGATGGTGTTCCGGAAAATGATGTTGTGTCCCGAATAGGAGAAGAGGTCGACGATGCTGCTGTCGTCGGGATCGATACGGAAGGGCTCTGCCAGCTCGAAGGTGATGAAATCCTTCCCCGTCTGATAGCCGACCACCGTCCGCACTTGTCCCGCGCCCTTGCCGCCGTAGATGTAGAGATTGCCTCTTGTCCCCTTGTCAAGCCCGTCAAAGACACGGCTTCCGGTGTTGTCGGAGGCGGAATAGGGGCTGGAGGTGCTGTCGACGATATTATCGGTGCGGACCGTCACGAATTTACCGTCCTCCGAGGTGGAGGTGACATTGAAGATCCCTCCGGTGAAATCGTTTCCGTGGATCAGGATCTGCTCACCGGTGTTGAGGTCAAAGCCGGAGGTGGGGGTATTGCCGACGTTCGTCATCTTGTTGCCGGCGATATACATCATCTCGCAGGTCGCGTTCATATAGATGCTTCTGACCAGCAGCTTGTTGTTCTTGCGGTCATACCCCTGAAGGGTGTTGTTCTCGAAGACCATGCCCTGCAGATTGAAGCCGGTCAATCCCCGCGAGATCTCGCCCAGGTCGCCGGAGGGCTTGCGCCCGTCGGGCGCGGTATAAGGCCCTGCATAGCCGTAGAAATCACATCCCGTGATCCGGAGATTGCGGACAGTTCTCTCACTGTCGAAGAAGCCCCACGGCCAGATTCCCTCGATATTGCCGATGCTGACGGCACTGGCCTTGGTGTGGAATTCGCAGTCGCGGACGGTGATATTGTGGCTGTAATTGTCGATCTCCAGATTGGAGCCGGTCGCGAGCTGGGAGTTTGCGGGTGCGAAATCCCGCAGATCGGCCTTCATGAAGCGAACCCTCTCGAACACCAGATTATTGCCGCTGACAAAGACATTATAGCTGTGGGGATCGCCGTTGTCCCCGCCCTGCACCGTCAGATCCGAGACAAAGAGATTGCTTGTCGAGAAATAGAGGAAGATGCCCGGCATGGAGGCGGGATCAAGGAAGCGGATCAGGGTATATTCTCCCGACAGCCCGCGATGCTCGTACTCGTCATGACCGAGCCCCGACTTCATATCATATGTTCCCATGCCCGCGCCGCGGATATACAGCCCCTTGCCGAAGCGGTTGGTCACCATCAGCGTGCTGCTGAGGTTATACTCGCCGGGACCGAATTCGATCACGCCTCCGTCGGCTTTGGCAGCCTCCGAAACGGCGGCTTTCACGGCGGCAAGGTCATCCTTTCCGTCGTTCGCCTTCCCGCCGAACTCATCGACGCGGAAGACCGGCAGGCTCTCCGCCGGGAGAACGGTGTATTCGTTGACGTTCAGGGTCTGAGGCTTGCTCCAGCCGTAATCGCCCCCCGTGCCGTTGTGGAGATAGAATTCGCACTTTCCGACCGAGGAAAGATCCGATTTCAGCTTCGCCGTGATCTGATAGGGATCGGCGCTGACGATTTCAAGCTCCTCGGTGCTGCCGTCCTCGTAGCGGACCAGCACGATCGGATCGTAGCCGTCGATAAAGAGGCCGCTGCCGAAGAAGCGGACCGTCTGTCCCGCTTCCCCCTTCCGGAGAGAGGCGGGATCATGCCAATAGACGTCGGGGGCGTTGATGCGGATCGGCGCGCCGATCCCCTTGTCGTTATAGGGCCAGAGGATCGTCGTCGATTTCGTCATTTCCGCGGGGATCGTCGCCTGCAGCTTGGAGTTGTCGCTCCGCAGCGGCATCACCGCCCGCAGCTCTCCCTCGGTCCAGAGGATCAGGGAAGCCCCTGTCAGATTGTCGCCGGTGATGGCCAGCGTCTCGTCGGGGAAGGTCATTTCGCTCACCACCGAGAGCATCGGAGCGCCCTCTTCCGGCGAGGCGTTCATGGATGGCAGCCCTACCCCGCCGAGTTTTCCGTCAAAGTCCTCAAATCGGATCGATTCCGGGGCGGGGAGCTCCGTCGCCGCCTCCGGCACATCAATCTCGACCGAGACGGGAGCGGTCGTCGCATCTCCCCCCGTCGTCCCGCCGGTCGTGCCGCCGGTCGTTCCGGAGCCGGTCGTCACCCCTTCGCCTCCTCCCGCACAGCCGCCGAGCAGGATCAACGCGGCGAAAAGGCAGCATAAAATTCTTTTGCGTTTGCTTCCGTTCATATTCCGTAGCCTTTCGTTTGGTTTGGACAGCGTGCGCTGCCCTTGCTTGAATCACGGGGAAGGCCGGATCGGCGCTTCCCCGTCTTTTCCGCCCTCACGGGCGGTCATGCTGTCATGTTCCCGGTTGTCCCGGATTCCCGTCAGGACTCAAATTCATTGACGGCGTCAATCTTGTCCTGAATCGCATCACGGACGGCATCGATGGCGGAAACCACGTCGGTCATCCCCATCGGGACCATCTGATCCAGCGGAATCAGGGTGTTGAACTGAAGGCCCTGTCTGCCGCCGATATCATAAAGGGTGTTCGGCAGAATATATTCGTTCATCATCTCGGCCGCCTCGGGGGTGCGGGAGTAAATCTGTCCGAGCATATCCTCGATATAGGTCTGCTTGAGGGTATACTCCGAAAGTCCCATCATCGCCTCCAGCACAACGCCGGTCTTCTCGACATTGGCGTTGGTATAGGGAATGAAGAGGAGATACTGCGCGCCGGAATAGCTGTAATACTGCTCCTGCGACTCATTGAACTTCGGCATCGGCAGCACGCCGTAGTCGAATTCCGACAGATTTCTCATGTTCGCCATCGCGCCGATGCACTCCTGCATGAAGAAGGTCTCCCCGTTCATGAACATGGTGTCGACCTCTGCATCCCCGTAGTAAATGCTGTCGGATTCCGGGAGCCGCTCCGCCAGCGTCTGGACGGTATTGATGAAGCGGTCGGAGGAGGTGTTGTTCTCAATCTTTCCGTCGGAGTTCAGGATGCCGTAGGTCACGTTGTTGGTTCCCATAAAGGAAGGCACGGCGTAGAAGGCCTGCGTCGCAAAGCCGTAGTGCTCCTTCTCTGCACCGGGATCGTTCAGATCGTTATCCCCCGCCGTAATCAGCTGGCAGAAGCGCTCAAGCGTCCACTGACCGTCCTTGACCTCCTGATACAGATCCATCTCGCCGTCGATGTTACCGGCGACCGTCGAATTGAAGTAGAGAACGAAGATTTCGTCCCAGCTGCTGGTCATGGCGCTGCCGGAGGTCACAAAGACATGGCCGTTGAGGGAATAGGCATTATTGATGTTCTGATCCCACCAGGGCTTGCTCAGATCGATGCTGTCGATCGTGCCGAAGTCGACGAGGTAGTTCAGTCCGGCTCTGGTAATCGAGTTCCAGGAATAGTCAACGCCCGCCTGATACTCGTCGGTATCCTCCGCCAGCAGGCTTGCCCACAGCTCGACGTTGGAAGCGTCGGCGTTGGTTTCCTCGATCTTGCACTCAAGGGTTTCCTCAATCTGCGCGTTGCGCTGATAGATGGCGGTGCTGATCTTGGAGCTGCTGTCCTCGGTGTCAAAATAGGGGAAGGTAAGCCAGGTGGTCTGCGGCCCCATGATCGAGAAGATCTTCACGGTATAGCCGTCAAGCTTCTCGTCGGGGAAGACATATTCCTCCTTGGCGTCGGTCCCGGCATTCGTGCCGCCCGGTCCTGCAGTGCCCGCGGGCTTGCTGCTGTTGTCTCCCGTGCCGTCTCCTTTCTGACAGGCGGCGAAAATTCCCAGGAGTACAGACATAATCAACAGCAGGGTCATGGTCTTTTTTACGTTGTTCATGGTAAATCCTTTCCTTTTATGTTTTTGTATTCAGATAGCCCCGCTCCGCGAGCTTGCCGCAGAGCATATCGACAATGCCGTTTACGGTATCGTCGGTATTTTCATAGTCATAGAGGATAAATGCGTGGGAGCGGCAGGGCAGCAGGATCAACTCGCTTTCCACCCCCGCCTCCCGCAAGGCCCGATGATAGCGCAGCGTCTCCGCCGGCCGGACAACGGGATCCGCCAATCCCTGCAGATGCAGCGCGGGGGAATTGCCGCTGCTCACCCGATACAGCGGCGACCAGCGCTCCGCAAGCTCGTATTTCCCGAGCCAGCTGTCGGCATCCTCCTCGTTCTGCCATTTCTCCTCCGGGAAAAAGCGATCCCGGAAGACCCCGGTCATATCGACCACGCCGTTCAGATTGACGACGAGATCGGGTCTTACCGCAGGATCGGGACAGATCAACGGAGAGGCCAGGCAGAGCGCCAGATGTCCCCCCGCCGATTCCCCCGCAGCGCAGAGGCGGTCAGGCAGGAGCCCCAGGCTGTCGGCATGGCTTCTGAGATAGCGCATGATCGCCCCGCAGTCCGCAACGCAGGCTTCGAGGGGAAGCCGATCGGTCTTGAGCCGATATTCGGCGGAGGCCGCCGCCCCGCCCGCCTCGACGATCGCCTTCATATGTCTTCGGTACTGCTCCGCCGAGCCGGAGCTCCATCCCCCTCCGTGGATGAAGAGGACGCAGGGGAGCTTCCGATCGGTTTCCGGGCGCTCGAAGAGGAAGGAGGCCGATGCCTCGTCGGCGGGGTTCAGTAAAATTCTGTTCATAAAGTCCCTCCCGGGAACAATTCGAAGGCTTCTTTTGGTGAAACTGACGTTCCATCATTATTATAGCCTGTCGCATCGCCCCTTTCAATGGATATTCTTGTCTTTTTTATCCGCAACATCATCCGACTTTATCGGGAGCGTCCGTCGGAACTCCAGCGGCGTGATCCCGTACCGTTTTTTGAAGAGCCGACCGAAGTAGGCGGCGTCATTAAAGCCGGCGGCGCGCGATACATCCTTGACCGAAAGCGCCCCCTCCGTCAACAGGCGGCAGGCCTCCGAAAGCCGTTTTTCGGTGATGTACGCACCGATACTGCAGCCTTTGACTTTGGTGAAGAGATGGGAGGCATAATATTTGTTGGCAAAGCAGGCGGCGGCGATCCCATCGAGGGTGAGATTTTCACGGAAATGCGCGTCGATATAGCCGATGAGCTGCCGCAGGATATGTTTCCCCGTCAGCAGCGCCTCCTGCCCCTGCTCCCGCTGCACCAGCCGGTAGAAGTAGAGCAGATACACTCCCGACAGGCTTCTGACGATATCGTCGCAAAGCGACTCCCCCTCCCGCGTCTCCTCCAGCATCCGGGAGAAGCATTCGTCAAAGAGCCTCGCCTCCTTTCCCGCCGGAAAAACGATGCCGCTGTCGGGCGGGAGCAGGCGCGCCTGCAGCGTTCCGTGAAGACGCACGCTCTCAAACGCCAGCACCCCCAGCTCAAGCGGATCGCCTCCGATGTTCCGGAAGACGCAGACCTCTTCTGCGTTGCGAACGACAAGATCGCCCTCCGACAACGGGAGAAGCTCCCCCTCCGTCGTCAGAACGCCCTGCCCCCGCCTCACCAGAATCAGCTCCGACAAGCTGTGGGCGTTCCCCTCCTCCGCTTCGGGAGGCAGCGTGCGGAGCGCGAGATAATGCAGCTTCGGCAGCCGCCCGCTTCCGCCTCCCAGCAGCTCATAGCGGTATTCGGTGATGCGTGTCGACTCATTCATCGTCTTTACCGTGCTTTCCCGACGTGTCCCGCGCGGTGCCGTTTTCATCCCGCACCGTCTTTCCTTCTTCGACGCAGAGCAGCTTATAGTTTGTCAGCGGCTGATCATGGCAAAGCGGGACGGCCTCATAGCCCTCTTTTTCCCGGAAGGTAAAGCGGTTGTCGCGGAGCAGACTCCAATATGCGGGATTGCCGATCAGGATTCCCTGTGAAACGTCAATAAAGTCATTCTGCTCGATCACCGTGAGGGTATTTCCCTTCTCCTCCCCGAAATAATCGTCGATCCCGTTCCCGCTGTGATTGTTGCGGAGGTTATTCCAGCGATTGGTGGCGATCTCTGCCGACGTATCGCAATCCTCACAGCGGTTGCGGCGGAAAACGTTTCCGACTGTATACCAGACATGATAATCATCCCAGCCGCAGGTCTCCCCCGCATTGCCGATGACCGATTCGCAGAAGCAGGTCGCGTGCCGCGTCGAATCGCCTCCCTGCGCCGCGTCGCGGCAGGCCTCCCGGATGCCGCTGAAGCGGTTGTCCCGGACGGTATTCCAAAGCACCGGCGCTTTGAAGGCGGCGTTGAGCGCCACCCCGAAGGCAAGATTGCGGAAATCGTTTTCCGCGATGATATTGCTGTAGGAATCAAAGAACAGCAGTACGCCGCCCGACTTGAAGCCCTGCGCCAGCGTCGGCTCATCCTTCATGATGGTATTGCGCCAGATGATGTTCTCCCGGAACGGGGCGGTCTCCATCACGATCGAGGTCTCGTCCGGCTCGACGAGCCAGGGGCTCTCCAGACGGAAGACATAGCGGTCGTCATACAGCTCGTAGCCGTCGATCCGGCGGATCTGTCCCGCGCCTTTCCCGGCGCAGAGGTACGCCATCCCGCGCGTTCCCCTTGTCAGCCCGTCGGTCACGCGGCTGCCGGCGTTTGTGACGGTATCCTCCGGGCTGATCTCCCGCCCGTTGTCGTCGGTCAGGCGGATATTATCGGTGCGGACCGTGAGGCGATCCCCTTCGCTCTTTCCGACGTTGTAGATCCCGCCGAGATGGAGGCCGCCGTGGAGCAGGATCTGCTCCCCCGTATTGCCGTCGAAGCCGGTCCCCGGCGTTGAGCCGATGTTCATCATCCGATTGCCGGCGATATACATATGATTGGCGGTGATCGGAATGTACATGCTGCGGGTCAGCACGAAGTCGTGCGCCCGGTCGATCCCGCAGAAGCGGCAGTTCTCAACCGTCAGCGCCTCGCAGTTCATCGCCGTGATCCCCCGCGAGATTTCGCCCTCATCGCCCGCCGGACGCTTCCCCGTCGGATGGGTGTAGGGGGTGGTATAGCCGTAGAAATCACAGCCGATGATCCGAACGAAGCGCACCTGCTTTCCGTCGTCAAACAGCACGGGCTGAGCATAGCGCGGCCCGTCGTAGAAATTGATCCAGATCGCGCAGGCCTTGGTATGGAATTCACAGTTCAGCACGTCGATATGCCGCGCCGCGGTGTGAAGATAGAGATGATTGGAGCAGTTCAGGCTGTATTTTCCCTCGCGGTCAAGATCACGCAGATCGCACTTGATCATCCGAAGCCCCGACAGAGTGACGTGATGCCCCGAGACCGCGACGGTGTAGCCGTATTTCATCGTATAGCCTCCGACATGACCGTCCGCCCCGTAAAGCGTCATATCGCAGAGGGTGACATGGTCTCCGCTGATGCGGAGCAGGGTGGGAGGCGGGCAGGAGGGATCGAGGAAGGACAGCGCGGTATAGCGTCCCGACAGCCCTCTGCGGTCGTATTCCGAGGGGAGAAGCCGTGAGACGAAATCATACTCACCCCTGCCGCAGCCCCGGATATACAATCCCTTCGGATACTGATCCGGGATCTCCACCTCGCGGGACAGATGATATTCTCCCGCCCCGAAGAGGATCACCGCGCCGCCGAGACCCGCCGCCTCTGCCAGCGCGCTCTCAATCGCGTCGGTATCGTCCAGCCCGTCATCGGAGAGCGCGCCGAAGTCCTCGACCCGCAGCACCGGAAGGAGCGCCTCCGGGAGTCTGCCGTCCCGCCTTGCCTCAAGGCGGAAGCCGCGGCTCCAGCCGCAGTCTCCCCCCGTTCCGTTGTGAAGGAACACCGTCAGCGCCTCCCCTGCCGCAAGGGGAAGCGCCAGCTCCGCCTCCAGGCAATAGGGACTGCGCTCCGTCACCGTCAGGCGGCGGAAGCTCCCGTCGGACAGCACGGCGACCGCCGTCGGGACGACTCCCTCGAACGAAAGATTCGCGCCGAAGAGCCGGAAGCGGTTGATCGGACGGTCGGCGGTCAGATATTCGGTATCCGACCACCAGATCTTCGGCTCGTTGATGCGGAAGGGAGCGCCGATTCCTTTCCCGGTCAGCGGCCAGAGCAGCGTCACCGAGCGTCGGAGATCGGCGGGGATCACCGCCTGCAGCTTATTGAAATCGGAACGGAGCGGCTTGATGCGGCGAAGCGCGCCCTCGCTCCAGAGAAGCAGGGAGGCCTCCTCCAGATGCTCTCCCGTCAGGCAGACCGTTTCGTCCGGGAAGGTCATATCGGTCGCAGCCGTGATCACCGCATCCCCGACAGGCGTGCCGTTCAGGGGCGGAAGCGCAGCCCCTCCGGGCGAGGAGAACCCCGCCAAGGAAAAGGCTCCTTCCCGCAGCGGCGGAAGGCTGACATCGGTAAATCGTTTTGCGTTCGTCATACAGAATCCTCCGGAATTGGTTCGAAAAAGTAGTTGCAATATGGACTGATCATTCACCGGCGGGGTCGGGCTCATTCTTCGATTCGGTCAAGAAGAATCGGCCCCATTCCCGGCAGGTCGCGTCCCGCCTCATCGGTGATATTGCAGCAGGGATCGGCGCCGCGCCCGTAGTAAAGCTGCCCGCCGAGCAGCTCCTCCGGCAGACGGTCGGAATACAGCACCGCCGTGTCCCCCTCAAGCGCGATCCGATGGACGTACTGCGTCTCCGGCTTTCCCTCCGCCTCGCGGATCACAAAGCCGAGCGGGCGCCCCGGAGCGATCAGCCCGCCCCGCAGTCCTTCATAGCGCACCCGCACCTCCGCCCAGCCGTTGAAGTGTCCGCGGCAGAGGCAAACCTCCTTGAAGCGGGGCGGCAGGCTGCCCTCCCGGCTTGTCGGATCAAGCAGACAATGCATTGCCTCCGCTGCCTCTTCTCCGAGGCGGCGCTGCGCGGCGCTTGAGAGGTGGACGGCGTCGTCCAGCTCCTTCGACAGTACCGAAAGGGTGGCGATCGCGGGGAGCTTCTCCCCGACCTGCCGCTGCTGCTCCCGGATACTGTTCCACCACGCTTCATGCAGCGGAATCACACGGTTTGTCACCCTTCCGATCTGCACCTGCACGATCGGAAGCGGGGCGCTCCCCTCCGTCCCGAAATCTCGGCGGCAGGCCTCAATCAGCGCCGTCAGCTTCCCGGTGAAGACCCGATGCGCTTGCTCCTCCGCGTCGTTGCAGCCCTGATACCAGAAGAGTCCCTTCACCCGTCCGCCACAGGCATGAAAGCGTCGGAGCATCGCCCCGTACAGGCTTCCCGCTCCGCCGAGATGCCGCAGCGCGGGATCCCATTGAGAAAGCGAGGTGCCGCTGTGCGCACAGCAGATGACGCCCTGCGGCACGCCGGTCAGCGCCTTCATCCGTCTTGCGAAGGACAGCCCCGGGCCGATACAGGCTTCGTAATTGGGATAGCCCGAACCGATGACCCGCGTATGCACCTCATCTACCGCCCATCCCGTCGCGTGAAGGGGATGATTGGCGGCGTCCCAGTGATCGGTCATATAAAACGCCCGCACCTCGGGGTCTCCGCCGAAGTCGCAATCCTCCCTTGTCGTATGTCCCACGCCCGCCATATTCGATTGACCGCCGAGCAGCCACAGATCCCCGACATAGACCGACTCAAAGCGGTTTTCTCCGATTGTCAGGGTATACGGGCCGCCGGTCGGGATTCCTTCCAGACGGTACCGCCCCTCTCCGAGGGGATAAACGGCGGCGCAGCCCTGCCTCCTCCCGTCATAGCGTGCGGTCGTGATCTTTTCCCCGGAACGGAAGAAGCCGATGCTGAAGCCATCCTCTCCCCGCTGGAGCAACGCTCCCTCCGAAATTCCCTCAACGCTCATTCGTTTCCTCCTTCAGAATCTGCGGCAGAAGGACAAGAAAGCCCTGAAGATCCGCCGCACGATAATCCGCCTCCCGGCACCTGACGGCATCACCCACCGCAAAAGCGCGCATACCGGCGTTTTTGGCCGCCTCAATCCCGGCGACGGCATCCTCCGCCACGAGACAGTCGGAGGGCGCGATCCCCAGCTTCTCCGCCGCGCAGAGAAAGACCTGCGGATCAGGCTTGGATCTTGTCACATCAAGTCCGCTTGCCACGGCATCAAGCCGATCAAGAAGCCTTGTTTTTTGGAGGATCAGCCCGGCGTTTTTGCTGGCAGAGCCAACGGCGGTCGCGATCCCCAGTCGATTCAGCGCTGCAAGGGTCTCAACCGCGCCGGGGAGCAGCGCGCTTTGATCCAGCTCCCGCAGAAGCTCGATATACCATCGGTTTTTGCGCTCCGCCATTTCTTCCTTTTCCGCCTCGCTGTAGCGGACGGGGCTTTTCTCAAGCAGCACCTCCAGCGATGCCATGCGGCTGACTCCTCTCTGGCGCGCCGCATCCCGTTCGTTGAAATCATTGATCCCAAGCTCCTCCGCCAGCCGCTTCCAGGCACGGTAGTGGAGACGGTCGGTCGAGACCAGCACACCGTCAAGATCGAAAATCACCGCCCGGATCACGTCTGTTCCTCCTCGATCAACGTTTTCTCAGCCGTCGCCGTCACGAGATAGCTCTTTCCGCGGCAGAGAATGCGGAAGCGCAGCCGCGCCCAGCCTTCGGGAAGCTGCGGCTTCGACGCCGCGGGGCAGCCGTTCCGGATCGAGAGCCCGGCAAATCCGCGGCTTGCCACCATCCAGGCGCCTCCCGCGGCGGCAGGGTGCGTCCCGCCGATAAAGATCAGCCCCAGCCAGAGCTTCGAGCCCGGCAAATAGTCCTGCTGTGCCGATTTCATGAAGAGCGGATAGGCGTAATCCGGCCGCCCGATATAACAGGCCAGCAGCGCGAACATACAGGCGCTGAGCGAGGAGCCGTGTTCGGTTCTCGGTTCATAGTAAAGCCAATTCTTTTCCATCACGTCAGTCGGATAATCCTCCGGAAACATCCCGAGCATCGCCGCGACGTCAGCCTGCTTATTGACCTGCGTATGGCTGGCCACGCCGTCTGCACCGCCCCAATATTCCCGCGGATCGATCAGCCGGGAGCGGAGCGTTTCAACCGACGCATCCTCCAGGCGGAAGTAGCCGTCAAACTGCTCTATCAGTCCCGTTTCCGGGTCGGGCTGCGGCACCTTCAGGCGCTTGGCCGCCTCAAGGAAGCCGAGGCGCTCCTCCTCTGTGCAGATGGGATCATCGCGAAGCAGGCAAGCCGCCTGCTCCAGCGTAAAGCGCGCCATGCGGTTGGTGTAGGCGTTGTTGTTGACCCGCTCATGATATTCGTCAGGACCAACCACATCGTGAATTTCATAGAAATCCCGTCCGACGTATCGGACAAGGAGGGAATGATAGAACCGCGCGCACTCCAGCAGCATCCGGTTGCCGCCCTCGCGCAGCACCGAGCGGTCGCCGGTCACCTCCAGATAGCGCACCAGCGCATAGACCATCGCCGCCGAAACGTGGACCTGCTTATCCCGGAAATAGGTTCTGACCGGTCGTCCCGTGAAGACGTCGGTAATGTTGTAGTCGGTGCAGGCATCCAGTCCGCCCTCCTGGCTCTCCCAGGCGTAAAACGCACCCCTCCATCCGTATTCCGCCGCCTTCTCCATCGCCCCCGGCAGGGTCGTGATCCGATAGCGGAGCAGTCTTTTCGCCACGTCGGGATCGGTGAAGAGGAAATAGTCGAACATGAACATCTCGGTGTCCCAGAAGATCGCGCCCTTATAGACCTGTCCCGACAGCCCCCGCGCGGGGATGGAGCGGACGCCGCCGCTGCGGGGCGCGATACAGTTCAGGTGATAGATCGAATAATTGAGCGCCAATTCCGCCTCGTCGTCTCCCTCGATCTGAACCTCCGACCGATACCAGATCCGATCCCAGCAGGCGGTATGACGGCGCTTGGCCTCCTCGTAATCGAGCATCGTCGGGAGCCCGACGGCGTCCTCGTCGCGGGATGTGCAGACCGTCACGGTCTTCTCGAAGACATAGGAGACAAGGGGCTCCGCCCGGAAGCGGTAGCGCTTGAGCAGTTTTCCGCCCTCTTTGACCGTTTCCCCGACAACAGGCGCTTTTTCCCCGACCAGAACCGTAACGACAATGCCCTGCTCAATCGTCCGGCACTCCGCCGATAAGATCCCCTCCCGCTCGGTAAGGGAGACCGAGGAAAAATGGCCGCCGTTGATATCCCACACCTCGGAATCGATGCCGCTGTCAAGCGTCAGCTCCGCCTCGCGGTCGACGCTGACGACATAGCGCTGCAGGATCGCATGGGGATCCGCCATCGAAGCGAAGCGCTCGCTCTCCACGGTCACACCGGTCTCCCCGACCCGCCAAAGCGTCCGCCTTCCGTGAAGTCCCGCCGCAAGATCAAGCGACTGCTCGTGGAACCGCGGCTCCTTCTCAGGCAGTGCCAGCCGCTCGCCATCGGCATGAAGGAGGCAGTACAATCCGTTCGGCGCATTGACCGATTCCCGCCATTTCCCGGGGGCGCGATCGTAGACGCCCGACAGATTGATCGCGGGATGCAGCTCCGCCGTATATTCCTCCGCCGTGCCGCGGATCCCCATATATCCGTTGCCGATCAGGTATTTATTGCCGAGATGGTCGATATTATCCTTGGAAAACCCTACGTCCGAGATTTTCCGATTCAAGTGTATCACTCCGTTTCCTCTGTGATTTTGGATGCAAATCGTTTTGCGTTGAATGAGATTATTATATCATTCTTCTTTCCGTCTGTCAATATCCTGCGGAGCAAAAGAGCGCGGCATATAAAAAAAGCATTGCCTCCGCACAGTTCTGACGAAAATCCGAAGGTTTAGGGATCGGAGTGACGGATTTCCGCAGAAAGCGCCGCTGCCCGGAGAGATGGCGGCACGGTGCCGGCGAGGCCCGGCGCAGGAAAATCTCATACAGACAGGCAACGTCTGTTCCGCAGCGTCGCCGCGGCAACAGACCTCGGCAACGGAGCGGGTGACTCACGGCGCGGGAAAAATTCATGCAGACGGACGACGGCTGTTCCGCAGCGTCGCCGCGGCAACAGACCTCGGCAGCGGAGCGGAAGGAACGACAAAACGCAAAAAGCGGAGAATCCCCCCTCGGGAGTCCTCCGCTCTCTTTGACTCGCCTTCCTTCGTCTTTCCGACGGAGGTGCTTTGTCCGCCGCTTCGGCTCGTTCCTCACGCTCCGGGGAGGTCACATCGATTCCCGCTCGATGATCTCCCCCGAAACCAGCACCCGTTCCGGCACTCTGACCACCGCCTTATCGGCGTTGTCCAGCACCTCCAGCGCCCGCTTCGCCATCTCGGCAAAGGGCTGGGAGGCGGTCGTCAGCCGCGGCGTCACATATTCCGCCAGCGGGATATTATCAAAGCCCATCACGCCGATCCGATCCGGGACTGCGATCCCGCGCTTTCGGAGAACGCGGAGCAGCACGATGGCATCGGCATCGTTCCAGCAGATCACCGCAATCCGCTTCCCCTCTTCCATGACCGGCCCCACCGCCTGCCAAGCCTCCTCCTCGGTGCAGTTGAGGGAATGGTAGTGCAGGATCCGTCCCTGCGCGTTTTCCCCCGCCAGCTCGTCAAGAAAGCCTCGCTCCCGCACGCCGGGCTGACGGTGCTGCTTACAGAAGTAATAGATCCTGTCGTAGCCCTTTTTCACCGCGTAGCGCACCTGGTCGCGCACGATCTGAAATTCCTCCAGATATACGCAGGGATAGTCGCTGGAAGCGCCGATTCTCGACAGGTTCACCAGATTCACGCCCGCGCCGTAGAGCCTCCGATACAGCTCGTCATCGCGATCATCCTCAAAATAGCACTGAAAAATCATCCCGTTCACCCGCCGGGACTCCCACAGGCTCATGAATCGGCGGATCTGCTCCTCCATCGGCATTTCGGCGTCTATCAGCTCAAGCAGAATCCCCTTCCCCATCTGGTCGGCATACTCGACGCAGCCGGCAAGAGAGAGCATATAGCTGACGTTCCGCTCCATCAGATATTCCTTTGAAAACACGAACATCACGGTACGGCTGTCATTGGTACGGAGGGAACGGGCGCTGTTGTTGACGGTATATTGAAGCCGTTCGGCGCTCTCAAGCACCCGTTTCCGCACCTTCTCGCTGACCCGACCCTTGACGTCATTCAGCGCAAAGGAGGCGGTTGTGATCGAAACGTTTGCGTCCCTTGCAACATCCTTGATGGTAATATTCTTTGACATTCTTTCCGTTCTCCGTTGCAATCACGATAATGTGGTTCGAGTATTATTATAAGCCCTTTCACATCATTTGTCAACCGTGTGACGCTTCAAGCGAAAAGATTCCGCCGACCCGTGCAAAGCGCACCGGTCGGCGGCGGTTCAAGCCTTCAGCAGGTCGTTATCCGCTTATCCGCGTCTTTTTCTGATAGCAAGGAATGCGCCGGCGGCAGCCACCGAAGCGATCACCGCAACGGAAGCCAGAACATCGGAAGTGCCGGGGTTGGTGTCTTCACCGGAAGAAGAGCCGCCGGCCTCGACCAGGGTGATGCTGTCGATCGTGCCGACAGCCTTGGAGTACCACGGATCGGCAGCGGCGCTGCAGCAGTTTCTGAGGTCGACGGTCAGCTCGGTCTGATCCGCCTTGGTCTTGATTTCGAGCTTGAAGGTAACCTTCTTGCCGTAATCAACCGCCGTTGAATCGGGGCCTGCGGTCTCATACTTCAGCTGGTTCTCGACAAAGCCGTTCTCATTGGCAGAGCCTTCGCCGTCATGGTCGACTCTGAGGCCGCCCTCGGACAGGGTCGCAACGATCTCAAGGCTGTAGGTCGTGCCGGCCTTTACGGTAACCTTCTGAACCAAATGGAGCCACTGGGTCTGAAGCGCGGTAAGCTCGACCTTCCCGTCGGCACCGACGGTGATGCCCGATGCGCCGGGGACGAGACTGCCGGAGTCGTTTTTGCATTCCCACTTGGTGTTGTCAAGCAGGTTATCGGCGGCAGAGGCAGAAAACGCAAGGACGGCGGTCATCATGACAGCCGCGAGTACAAGAGCCAAGATTCTTTTCATTTTGAAATCCTCCGTTTAAATAAATATTTCTAATAGAACAAGTGCATCCGTTGATCGGTCGTGCATCTTGTCCATATTATACAACAGTAACCGGCAAAAAACAATGGAGCGCATTGCTTTTCATCTGCGCAATTTCGTCCTGTCGCTTTTAGTCGAAACTCTCACGGGAACTCCTCCCGTCAGCTGCAGCGTCAGCATGCCCTCCTGCGGAAGAGCCTCGCCGCACCCGATCACTCCCTCAAAGCCGAGGGAAGACACCGTGACGGCCTTCTCGCTGCAGGGCAGCCCGACGGTACGGTCGCGGTCGCTGTATACCAGCGTATCCCCGCTTCCGTCAAAGGCGGGCAGGATCGTCAGCCCGTCCTCCGTGACGGTTCTGCCGTCTGCGATGATGCGGAAGCTCCCGCTCCCGAAATCCGCCTCGACGGCGCTGTCCCCTTCATAGAACACGGTCAGCCGCTCCCCCTCCTCCCGGCAGGTCAGCACTTCCCTGCGGGCAAGAAGCTGCATCGGCATATCGTGCAGATAGAGGCAGTCGATCTGATCCCTGCCGAGCGATGCCCCGACGCAGTCAAGACCGCAGGTTGCGCCGTAGGCAGCGGCATAGAGCCGTTCCCGCTTCCCGACCGCTCCCATGCCGTAGCGCACCCTTCCGTGGAAGAGCATCGTTGTGAGGGGAATCACCTTCTCGGTCGGGAAGAGGCGCTCCCCGAAGTGATAGCGGGTATGCAGGGCATATTCGATCACGCCGATGAAGGGCAAGGTCAGATCCTCGCTCGTCACATCGACCCCATAGCGCTCAAATTCCCCGACGATCTTCTTTTTGTACCCGACATTCTCAAGGGCGCAGGAGGGGCAAGCGGGAGAAAAGTCATAGCGCCTCACCTCGGAGGTCAGCACGTCAAGATGGTAGCTGAATTCGATGCCGAAGCGCCGGAGCGTCTCCTCGACGCGCGCCGCCATCTCTCCCGACAGGTTGTACGCCTTGGGGGAGAGAATATAGGACATTCCTCCCGCCCAGAGCCAGCCCTTGCAGAGTCTTCCGCGCCGGTCGGTGGCGATCAGCCCCGGCGCAGTCTCCTCCGGCACATAGGCGTCGTCGAAATTGTCATGGAAGGACAGGATCGCGTTATGCTCTTTGGCAAAGGCGCGGCACTCCTCCCATTCGGCAAAGCTGCCGAGCTTCGGGGTGAAGCCGTAGCGGTGCGGAAAGGGATACTCGGTATCGTGCCCCTTCCGCTGCCATCCGACCAGATATACCACCTGCCGCATCCCGCCTGTGATATGATAAATCTTTTCGATGATCTGCCGCACCTGCGGGAATCGAAGGGGCGTTGAGCAGGTCTCGGGGCGGTTCTCGTCTGCCTCCAGCGTCTTGTCGACGCTGATTTTATAGAAGAGCGTGTTGTCGTAAAGAGACATTTTCCCCTCAGGCAGCCGCGAGCGAAGCAGCTTCGCAAACGCTTCCCACGAGCCCTCAGGCAGCCGGCAAAGCATAATCGGGAGCTTCGGCGTCCGCAGGGAGACCGCGCCGTCGGAAAGCGCGGGGATCAGCAGCGTCAGCTCGCAGCCGATAACACCCTGCCTGACCCCGCCCAGCTCCTCCACCGACTGGATCAGGACCGATTCCATATCGTCGGCCGTCACGGCCAGCGCCGTTCCGTTGTCCCACCCCGCCATTGCATTGCAGACGTCATAGCGGAAAACGGAGCGGAAGGGGGGATTCTCCCGGATCGGAACGCTTCGCCCGCCGCAGAAGAAGTTGATCAGGCTGCCCTCCTCCGAAAAGACGGCAACCCTCGGCAGGAAGAGACTCACCGCCTCGCAGCGGTCGCCGGAAGACAGACATTCCGCCGAGAGGAGCGTCTGTCCCTCCCGCTCGGAAAAGTCGAGCAGGATCGTCCCGAAGATCCCCTCGATGCGATATCGGACGCCGCCCTCGTAAGGCTCGGCCGCCCCGAAGCGGGGGAGCTGATCGGGCTTCAGGCAGCGGAATACCTCATGCGTATCGGTGCGGCAGGCCGTCACGACCGGCGGACATGACGCCCATCGCGCCCCGCCGACCAGTCCGACCGTAGCCGGCTGCGACGGATCGAGCAGCAGCTCTCCGACGCGGAGCGTCTCTCCCTCAAAGGGCTGCTCCCGCCGGCTGCACGCCTCCGCCAATGTCAGATGCACCGGGCGTCGCTGCGCCACCAGCATCGTATGACCCCAGCCCCAGCCGAGATCGATATCAGTCAGATCCTCGCGCCATACCGGCTTCCCCTCCCGGCCGAGGAAGGGGAGCTTTTCGCCGTCGTCCCCCTCCAGCCCGACCGTGACCCGGAAAGAACCGCACCAGGTCTGAGGCACCTTCCATGTTCCCGTCGTCCCGACCGTCAGTCCCGGCTCCCAGCGGTACATCCCCGGTGCGGGAGTCCATACCGTTCGGAAGCCGTCTGTCAGATTCTCCATATGCCGCCGGTCGCGGTCAAAGATCAGGTCGACCGTCACCTTGCCCTCGGCAGGATACGCACAGTCCCCCATGTTCTGCCAGCGCAGCGTCATATACAGCGTCTCGCCCGCCTCAAGATAGTTGGTCGAGAGGTCGACCGAAAGCAGCTTCGGCAAAAATCCCGTCATTCGTAGTACCATCCTCCGTTTTTGTTTCTCTGTCCGCCGTGGGCGACCTTCAGCCCCTCTCCCTCATCGAGCAGAAGACTTCCGCTTCCGTCGTCGAGGATATCGGTGGCGTTGCCGCGATAGCGGTTATTCCGCAGCAAGTTCCCCCGCGAGCCGTAGCGGATGTGGATCCCCGCCTCATAGCCCGCCAGCAGATTCTTTTCCATCAGGCAGTAATCCCCGAAGCTCTGAAGGCCTCCTGCGATCTTCACCGGCGTCCATACCGTCTGATTCTTGACATATTCCGAATCGGCGCCCCCGATGAAGGAGTTCCAGCGCACGATATTGCCGATCTGATTGGGATAATCGACCTCTCGGTCGTCCAACAGCGACCAGCTTTCGTTCGTCCAGAGGCAAAGCCCCATCCCGCTGTAGCGCGCATCGCAGTTCGTGAAGCTGTTGAAGGCGACAACGCCGAGATCGATCAGCTCTCCCGCCTCGTTCCGCTGCGGCATCATGGCGTACATACTGATCCCCGACGCCATCAGCATCGAATGGCCGACGACGATATTCTCGATCCCGGAGCCGTAGACAAACTGACTGTTTCCGCTCCCCGTTCCGGCGAAATTGAGCGCCCAGATGTTGTGGTGGGAGGCGGTAATGAGATTGAAGCAGGTATCGGCGTCGGGCAGGACCTCCCACGGGCGATCGAGGAGAATGCGATCTCCCTCCACGCCGGTGACGGTGCGGTACTGACCGAGTCCCCTGCCCTTCAGGATCATCAGAAACCAGCGATGCTCGTGCAGATTCTCCCCGACCGTGCCGCGCTGAAGCAGGCGCTTCCCGGCGAGGGGGAAGCCGACCCGGACATAGTCCGCCCCTACCTCGGTAGCGTTGCCGATCCAGGCGCTCTGGCCGTATTCCGACATATATTCCTCGTTTGCATTGGTGGTGTTCGCCACCCCCTCGCTCCGGTTCTGAAAGACCCAGCAGTCGCTCATGCCCTGCTGGCTGATCAGGGAGCGCCGGCCGCAGAGGAAGGAATTTTCGGTGATCACCGCGCCGTAGATCCCTCCCGCAAAGACGCAGTCTCCCGTCTGACGCGGGCTGACCTCAAAGCGGTTGCCGATCATCCGCAGATCCCGGCACTGCGCCGGCAGGATCATCAGCGGGAAGGAGGCGGTGATGCTGCATTTATAGAAGGTCAGATCCTCGGTATGTCCCGTCGTCATCACCCCGTGATAAGAGACGTCAAAATCGGTCCCATGCAGATACAGGGCACTGTTGATGCCGTTCTCGAAGCAGACGCGGTTGAAGAAGACGCCGCGGGAGGGGCTTTCGTCCTCGTTTCCGATCAGAGTCAGGATCACGGTGCCGCTCCCGCCCTCCAGCGTCATATCCTCGATACCGGCGTCGGTGCGGATCCAGACCATCGGCGTGTTGTTTTCGCGATTCATATAAGGAAGCCAGTCCCGCGACCAGTTCTTGCCGTCGGAGGCGCGGGAGGCGTAGGCAACGGGGGGCATACCGACGGGGGCGAGGGTGCTTCCCTCCGTCACCGTCAGTGTCGTCGCACCGGCGCCCGCGCCCTTCAGCACAACGCCGGGAAGCAGCTCGACGGTGCGGCTGATCCCGAAGCGTCCCGCCGGCAGAATCACGGCACCGCCGGTCACAGCCGCTTCCCTGATCGCCGCCTGAAGGCGGTCGGTCACGTCGGTCAGGCCGTCGCCGCAATCGGCGGGAAGGCGGACGATCGAAACGCCGCTCATATCAAAGGTGATGTTCTGACGGCACTCGGCATTCCAGCGGAGGCGGCAGTATTCAAGATAGTCCCGCTTTTCCGTCACGGTCAGAGGGCGGCATTCCGACCAGCCCCACGCGCCTCCCGTACCGTTGGTCATGGAGTAAAGATACTCGCCGGCAGGCAGCTCCGCCGGCAGACGATAGTCGCTCTTGTGATCGTTTTGCCCCGGCATATTCTGCTGAATATCCTGGCAGACGCCCCAGCGCATCCGATAGATCGCGCCGCTTTCAAGATGCTTCATCACGCAGGTCGTTTTGAGGAAGGCGGCCTGATCGAAGCCGAAAAAGCTGCGGCCGTAAAGGGTGAAGCGGTCGTCGGGGCGTGCTTTTTTCAGCGACTGATTCCAGACCTCGGGGCGGTTGACCACACCGCAGGCCTCCCCCTCCTCCCCGACGACCCAGAGCAGGAAACAGCCGTGCGGGATCGTATAGGGAATATCCGCATACAGAACCTGATCGTCCCCGCCAAGCACCTCGGCGGCGATGGCCTCCTCCGGTCGGTCGGGGAGCGGGGGAGTCTCAAAGGCGTCCTCCGGCTGAATCCGCTCCTCGGGAGCGTGAAGATAGACGCGGCAATGCTTCAGATTTTCACCGAATATGCGAACCGTTTCCCCGGGGTTGGCGGGGGAAATACGGCTTATCATCGGACAAGACATATTGGATTCCTCCTGTACGCAAATCGTTTTGCGTCTTTCAGTATAGCACATCCTGCCCCGATTGTCAAGGCGGTTTTTACTTTTTTTCTAAATCCGGGAAACGGAGGCGCGGAAACATTATCCCTGCGCCTATCCGATCGAGTCACATCCGCAAACGGCGGAAACGACGGGATCGTGCCACATCCGCGGGCGGCGGAACCGGCGGTATTGCGCCTCATCTGCGGGCAGCGGAAACGGCAGTATCGTGCCTCATCCGCAGGCGGCGGGCGCGAAAATTTCTGCAGCTTTTCCGAAAAAGCTCTTGCATTCCGGCGGCGGCGATGCTATAATCATCATAGGTAAAACGATTTGCTTCCCCTGCAGGAAGCGATTCTGACCCAAAATCAACTGAAATACCGGAGAACCTCATGAAGATCATCCTGCCACCCGATCTGAAAAACGAGCCGAGCCACGCCCTGTCCTTCCTGTCCGACGCGCTGACGGCGCTCCCCGACGGCGAAACCGCCGTTTTCGAGGGCGGCATCCTCCGCCTCGGCAACGAGAAGGGGGAACGCCTCTTCCGCGCCCTGATGAGCGGGGAGATCGCCGCCACCGACTACAACGCCTGGCATCAGAACGCAAACCCTGCCTTCCTCCTCTCCCATCGACGTGATCTGACGATTGACGGCAACGGCACGACCCTCCTCTTTTCGGGTCTGATCCGTCCCTTTGAGCTGGACGGCTGCCGCCGCATCACCCTGAAAAATCTGACGATCGACTGGGAGCGCCCCCCTTTTTCCTGCGGACGCGTGCTGTCCTCCGATGGGAACGGTATCCGCGTCAGGCTTGACGACGGCTACCCCCTCCGAGGCGGCGAGCCCGTCGTCTCCTATCAGGACTTCGACCCTGCCGGGACGCGTCCCGGCGGCCGCTGCATCTTCGAGGGTGCAGACAACGTGCTTTCCCTCTCGGAGGAGGAGGTGCTGCTCCGCGGGCCGGAAAGCGCCTTCTTTGCCCCCGGCTCCGGCATCCTGTTCCGTCATCTCTACAGCTACGCGCCGCTGATTCATCTGCTCGGCTGCGAGGAGATCCGCATGGAAAACGTCACCCTGCATGCGGGACCGGGCATGGGCGTCATCGCGCATCGCTGCCGCGATCTCACCTTCGATCGCCTTCAGGTGGTCCCCTCCGAGGGACGCCCTCTTTCCGTCAACTGCGACGCCACCCACTTTATCGGCTGCTCCGGCCTGATCTCCTTCCGCGACTGCCGCTTTGAGGCGATGGGAGACGATGCCGCCAATCTGCACGGCTTCTATCTCACCACCCTCCGCACCCGCTCTCCCGCGATGGCGGAGGCCGAGCTGACCGTCACGACGCAGGACTTTACCGAGGAGTTCCCGGAGGTCGGTGATACCGTCGCCTTTGTACACCGCGAGACGCTGCTTCCCTACGAGCCCCACAAAAACCGCACGGTGGAGGAGGTCACGCGGCTGGCGGAGGGACGGTATCTCTTCCGCTTCACCAAGCCCCTGCCCGACGGCTTCCGCCCCGGCGATCTGATGATGAATCTGTCGCGGAGCGCCTCCCTCCGCTTCGAGCGCTGCACCGTCCGCAACATCAGAGGACGGGCGCTGCTCCTTCAGACACGGGACGTGCAGGTGCGGGACTGCCTGTTTGAGTCCTGCACCGGCGAAGGAATCCACATCAACACCGCCGACGGCTGGGCGGAATCGGGCGCGGCGGGGGAGATCGAGATCCGGGACTGCCGCTTCCTCGACTGCGGCTACGGCCACACCAAATACTGCGACGCCGTCGGAATCGTCGTCGGGACCGAATGCCCGGAGCCTGCCGTCGGCGTTCACCGCAACATCCGCATTCTGAACAATCATTTTGAAGGCAATCGCGTCGCCGTCCTCCTCTCCTGCTGCCAAGCGGTCGAGCTGGCGGATAATCGCTATTGCTGCGGCAACGAACGGGTAAAGCTCGACCATGCCGAGGAGATCGTGATCCGGGACTGTCCCGCCGACAGCGTTTCGATCGGAGAGAATACCGCGCGGATCACCGTCACGGAGGAGGCGCTCCGATGATACGGGGGCTCATGAACGGCTGCGTGCTGCAGCGCGGGTCGGATAATCGCTCCGACTTTCTGCTGCAGACCGACGAGCCGATCGGATCGGTCCTCTATCACCCCCTTGCTCCGCAGGGGGAAGCGGCGCGGTCATCCGAGGAGGAGGGACAGGCGGGGATTGAGCCGTATGCCGACTCGCTTGTTCGGATCACCGGCATTCCCGCCGGCGGGCCTTACCGCGTCGTGATCAACCGTCGATACGCCTTTGAGCCTGTCTACGTCGGGGATCTGTGGGTGCTGGCGGGTCAGTCGAATATGCAGGGGGTCGGCTGGTATCGTGAAGGAGACCGTCAGCCCCCCGACGACGAGGTGCGCGCCCTCTATATGGAAAATATCTGGCGCGCCGCCGCTCATCCCCTTCACTCGGAGTGGAAGGCCTTCGATCCCGTCCACACAAAGGTGCTGCACGCCGTCCCGCCCGACACCGACTACAACGGCGTCGGGCCGGGGGTCTCCTTCGGTCTTCGGATGAAGGAGCTGACCGGCGTCCCGCAGGGGCTGATCTGCTGCGCGCACGGCGGTACGAGTATGGCGCAGTGGTCGCCCGCTCTGCGGGGGCTGGGCCCGGGCGGAAGCCTCTATGCCGCGATGCTTCGCCGTTTTCTCGACTGCGGCAGCCATATCCGCGGAATTTTCTGGTATCAGGGCTGCGCCGACGCATTTGAGCATACCGACGACGTCTTTGAGGAAGCGCTCACCGCACTGATTTCCGCCTGCCGGCGGGATCTGTCATATGGCGACGAGGCTCTGCCCATTCTTCAGGTACAGATCGGACGGGTTGTTCACCGCCCTCTGCCCGGGCTGACTGAAAGCTGGTCGAGCATCCGGGAAATTCAGCGCCGTCTCTCCGACGTTCTCCCCGATCTGCTCACCCTTTCCTCCGTCACCCTGACCCTCGATGATCTGATCCATCTGGACGGCGTATCCCAGGATCGACTCGGCAGACAGGCCGCCGAAGCGATCCATGAATATCTCCGAAGCGGCAAGCGCCCGCCCCGCCTTGCCTCCTGCCGCCTCTATTCTCATCCCGTATCGGGCCGGGCGGCTATCGATCTGCGCTTCGACGGGCTGTGCGGCGGGCTGTGCGCCGGGGGACGGGTCGGCGGCTTCACGATTGCCCCGCAGGGAAAGCCTCCCGCCGAGGACACCGTCTATGCCGTCTCGCTGTCGGGGGATACCGCCACCCTCCGCCTCCACCGCCCGACGGAGGAGGCGCTCGGCTGCGATCTTTATTACGGCTACGGCCTTGATCCCTATGCCAATCTGACCGACGGAAGGAAGCGCGCGATTCCCTGCTTCGGGCCGATCCGCCTCCCTTCCTCACCGAATGAAAAGGAGCTGCTTCTATGAACTACGGCTATTTCGACGACCGCGCGGGAGAATATGTCATCACCCGCCCCGACACCCCGACCCCCTGGATGAATTACCTCGGAGAAGGGGGCTTCAGCGGCATCATTTCCAACACGGGCGGAGGGCTCTGCTTCGACGGAGATCCCTCCTACCGCCGCGTCACCCGCTACAAATTCAACAATCTTCCGATCGACCGCCCCGGCCGCTATCTCTATTTCCGCGATATGGAGAGCGGCGACTACTGGAGTCCGACATGGCAGCCGACCCTCAAGCCTCTTGACGGGTACGAGTGCCGTCATGGACTCGGCTACACGGTCATCCGCGGCGAGCGCGGGGGCATTGCCGCGACCATCCGGTATTCCGTCCCGCCGGGGGCACGCTATGAGCTTTGGGACGGCAAAATCCGCAATCGCTCGGACAGGCCGAGAACGCTGCGTCTCTTCAGTTATGTCGAATGGAGCTGGTTCGACGCCGAGCGCGACATCCTCTGCGATTGGCCGAGGATGATCTTCCGCTGCCGTCGGGAGGGCAGCCGCATCGTCTTCGATCCCGTCTCGGAGCAATGCCCGAGCGGGCTTATGCGGAGCTTCCTCGCCACCGATCTGCCGGTGATCGGGCACGACTGCTCCCTCTCCTCCTTCCTCGGTCCGTATCGCAGCGAAACCGATCCTGTCGCCGTGGAGCGGGGCTTCTGCTCCGACAGCGACTGCCTCTCGGACAATGCCGTCGGCGTGCTTTGCTCCGAGTTGATCCTTCAGCCGGGGGAGGAGCGACCCTTCCGCTATCTTCTCGGCGTTTGCCGGGAATTCCCCGAAATGGAGGGCGTGATCCGCGAAGCGCTCCGTCCCGAGGTCATCGAGGAGGGCAAACGCCGCCTCCGGGAGCAATGGCAGCGCCGTCTTGATACCCTGCAGATCGAAACGCCCGACCCGGAAATGAATCGCTCCGTCAATCTCTGGAACGCCTATCAGGCCTTCACCACCTTCTCCTGGTCGCGCTTCATCTCCTGCTACGAATGGGGCGTCGACCGCGGCTTCGGCTTCCGCGACAGTATGCAGGATGTCCTCGGCGTCATGCACGCCGTACCGGAAGAGGCGGCGGCCCGCATCCGGCTGCTTCTCTCGATTCAGCTCCGCGAGGGGGATGCGCGTGCCGTCTACTATCCCGCAAACGGAATGTCCCGCGGAGGCGGGCGGAGCGATGACCACCTCTGGTCGGTTTTCTCGGTTTGCCAATATATCCGCGAGAGCGGCAACACCGCCTTTCTCGACGAGCGCGTCCCCTTCGCAGACGGCGGGGAGGACAGCATTGCCGGCCATCTGGAGCGCGCCCTGCTCTACACCGGGAGTCACACGGGGCGTCACGGCTTTCCGGATATGCGCCTCTGCGACTGGAACGACAGCCTCACCCCCATCAACGAGCGAGGCGGGGCAGAGAGCATTTTTGTCTTCTTTCAGCTCGCCCACGCCGCCGCCGAGCTTGGGAAGCTCTATCGCTTCTGCGGACGGGACGACTCCCTCCCCGAGCGAATCCTCGCGGGCTGCCGCGAAAAGCTCCCCCTCATCTGGGACGGCGAGTGGTTTCTCCGTGCCTTTACCGCCGAGGGCGAGCCCTACGGCACTGCGGCCGATGAGTGGAACCGGCTCTTCCTCAATCCCCAGTCCTGGGCGGTACTCAGCGGTCTTCCCGACCGGGAGCAGGCCAACCGCGCCTTCGACGCCGTGATGCGGGAGCTGATGACCGAGTGGGGGCTGGTCACCCATGCCCCCGCCTCCGACGGCTATGATCTC
>CALWTY010000014.1 GCA_944384585.1 uncultured Clostridia bacterium | reverse complement strand
CGCGACGACATCACCCGCGAAGGGGCAAAAAACCGAGCGCTCCGCCGTCCGGAGCGTCCTGTCCACACGCCCTCCGAGAGGCAATCCCATATCCAAAACGAGATCCCTTCTCAGGCGGCCCCCCGTCAGAATCGCCCCGTCGACCGGCAGAGCGCCCCTGCTCCCGCCAAGACTGCCCCCCGCCCTTTAGCCCGCGGGAAGGCGCGTCCCGTGCCCGTCACGCCAAATCGTGCCGGAGAGCATAGCGCTCCCCGCCCCGCTGCGCCCCCCTCCTCTCCCGTAAACACAGAGCCGACGGGACGGCTCTCCCTCAACGCGGCACAGCAGAACGACGGCAACCGCGCCTCCTCCCCCCGCAAACGGAGGCGCAGTAAAAACGATTTCATCAAGCCGACCGATATCGTCCGCATCAAGGGCAGCTACGACCGTATCCTGCTGATTCTGGTCATTATCCTCACTCTGTTCGGTCTGATCATGGACTTCTCTGCCAGCTACGCCTATGCCTACAGCAGCACCGGGGACAGCTTTCACTTTGTCAGAAAACAGGCGGTATGGGCGCTGGCGGGCTTTGTTGCCATGTTCGTCGCGATGCATTTCGATTATCGCTGGATGAGAAAGGTCACAGTGCCGGCATTCCTTGTCGTCATCGCCCTGCTCATTGTCGTGCTGGTAAGCGGAATCGCAAGCGGCGTTGCCCAGCGATGGATCAGAATCGGGAATTACACCATCCAGCCGTCGGAATTCATGAAAACGGCGCTTGTTCTTCTCCTGGCGCTCTATGTCGCGCGAAATCAGGATCGGATCACCAACTACCGCAACTTCTGGCAGTCCTCTGTCTACGGAATGTTCATTCCCTCCGTCATCGTGGGCGTTGTCTGCATCCTGATTGCGTTGGAAAAGCATTTCTCCGGCACGATCATTGTCTTTTTGATCGGCATGGTCGTGATCTTCGCTGGCGGTGCGCGTAAGGGCTGGTTTATCGGCGCGGGCGCTGCCGCCTCCGCCATCATCATCCCCGCCATCATGTTCGTTCCCTACGCCAAGGAGCGGGTCGATATGTGGCTGCACCCCGAAAATTATCATCCGACCGGCAAGATCTGGCAGACCCTGCAGGGGCTTTACGCGATCGGGTCGGGCGGTCTGTTCGGCGTGGGACTCGGCAACAGCCGACAGAAGCATCTCTATGTCTCGCAGCCGCAGAATGACTTCATCTTCTCCATCATTGCGGAGGAGCTGGGCTTCGCAGGCGCCGTTCTCGTCATCATTCTCTTCATGCTGCTGATCTGGCGGGGCTTTGTCATCGCGCTGAAGGCGCCCGACACCTTCTCCTCCCTCGTCGTCATCGGCCTGACCAGCAAGGTCGCGATCCAGGCGATCCTCAATATCGCCGTCGTCACCAACACCATCCCCAACACCGGTATCAGTCTTCCCTTCTTCAGCTACGGCGGGACGGCGCTTCTGGTGCAGCTGGCAGAGATGGGGATCATCCTGTCGATCTCCCGCTATTCCTATCAGATAAATCTTTGAATCCCTGCCGAAAGGAGCCCGACAATGCGTGTACTCATGACCGGAGGCGGAACCGGAGGCCATATCAATCCGGCAATCGCCATTGCCAAAACGATTCTTCGCTACGAGCCCGACTCCGAGATCGCGTTTGTCGGCACCTCCCGCGGCATGGAGAACCGCCTTGTCCCGAAGGAGGGCTTCCGGCTGTATCACATCGAGATGAGGGGACTGAAGAGAAGCCTCTCCCTCTCCAATCTCAAAACCCTGCAGCTGATGCTGACCTCGGTCGGAAAGGCCAAAAAACTGATCCGGGAATTCCGCCCCGATATCGCCATCGGAACGGGCGGCTATGTCTGCTGGCCTCTCATCCGCGCAGCCACCGAGATGAAGATCCCGACGGCGCTTCACGAATCGAATGCACTGGCGGGTGTCGCCGTCAAAATGCTCTCCCGTCAGGTCGACATCGTCTTCACCAACTTCAAGGAGACCGCCGCGCAGCTTCCGGGCTGCAAGAGGATCGTTCATGTCGGAAATCCGCTGAAGAACGAATTTTCCGGGATCTCCCACGAGGAAGCGAGGGAACGCCTCGGCTTTGAGGGGTGCTACCGCTATTCCATCCTCTCCTGCGGCGGCAGCCTCGGCGCGGAGAAGATCAACGAGGAGGTCCTTCGCATGATGGCGGACTATTCCTCCGCCCATCCGGAGCTCCACCATCTTCATCAGGCGGGCGTCGGCAATTATCCGGCGGTGCGGGCGGAATTTCAGCGATTGGGGCTTGACCGCTTCCCGAACCTGTCGCTTGTCGATTACATCTACGATATGCCGCTCCGTCTGGCAGCCGCCGATCTCGTCATCAACCGCGCCGGCGCGATGACCATCTCGGAGCTTGCGATGCTGAAAAAGGCGGCGATCCTCATCCCCTCCCCGAACGTCACCGATAATCATCAGTACAAAAATGCCAAGGTGCTTGCCGACGCAGACGCCGTCGTCATGCTTGAGGAAAAGGAGCTTCACGGCGCTCTGCTCTCCGACACCGTCGATTCCCTCCTCCGTGATCGGGTCAAAAGAAGACAACTCTCCGAAAATTTCGGCAGTTTTGCCATAAAAAATGCAGATTTTTTGATATATAATGAAGTAAAAAAACTTGTCAATCCGTTAAAAATGTGATATACTATTCTTATGCCGAAACACGCGGTAAATATCGGAAGGGATTTCGCGCTGCGGCGCACCTCATCGTATCATGTACAGTGCCGGTGAAAACGCGGAAATTCAGGGCGGCTTAAACAACGCCGAGCTGATCAATAAGGATTCCTTCGAGCGGCTGAAATCCAAAAAGCGCCGGAAGGAGATCCGCAGAAAAATATTTTATCTGTTTCTGTCGCTGTTTCTCTGCGCGGTCGTCGGCGTGATCTGCGTTGTGTTTTTTTTCGGGCTGAAGGATGTTGAAATCAGAGGAAACGAGAAGTATTCCGGCGATGAGATTCTGTCTGTCTGCGAATTTGACGAGGAAACAAACCTGTTCGGAATCGATTTTGCGGCAGCGGAGCGCCGTATCACCGAGCGCTTCCCCTACATCCGCTCCGTCACCTTCAAGCGGGCGCTTCCCTCCACGCTGATCATCACCGTGACGGAGGATGTGCCGGTCTGGTACACCGAAATCGCGGGGGACTGGTTCGTGCTGTCGGAGGATCTGCGGATCATCTCCCGGTACGAGCTGAAGGAGGAGATCGAGCTTTTGGAGCTCTCCCTCACCTATATCCGTCTGCCAGAGGTGGACTATGCCGTGGCGGGCGATCGGGTCCGCTTCACCAAGCTCTCCGATTACGACTACACCGTGTCCTTTCTGCGGGAGCTTGACGGCTTTCAGCCTGCCCTGCCCCTTGATGCCGTCGACACCGCCGACCGCTATCATATCACGCTCTATTCCGGAAACGGCCGCTATCGGATCGCACTCGGCACCTCCGACAACCTGGAAGCCAAGCTCCGCTTCGTGCTGAAGGTCATGGAGGAGGAATTTGACGACGACACCATCGCGTCCCTCAACGTCGAGTATCTGACGTCGGTCATCGTTCTGAAGCAGGAGGAGCCTTTCACCTTTCCTTAAGCGGGAAAATTGTGAACATATAGTTAATTTTCGCAAAAACCCTTGCATACTTTTCTAAAAAATATTATCATTATTAGTGTATACTTGTTTACAGGCACTTGTATAAGTTACAAATAAAATGAGGGTCTAACAAAGTTTTGAGGAGGATATTTCTATGCCATTCGAGCTCGAAGAAAACTATGACATCGGCGTTAACATAAAGGTCGTAGGGGTCGGCGGAGGCGGAAGCAACGCCGTCAACCGCATGATCGAGACCAACATCCGCGGGGTCGAGTTTATCGTCATCAACACCGATAAACAGGCGCTGATGCGTTCGGCTGCCCCCAAGAAGATCCCGATCGGCGACAAGATCACCAGAGGGCGCGGAGCCGGCGGAAATCCCGAAATCGGCGCAAGAGCCGCAGAGGAAAGCCAGGAGGAGATCGCTGCGGCGCTCAAGGGGACCGATATGGTCTTCATCACCGCCGGTATGGGCGGAGGCACCGGGACAGGCGCTGCTCCCATTGTGGCCAAGCTGGCTCGTGACATGAATATTCTGACCATCGGTATCGTGACCAAGCCCTTCAATTTTGAGGGCAGAAAGAGAATGGAGGCCGCGCTCGGCGGGATCGAACGCTTCCGTGAGACCGTGGATTCCCTGATCATCATCCCCAACGAGAGACTAAAGCAGATCTCCGACACCAGAATCACCTTTGCCAACGCCTTTGCCGAGGCCGACAACGTCCTCCGCCGCGGCGTTCAGAGCATCTCCGATCTGATCAACGTCCCGGGAATCGTCAACCTCGACTTTGCCGACGTCACCACCGTCATGCAGAACGCAGGTTCTGCCCATATGGGAATCGGAAGCGCCTCCGGCAAGGACAAGGCAACGGAAGCCGCCAAGATGGCGATCTCCAGCCCCCTGCTCGAGACTTCCATCGAGGGCGCAAGAGGCATTCTCGTCAACATCACCGCTTCCCCCGATATCGGAATGGAAGAGATCGATACCGCTTCCACCATCATCACGGAGGAAGCGCATCCCGATGCGCAGATTATCTGGGGTGCTGCCTTCGACGATTCGCTTGAGGACACCATGTCGATCACCGTCGTCGCCACCGGTCTTGACGGCGACCGCAAGGAGATCAAGCAGGAGATCAAAGCTGCGCCGGCACAGCCCAAGCCCCAGCCCGAAAAGAAGGAGACCTCCGACGATGAGGCGGAGGAAGGCTCTGACGATTACGATTTCTTCAAGGATATCCTCGACATCACAAAGAAAAAGAGAGGCTGATCGGGATCCCTTCCGCCTCGCTGACAGAACCTCTGCTGCGGCGGGAGGACGCACTCCTGCCGTTGATCGGAGCAAGCATCTTGCTTGCTCCGATTTTTTTCAAATGCATCAGAAGCCCTTCCCTTTCCGTTTCGGGTCAAGGCCTTCTGTGGTCTTCACGAAAGGAAGAGAGCGGCATCGCCTCAATTCCCCTTCCCCAAGCGCGCCCGCCGCGTACCCGGCGGGCGAATCGTTTTTCGGGGAGCGGATCGCGGCCTTTTTCAGCCTCCCGCTCCTGTCCCCTTAAGCAGCCGTATTTGCGTCTTATTTGCGCAGACGGCTGGTAAGCCCGCCCGACGGATCAACCCTCCTTCTGCGGCAAATCCGAGGGCGAGAGCGCAGGATGCCGCCCTGCACGGCGCATCCCGTCCGATCTGATCTTGAAATCAGTCCCCCTCCCGTCCGATCGCCCGACGCGGCAGCCCATCGGAATCAGAACCTGTGCGATGATCGTCCCCCGGAGCGCGCATGAAAAAGGAGCTTCGCAAATTGCGAAGCTCCTTTTGATGATCGTTTCGTCGTTTATTCCGACGATCGTCCGTGCGGTTTCCCGACGGCTTTCGTCATCGGTTTGTTGGAATCAGCGTCTCTTTTTGCCGATCACGACAACCGTGCCGATTGCCAGGAGTCCGGCGGCGATTGCAGCGGAGACAAAGTCAGCCGTAGGCGGAACAACAGGATCGGTGGGCACTTCCGGATTCTCGTCGCTTCCGGCGGAGGCAGTCTTCTTCTCGATGGTATCGAAGGTGATGCTCTGAATCTTATCGGTAGCGGCGATCACCTCGTCGTAGACCTCGCTGTCAATCTCAAGGGTAAACACACCCTTTCCGAGAAGGGCTTCCTGCTGCTCCGCGGTAGCGGCCGCAGCGGTCACACCGGAGATTCCGAAGAAGGTGGAGCCGTTTTCCTCCTTGAAGGAATCGGCAATCTTGAAGTTCTTGGTCACAACGACCTTGAAGGTGCCGGTTGCGCCGGAGAAATAGTCGGGTTTGACCAGATCCGCGGCGGCTCTGTCACAGTTTGCGAGGAAGCGGTTGACCTTTCCGCCGTCGAGAATAATCGTGCTGTTGTCAATCGTTCCATTGGCCATATTACGCGCCGTCACGAGGTTATCGACCGCAGCCGTTCCGCCGATGGTGATGGTGGAGGAGCCTACAATCTTGGTTCCCTTCGAATTCTGACGCATGATCGACACGTCGGTATATGATCCGGAAAGAAGCGTGATTTTGGCGTTTCCGGTGTAAGTTTTGGTGTCGCTGTCCAAATGACGCGACGCATTGGATGCAGTCACGCCGACATAGAACTTTCCGGTCGTCGTCACACCGGTTCCCACCGTGAAATCATAGAAATCGGTGATGAAGTAGATTCCCTTCGCAGTGGCAATCTCGATATTCTCGATGACAGTCTTGCCGCCGAGAACCCAGAACCAGCCCGCCGTATAAACATCGTTCAGCTTGCCGCCCGTAATGGTGATGGTGTTGGAATGCTCGGGGGCGATATAGGTCTTAGTGCCGAAGTTGAGATCCACCGTACCGACAACATGGATGGTAACATCCCCGTTCTTGGAGGCGGCAGCCGTGTACGCATCCGCCAAAGAACCGAACGCACTGCTCTCGGAAGAGCCGTCACCGGTTCCGCCGGCCTTGACGTAGAGATCCACCGAAGCGGCAGATGCGGGGAATGCTGCCATGGCAGCGACCATGACAATCGCAATGATCATACACAATGTTTTTTTCATGATGTTCCTCCTGAATATATTTGTTACGCCGATCCCGGCGCAGTGGTCATTTTTTCTTCCCGCTCAGCAGGACAAAGGCGACAGCGCCGATGGCAGCCACCGCGATCACCGCACAGATCACGATAAACAGCACCGTGCCGTTATCGCTGTCGGCGGTGGGCTCGCTCTCCGAGACAGAGTCGCTTCCGCTTTCGGCGGGCTTCTCGGGCTCGGCAACAAAGCCGTCGATCTTCTCGGAAAGGGACTTCGGATTGACGTTGACCGTGTAGACGGTATCGATGTCATTGGGATGTCCGCTTCCGTTTCCGACCGTCAGACCGTTTTTGTCGATGGTGTAGGGCTCAACGAAGATGAACCGTCCGCTGGAGGTATCTCTGCCGGTATAGGCATGATAGCAAACCCAGCGCTGTCCGTCAACGTCGGTGATATAGGAGGCGTGTCCGCAGCCGTTGATGCTGTCGGACTTGTACAGGAAGGGCTTGGTCGCCTTTTTCCAGCTCGACGCCGAAAGGGGATCGCCGCCGGTATAGGTGAGGAGCGCGAGATTATACTCGGTCGTCCAATAGCCGCTTCCGGAATAGACGATGAAGACCTCACCGTTGTCTCCGTAGACAGCGGTGCTTCCCTCCACCACCATCGGCCACCACTTGTCCTCGTTCTCGGCTTTGCCGTAGCCGCCCTTTTCCCAATCATATTCCGGCTTACAGATGACCGTCGATTCGCCGTACATGATCCAGGGCGTTTTCATCCGCGTGATGCTGATGGTCTGATAGTAATCGGCAGTTCCGCGTCCCACCTCCGAGATGAAGGTGATGTACGGCACGCCGTCGATCCGGACAACCGACATTCCGCCGAAGAGGGCGTTATTGTTGTTGACGGACGGATCGTCCTCGTTGTACATCTGAACGGGAACGTTGACCTCGCCGGTGATGGGGTGTCCCCAACGACCGAGCAGATCGTCTCCGTCAAGGCACTTCAGCACATAGGCGCGCAGCTTTTCCGTCGTCTCCACGCTGCCGTCGTCACAGCAGATGAAGAGATACCAGCCGGCATACTCCTCCCCGACCTCCTCGGCGGAGAAGTAGTGAATCTCGGGAGACCACATCCGGTGGCCGTAAGGCGTGCCCCGAACGGGGTTATAGATCTTGTAGCCTGTGGAATAGGCCAGATCCGCAAGATTCGCAACCTTGTGGAGGATGCCGCCCGTCGCGGCGTAGTAGTAGTACCCGTCGTGGGTAAAGAGCCACGGGTCGGCGCCGGGACGGAGGTAGTTTGTGAAATCGATCTCTCCGGTCTCCTTGGCAGTGAGATCGACGCCGTCCCCGACGACAAGCTCGGAGGTCATATTGCCGGCGAACTTCTCTGCGCCGAGAAGATCGGTCAGATGGGAATAATCCCCGCCGTTGAGAATGACCTTATAGCTGCCTCTGAGCTGCGTGGAGCGCTGAAGCGCCGGCGCGATCTGGAAGTAGACAGTTCCGTCATTCAGCTCGATGGTGAAATCCCAATCAATGCTGTGGCTCAGCTCGGTGTCGGACATGACCCCGTAGATTCCGCCGTAGAAGGTACCGCCGTTGACGATCAGCGAGGCCGAACCGTAGGAATATCCGTAGGCGGAGAGCGCCACATAGCGGCGGAAGCTGCCCCCGTTGATCACAATTGAGACCTTCTGGCTGTTCATGGTGACAGCGCCGGAATTGACCGATCCGCCTCTGAGCCATCCCCACTCCCCGCTTGACACGGTGAGGGAAATATCGGTTTTGACGTTTGCGTCGGCACTGCCGCCGCAGAGGTTGATATAGGAGGTGTTACCCTTTTCAAGGATGGTACTTACCCCCTCTCCGATGGTCAGCGGATGCCCCATGCCGTAGATCGTCACATCAGACTTGGCAACCGCGAATCGGAGTTTTTCGATCAGCGTTTCCCCGCCGAACGACAGAGAAGCATTCATGCGCAGCGAAGCGTCATAGGTCGTCATACCGTCGTTTGCCGACAGGGTGAGCTTGTAGTCGTAGAGCGTGGTGCGCATGGTCGTATGAGTGTAGTCGCCGCAGAGAACGACTCTGCCGTCCCCGCCGAGAGCCTTGATGGCATCGCTGAGGCTTCCGAGCGGCGAGTAGGGAGACGAACCGTCGCCCTTGCCGCCGTCGGCAAGATACACGAGATTGGCCTCACTCACGCTGCCGAAGCCGCTTCCGAAGAGAGCAGCCGCCGCTTCCGATGCATTCCGACCCTTGAGCAGGGTGCGCGAGGAGGCATCCCCGGTCAGTCCCGATCCGTCATATTCTGCGATCGCGGCGTTGCCGAGATAAAGCGTAAATGCGCCGCCCGACAGCGTCAGCTTGCCGATTTCCCCGCCGAAGAGACGATAGATCGCCCCCTCGCCGGCGGTCAGCGAAACCTCCGTCAGCTCCCCCTCCGTCATGGTGAAGAGAGCGGGGGAACCGCCGATCGATGCAATCTTCGCGCCTTCCACCAAGACCTCCGTCTCCTTGCCGGAAAGCGTGATCCCGGCATACTGTCCGCCGGCCAGTGTCAGCTTGCCTTTGTCGGAGGCAATGTCAAGGTTGACGATGCCTTCCACGGTGACATCCTTTTCCGCCGTCAGAGAGCCGAGGCTCTTCACCGTCAGCGTCCCCTGCGAAACAATGGCAAGATTGCGAAGCACGACTGGGGAGGAGAAGGTCATCTCTCCCGTCGGGCCGAAGACCAGCTCCGCCGTTCCGTCACCCGAAACGGTGATCGGCCCGCCGGCTTCCGGCAGCACGCCCGCCTCGCAGCGGACTCTGCCGCTTACAAGGATCTCGCCGCCCGCCACCTTCAGAAGCGAGAACGCCTCCTGCAGGGTGGCAACCGTGCCGGGCTCTCCCGCTCCGCTGCCCGAAACACGGACAACGGTTCGGTTTTCGGTGCTGTCAAACAGCTCGATGATGCTGCGGATCTGCTGCTCGGTGTAGCGAAGAAGATTGTACTTTGCGGTTTTGACCGAGCCGGCATTCTGTGCCGATTCCTTGAGCGTATCGTTGCCGTAGGTGATTGCGACGCTGTTGAATGAGCCGCCGTTGAATTCGACGGACGCATCGCCGATGACGTTGTTGATGTTAAGTTTACCGACGCCACCGCCGTTCAGGATCACGGCAGCGGAGCCGTCAAGGCGTCTTGTGACATCGCCTCCGGTATTCAGCTCGTCGATCGTACCGTCGTTGACCGTGATGACGGTGCTTCCGCCGGCATGATTGTAGAGCGGGCCTCCGAAGAGCGCGGCGATCCTACCGCCGTTGACGGTGATGTTGGAAACGCCGGTGTAATAGGCGGTCGCAACGCCTTTGGTACGGGTAAAGCCGCAGACCGAGCGGAACTCGCCGCCGTTGATCACGATGTTGGAATCGCGGTTGACGGGAAGATTTTTGGAGGAGGGCTTTTCATAGCCTCCGTTGACGAATAAGCTGCTCAGTCCGCCGGATATCGTCAGGTCTTCCCCGAACTCGATCCGGTTGAACTGTGCTGCAAGAACCGTCGTTCCGCTGCATTGAACGGTCATATCGTCCCAGATCATCGGTCCCTGCATCCGATAGACGGAAGAGGCAGCGAGGATCAGCTCCGCACCGCTCCGCCCGGAGGAAATGGTGATCGTTCCCCGATGGGAGGGCTCGGTGTATTCGCCGCTGACGGTATAATCGGAAAGAAGCAGGATCGTACCGTCCCGATCGGACAACGCCCGGATGGCGGCATTCAGGGTCTTCTTGGCGGTCGAAGCGGAAAAGCCGTCATTTGCGTCATTTCCCCCCGCCGCATCAAGATAAACGGTATCTTCCTGTGCCGAAACGGTGAAGAACATCCCGGCCGCCGTAAGAACGGCGGCAAGGACGGCGGCAATCAGCATAAAGATACGCTTTTTGCCTGCCCGTTCGGGGCAGTTGTTGTTTATATGAGTGTACCTTATTTGATTCATCTGTTCCTATTCTTTACTTTTTCTTTTTCTTGGCGACCACAATGATCACAACCGCCGCAATCACAACGACAACCGTTGCGATCCCGACAATCAGCATAACAGGAGAGGAAGAAGGCTCCTGAGACGACGAAGTGCCGCTTGTCGTTACATCGCCGGAGGGCGTCGTGCCGGAAGAGGCAGGCTCAGTCGTTTCGTCGGGCTTCGTCTCGTCATCAGGCTGCGTGTCGGAAACAGGAGGCTCGGTGGCAGGGGGCTCGGTCACCGGAGGCTCGATTTCGGGCAGCTGCTCATCCTCTGCGGTGTGCGTTTTGTTCACAACGGAGTCAAAGGAGATGGTCTGCACCTTATCGGCGGCAGCGGTTACCTCGTCATAGACCTCGGGCGCGATCTGCAGAATATATTCCGCCTTACCGATCAGCGTTTCCTGATCGGCCTCCGCAATGGTCGCAGCGGTCACGCCGGAGATTCCGAAGAAGGTGGAGCCGTTTTCCTGATTGAAGGAATCTGCGATCTTGAAGTTCTTGGTCACAATGACCTTGAAGGTGCCGGTTGCACCGGAGACATAGGTGGGAGCGGTCAGATTCGCGGCAGCTCTGTCGCAGTTACCGACGAAGCGGTTGACCTTTCCGCCGTCCAGAATAATCGTGGAGTTCTCGATCGTCGCGAGCATATTGCGCGCCGTCACGAGATTATCGACCACAGCCGTTCCGCCGATGGTGATGATGGAGGAGCCGTTGATCACGACGCCCTTGGAATTCTGACGCATGATCGACACATCGCCGTAGGTGCCGGAGAGAAGCGTGATTCTGGCGTTGCCGGTATAGGTTTTCGTAAAGATGTCAAGATGGCGGGAGGAATTGGCGGCGGTCGCGCCGACGCTGATCTTACCGGTCGTCGTTACGCCGGTTCCCACCGTGAAATCATAGAAGTCGGTGATGAAGAAGATGCCGTTGGCGGTAGCAATCTCGGTGTTATCGATGACGGTCTTGCCGCCGAGAACCCAGAACCAGCCCTTCGGTTGAATGTCGTTCAGCTTGCCGCCGGTGATGGTGATGGTGTTGGCATGCTCCGGCGCGATAAAGGTATCGGCGCTGCCGACCGACTCCGCCATCTGGATGTCGAGCGTTCCGACCACATGAATGGTAACATCCTCCGTCATGGCAGCGGCGGCATTATACGCATCCGTCAAAGAACCGAACGCATTGCTCTCGGAAGATCCGTCTCCCGTTCCTCCGGCCTTGACGTAAAGATCAGCGGAAGCTGCCGATACGGGGAAAACTGCCATGGCAGCGACCATGACGATTGCAATGATCAAACTCAGTGTTTTTTTCATGGTAAACCTCCCAAATAGTAGTTTTTCACCAAACGGTGAAATCATCCGTGCGAATTATTTCTTCTTTTTCTTGGCAATCACAATGACCACAACGACCGCGGCGATCACGACAACCGCCACAATCCCGACAATCAGCATAACGGGGGAGGAAGAAGGCTCCGAAGGCGACGAAGTGCCGCTTGTCGTTACATCGCCGGAGGGCGTCGTGCCGGAAGAGGCAGGCTCAGTCGTTTCGTCGGGCTTCGTCTCGTCATCAGGCTTCGTGTCGGAAACAGGAGGCTCGGTGACAGGGGGCTCGGTCTGGGTCACTTCAATGACAGGGGGCGTGTGGGGAGTCGTTTCGGGGGCGGTGACCTCCTTCTCGGAGGTGAAGAATGCGGCAACGGCGGAGTAGTTCTCGGTCGCTTTGGCAGCGGCGGAGGCAAAGAGGTTCTTGCCCTCGGTATAGGTCACCACATTCTCGTCCTCGCGGAGATTATCGAGACAGGACAGCAGCGAGCCGCCGTACCAGTTGACATTCAGCGCCTGAACCGTCGCGGTGACGGAAGCGCTGCTGTAGATATTCTGGACGGTCGCGTTGCCCTCGACGGTGATATTGGTCTTGCCGTACATACTGTTCTGGGTTTTCAGACCGGCAACAAAGATCGAGCCGATGTTGGCATCGCCGCCGATCACGACATTCGCCTCGCCGGTGTACTCCTCGTTCATGGTACCGCGCGACCAGACGTTGATCAGGATATTGGTGCCGGAATAGCATTTGATATCGACGTTCTTTTCGGTGCTGCTCACACCCTCGGCATAGTCGCCGCGTCCCTGCTGATAGCCGCCGACGATAAAGATCGACTTGCTGTCGGAAAGACCGGTGAGCTGATCGCCTGACACCTCAACGCCGTACCCGATGGTCAGAGGATTGAAGCCGCAGTTGATATGAACTCCGCCGGTGCCGCTGACGCAATTGAATTTGATATATTCAAAGTTCGTAGCGCCGCGAAGGACGAAGTTTATAAACATAAAATTTAAACCTGCGTCGTTGACGGAGCGCCAGTCCACCTTATCATAAACCGAAGTAAAGGTAACCGATCCCGTGTAATCAACGCCGTAGTCCCATTCGTCCCACAGGAAGACAGGGCCGCAGACAACGACGGTACAGTCCTGCGTCAGATCAAGAAGCGAAAGCGCCTCGGACAGACTGCCCGCCGCATTCTCCGCGGAGCTGCCGTCCTTCGTTCCTGCGCCGCCGTCCGTCAGATAGACGACGGTGCGGCCTTCCGCATTGCCTGCAAGGGGAAACACCAGCAAAACAAGCAGCAGCGAAAGGCTTGTAATCAAAAGGGCAAGAATTTTTTTGTTCATATATTCCTCTTTTCCGTCTTTCGACGATTTGGTCAGAGCATATGCCGGCGGAAGCCGGAAGCTCCTGTCATGATTCGGTGACCTCCGGGACGCCCAGAGTCCCGATTACCTTTTGAATATATTCCCCGAATCGTCTGCCGAGGATAATCATATCGTCCGCGACATAATGATAGGGGTCGGAGTTGGGGTCGGTTCCCGTCTTGAGATCCGTGGTTTCAAAATAGTACCACTTGTTCGACCTCTTCGCCATCCCGCTCTTGATCGCATTCAAATCGGCATAGGAATTCCACACGCTCGTGATTCCGGGCTGGATCACCGACATCCCCGTTTCAGGCAGATACTCAGCAAAGGTCTTTTTGAAATCGGAGATCAGGCGGGTGAAGAGATACTCATACTGATTTCTCTTCCCGACGATCCCGGAATCCGATTCCCCCTGCATCCAGCAGAACGCGATGATTTCGGGCGTCAGTCCCTCCTCCTCCAGCTTTTTCAGGCTGTCTCCGACAAAGCCCACCATATTGTGATAGAGGTTGTTGTCGGCCTTGCGGGTGGGATTCCAGCGATCGTAGAGATCGGTTCCGCCCGTTGCGGATTTGATGATGTAAAAGGTTTCTCCGGGGAATGCCTCCGAGAGATATTCCGCGATCCCGATTTCCGGCCCGAAGGAGATATACTGCTTATCGATCGTTTCCCTTCCCTGTCCGAATTTCACATTGACAAAGTCGCCGCAGAAAACCGGGCGATCGGTAAAGGGATTGACGTTGTAGGCAATCATGGTGTCGGGATATCCGGCTTCCGCCACCCGATACCGATCCTCCGTAAAGGTCTGACGATTCAGGAAATTGCAGTAACTCTGTCCGACCGCGTTGGACTGGCCGGCGAGAATAATCACCTTGGCCTTCCCCTCCGACGGGTCGGGCTGCTCCGTGGAAGCCCCGGAGGAAGCAACCCCTCCCGTTTCGCCGGGCTTGAGCCCGGAGGAGGAGGTCTCTCCTCCTCCGGGGGTCGAGGCGCAGGAGCCGAGCGCCGTGACGGTCAGCCCGAGCAGCAAAGCACGAACCAATTTATTTTTGAAGCTTTGTTTCATGTCGCTCCCCGATCTCTCATTCATCCTCCAGCTTGGAGACCCGGGAGATGAAATCGTCTAGGTTGGTCATGAATTTATCCTTCTGCGAATTGATCAGCGAGGTCCAGTTGGGAAGATTGGCGTACACAAGCTGCTTGATCGCGCCGTCAAGACCGAAGAAGGGGGAGAAGGTATAGCCGAAGTCATAGATGACGGAATTTCTGATCAGGTCGAAGATTTCCTTGGTGTTCTCGCTCGCGTCGGTGTACTTCACCTTCAGCGCACGCTCGAAATATTCGGGAGCGATATGACGGTAGCCCTCAGAGCCGATTGCCTCCAGAACCGCGCCGGCAAAATCATAGTGAGGCGTGGTTCTCATGATGCCGAATCCGAAATAGGTTCCTCTCGGCAGAGTGGAATACTCCTCGTCCTCCGACCACTTCGGAAGCGGGATCACGTTGAAGTCCTCGTTGATGTCATTGAAGATGTCGATTGCGAAGCTGAAGGTACCGGAAACGAAGAGCATTCTCTTCTCACGGAAGGCATCCTGGGCCGCCTTAACATCCGCGCTGGTTCTCGCAAGGTAGACGCTGTTATCGGAATTGGCGAAGCTGACAAGCCATTCGCAGGCGTCAACGGCACGCTCGCTGTCGTAGGTGAAGACGAATTCCCCGCTGTTGTCCTTGGAGAGGATCGGGAAATCGAAGGCGGCCTTGAACGCCTCAAGGTGGTTATCGTTCAGAAGACCGAAGCCGAAGCGGTCGGTTGCGATATCGGGATTGGCCTGATCCGCCGCCATATAGGCATGACGGGTATACTGCAGCAGTTTTTCCTTGGTCCAGCCGCCGTTGAGCACAAGCTCCTGCAGATCCTCCACCTGAAGGTCATCGGCAAGCGGCTTGTTGTATAAGAGGCAGTTGGTGTTTTTCAGCAGAGAGAGGGAGGCGTCGCCGGCGACAAGATACAGGCGTCCGTTCACGGTAGCATCCTCCGTCAGGCGGGCAAGCCACCACGGCTTTTCCAGATCGATATAATCGACGGTATTGATATCGATAAACGCACCGCTGACCATCGTCGTCGCCATCGATCCGATATGCTGTGCGACCACATCCCAGCGATCGTCGCCGCCGGAATAGGTGTTGATGACCGTCTGGGCATAACTGTCGCGGTCTGCCGGCACATTGATTCCGTTCAGGGTAGTCACCTCAAAGGTGATGCCGAGACGATCCATGACACGGCGATTCGCGGTATACACCGCCTCGTCGACGATGTCGTTGCCGGGATCTTCACAGAAGAATTCGTTGACGGTTTCCGCAGGATACAGGATTCTGAAAGCCTGCCCGTTATAGTTCAGGCTCGGAAGGTCATCCTTGAGGAAGCCATTGTTGTCATATTCCTCTCCGTCATCGGTCTGCGCGCCTCCGGTCGTGCCGGTCGGATTCTTGGCAGGCTGCTTGACGCAAGCCGCTACCGCCAACAGCATGATCAGGGCAAGTAAGAGCGCCGATAGTTTTTTCATGGTTGCTATTCTCCTTCTAAATTGTATTCGGATTCGGATGGGATCCTTCCCGCCAGCGTCCGAAGAAGCATCCGCGGACATTCCTCCGTGCTCCGGGATCGCAGGCGATCTGAACGCCATCCTGCGCCGTGGTCATATTAAGGATGAGCATTTCGACGGTTCTCCTGAAAGAAGCGCCGACTCCGCATCAGAGCGCCCCGAGCTTTTTCAGTTCCGTTATCACGCCGTCCCGAATCGGGGTGAAATCGGAAGCCGTAAGCCCCGTTGCCTTCAGGATCTTGGAATTATCGATTTTTCTGTCGTAAGACCTGTCGTAGTACCAGGACCAGGTATTTCGCGGATAATTAGCAGGCACCCACTCGAATCTGACACCAAGCAGGTCCGAGTAAATATCGGCAACCTCGCCCCAGGTGAGATTCTGCGCCGACGAAACGGTATACGCCTCCGATGTGGTATTGTCCTTGAAGAGAAGCCTTGCGATCAGCTTGCCGGAATTGCCCGCCCAATCCAGCCCCGCAGTCAGATTCCTTGCCTCAACCGGGAGGCGAACGGCCTTGTTCTTCTTCGCGGCCTCCGTTACGGTATGACCCGAGACCATGTTGATGTCAAGTCTCGCCGCAGAAAAGGAAATGACCGGCCGTACCACCGTCCAGTTCATCGGACAGTCGTTATTCTTCAGGTATTTTTCCGCTCTCGATTTTGCCAGCGCATAGTCTTCCTGCTCCAAAAACTGCGGATCATCCCGAATGACGTCGATCAGCTGCGGAGCGTTTTCCGTGATCGGATGCTCAAGGTCGGCATACACGCGGTAGGAGGAAAGGAAGATCAGATGTCCGGTATTTCTCGAAAGCAGCTCATGATAAGGGATATAGTCCTTCGCATCCGGATAGTGGATGAAGTTCACGATACCGTCGTAATGCTCACGGCGGAACAGTTCCTGCAGATATTCAGTCGTTGCGGGGGCATTGAAATACCGCAGGTTTTCATTGGAAGAGTTCTTGTCCTCCAGACAAATCACATCGACGCGATAGCCGAGACTGAGACATTCCTCGGCGGTATAGGTGCCGAGGGTTCCTCCGCCGCCGATCAAAAGTACGTTTTTCATTTCAAGACCCTTTCTGTAATAATGCCGCAGGAAATCGCCGTCTGCCTTTGCATATCCGGGAACAGGCTGCGGCCTGCGCGGGATCGAGTTCTGCGCCGGGAGGGGCTGCCGGCCGGCGCAGGAGCCCTGATCCCCCGTTTCTCACACATTGGTCGTGTTCGCGTTCAGCGAACCTTCAGAACCACCTTGCCGGCGTTCTCGCCGCGCTCCAGAATCGCATGGGCCGCTTCCGCCTCGGTAATGGGAAGGACGCGGTAGATGGTGGGCTTGACCAGCCCCGCCGCCACCTTCGGCCAAACGATCTCGACCAGTTCGGAAAGGATCTGCGCTTTCCGCTCCGGCGTCTTGGAACGAAGGGTGGAGCCGACGATGCGAACGTTGCGCTTATAGATATTCTTCAGATCGATCTTGGCATACTGTCCGGCGAGCGCCGCGATGACAATCCATCTTGCGCCGTGGGTCAGATAGTGAATGCACTCGCCCAGCACCTCGCCGCCGAGGCAGTCGATGGCGACATCAACTCCTCTGCCCGCCTCAAGTTCCTTTTTCAGAACCTCGACGATATCGGTCTTTCTGGTATTGATGACGATATCGGCGCCGAGGTGCGCGATCGCGTCGATCTTCTCGTCCTCGATCACCGTGGTGATGACCCGGACACCGAAGGCCTTCGCCATCGGAATGATCACGCTGGCAAGACCCGATGCCCCCGCATTCATCAGCAGGGTGTTGCCCTCCTCGATGTGTCCCTCATAGAACAGATTGAGGTAGGCGGTGGCAAACGCCTCGGGAATCGCGGCAGCCTCCACCATCGTGGTGTTTTCCGGGATCGGCATGACCATGCCGTAGGGCACGGTGACATACTCGGCATAGCCGCCGCCGCCGAGCAGCGCGCAGACCTTGTCTCCCACGGCGAAGGAGGACTTTTCCCGGGCCTCCTCGCTCAGCTCGACGATCTCACCGGAGACCTCAAGCCCCATCCATTCGGGGCATCCGGGAGGCGGGGGATAATCACCCTCGCGCTGCATCAGGTCAGCGCGGTTGAGCGCCGCATATTCCACGCGGATCTTGACCTCGCCCGCTTTCGTGACGGGATCGGGAACATCCGCCCAAATCAGGCTTCTTGCTTCGTTTTTTTCAATCAATACTGCTTTCATGCCATTTCCTCTTTAATTATTCATCATATTCGGTTTAACGCTCACGGGGCAAGCCGGGCATCACTCGGGAATGCTGACGCCGCAGGCGCGGAGAACCGTTTTGTAGACCGCCAGCTCATAATCGGGCGTAAAGGGATTCTCTGCCTCGCCGTTGATATAGCGGGCAAAGCCCTTCATCATTCCCTCATAGCGGTCAAAGGAGCGTGTGGTGTAGCGGAAGCCGTCATAATTCCAGCTCCGCTTCGGATCAAGCGCCTCCCGCACGCCGGTATAGATATCGGTCGTGTTGTTGTCAATCGACGCCTCGAAGGGGAGGAGCTGCACCGTTCCGTGCCGTCCGCAGACGACGAGCTGCCGTCTCATATAGCCGCCCCGCTCCGCCGCGCAGGATTTCGCGAAGGAAACGCCGTTCTTGTACTTAAGTACCGCGAAGCCGTAATCCTCCGCCTTGACATCGGCAATGCCGGTAGCGGCGTTGAAGGGGATGACCTCCTCCGGCAAGCCGCGGAAGAAGCAGATCATATCGATCAGATGGCAGCCGAGGAAGAACATCATGCCGCCCGGGAAGCCGCCGAGCCACTCTCTTTTGGCAGGGCTGTGGCAACAATCCATATGCGCCTCGACGCTGTAGATCTCCCCGAGACGTCCGTTATCGACATCCTGCTTCAGCTTCAGCACGGCGGGATTGTAGCGGTACATATAGCCGGTATGGAAGACCGTTCCCTTCTGCTTGACCGTTTCGATCAGCTTCGTGAAGTCTCCGAGATCGGCGCCGCCGGGCTTATCCATATGGACGGCCAGCCCGCGGTCCACCGCCATCTGTGCGTATTTGGTCAGGTGAAGCTCATAGGTCTCCACCGTCACCGCGCGGAGCCCCGGTACCGCCAGCAGCTCCTCAACCGACAACTGGGGAACGCCCTCATAGGGCTTGGGATTGACGATCTTCTCGCCCTCCGGCACGGCAAATCCCACCACCTCGAAGATGTCAGTCAGCTTCAGAAGCGTCCGCATGATTTCGCCGGCGTGGTCGTGCTCCGCGCCGATCTGTCCGATTTTGATCTTTTCCATTTCAGTTTTCCTCCTGAAGTTTCTCCCACGAGTACTGTGCCAGCGTGGGGAAGGACCGGTCGTTGATGACTTTCTCATAGACACGGGCACATTCTGCGGGGGAGTAAGGCTCCTCCGGAATAATGCTCTTGAAATTCAGTCTTCCCGCCGCAATCAGCCGAAGCACCGAGGTAATGTCCTCCCGCTGGGTAAACCATCCGGGAGCGGAATCGCGCTCCGGTCTTGCGTTTGTGTGCGCGCCGATCATGGTGATACCGGGCGTATGCACCTTGCGGTAATAATCGATCGTGAAGTTCTTGTCCCGCGTGCAGCCGAGCAGCGCGACTCTTCCGAAGCGGGCGGTGCAGTCAAGCGCGCCGTCAAGACCCGCTCCGACACCGGTGACCTCGATCACGACTTTAGCGCCGCCGCCCGTCAGATCCCTGACCTTTTTGACAAAATCGGGCTCGTTCGGATCAAAGGCGGCATCCGCGCCGTTTGCCAGCGCCTCTGCGCGTCTGGAGGCCACGGGATCGACCGCGACAATCGGTGCGGCTCCGGCGCAGCGAAGCAGCTTCACCGCAAACTGCCCGAGCAGTCCGCAGCCCATCACCAGCGCCGATTCCCCGATTTCAAGGCGGCACTTACGGATCGCCGCAAGCGAAAAGGTGGAGATAAAGACGACGGCTGCCTCCTCGAAGGAGACTTCATCCTCGATCTTGACCACCTGCCGTTCCGGGACCAGGTTATAGGACGAATGGGTTCCCCAGAAGACGATGACGCGATCGCCGGGCTTTACGCTTTTAACCCCATCTCCGACCTTCTCGACGTACCCGGCCGAGGAATAGCCGCTCCGTCTCGGAAAAACATGATCACGGAATCCACCGCAGTTGGGCGCGTCGGTAATCACGGCACGCTCTGTTCCGGGGCTGATGGTGCTGATGACGGTTTTAACAAGCACTTTGCCGCGCTCGATATCATCCGGCAGCTCCACGCCGATCAGCTCGGCCGTATTCGGACTTGTGAAAACAATACCTTTAGTTTGCAAAACTCATCCCTCTTTTATATACATTTTGATACTATTATATCGTAAATCTTTCGTAAAAAACAGATAAATTCTGCTGCCAACTCTCGTTTTCCTGCCGTATTTTTGCCGAAGAATGCTGCGGCGCGGCGGGAAACCCTCCCAAAACCACCGTTTCTCCCCTTCCGATTGCGCCCTTTCCGCCCCGTTTCAGGCATCAGAAAGTACAGAATCTGCTGTTTTTTTCTTTCCTCCGCCGCGTTCCCCCACCGTCATCGCTTTCATTTTCCCGCTTCAGCGCAGAAAAGCGTCCTCCTCGCCTCCGCCCGCAGCCAAGCGGCGGAAAAGCGGATGAAGCATCGAATCTGCTGTCTTTCTCCTGCAGCCGCCGTTATTTACCTGCGTCGACGCGGCTGTTTTTCCGTCTTATCGAAGAGAAGCGCTCCCGCTCCGATGCCTCTCCTTTCGCAGTCCGCATCGCCTCCGAAGTGCGATATTGACTGATTTTCACCTTTATTCAGCCGTTTTGCCCCCTTCTTCGGCGCTTGCGTTTCCCGTCTTTGTCATGGCAGCGCGCTCTCCGTCCTCTTGTCCCGCGCCCTGCCGTACGGAGAGCCGCCGGAAGTACCGAATCTGCTGTTTTCTTCATTCTGTTGCTTCTTTGAGTCCCATCGTCGGCGCTTTCCTTTTACCGATTGATCAAAGAAAAGCATCGGCTCTCCCTTACTCCGGCGCGCCTTGTGAAAAAGTAACGAAACTGCTGTTTTTTCCTGCGGACGCAAAAACCGCCGGCTCCTCTGTCGGAGTCGGCGGTTTATATGCTGCGTCGGCAGCTTCAGCTCCCCGGAGGAAGCCTCGATGTACGCAGAGAATCCGGGGGGCTTATCTCGTCATGAGCTTATCATACTCGGAAAACGACATCCCGGTCTGTTCCTTGAAGATTTTTCTGAAGTAGGAGGCGGAGCTGAAGCCGGTCTCGATGAGGATATCCCTCGTATTGTTTCTGCCCAGCTTGATCATGGAGACCGCTTTATTGACCCGTATCTCATTGCGGAGCTGAAGAGGGGAGGTATTCAGTTCATCCTTGAACAGATGATAGAGCCTTGACTCGCTGAGGAAACAGTGCTTGGCAAGCTCCGCCATGGTAAAATCGCGGTCAAAATTTTCCTTGATATATTCAATGGCCTTCGACAAGGCCGGGTTATCGTGGTGATCCTTCCACGGGGTGAGAAGGGGAATGGCGGAGGCGCAGAGGGCATAGAGACGTCCGACAGCGGAAAACTGCTCCACCCCTCCCGCCTTCAGCTCGGCCTCAATCCGTCGGATGATCTGAAGCGTTTCCTGTCCCGAGAGCGCCTTGATCTCGGAGGGCATATATTTCTGCTTCTCCTGCGGAGTCAGCAGCATATGAAGCATATAGTATTCGATTCTCGGCGCGCCGACCCATTCCGAACGATATCGGATTCCTTCAGGCAGGAAGAAAAAGCTCCCCTCGGCCAGATCCAGCGAAACGTTGCCCGTTGTGATGTGGGTAGAGCCTCTGACCACATAGCCGAAGCTGGTATGGATCTTGCCGGCAGAGCCGTCGCAGAAATGCTGGGAATCGAACGTCATATGGCGAAGGGAAAATTCCGATATAAGAAGCGATGCGTTTTCTCTGTTTTCCACAAATGACCTCTCCAGAACAGAATAACCGTTGCGATATCTTTATTGTACCCTTTTTTTCTTTTTTTGTCAACACAAATTTGTTAAAGTCGACGTATTAAGCGCAAGAACAGCCGCAAAGGCTGTCCTTTGCGGCTGTGATACCGACAGTATTTCCCGGCACTGCCCGGAATGCAGCTTATTCGTCCGACCAGCGATACGGAATGGAAACCTTCTCGGAGGGAGCGCCGAACACCGGTATTCCGTCCTCGTCCCATTGGATCGGCTGAATCCAGCCGGAGCGGCCGCTCCAGCCTGTTCCGGAGGTCAGATTGGCGTGATAGAACATCATCACCGATCCGTCAATCGCCTCTGTGAAGGAGCAATGGCCGGGGCCGTAGGCGGTTCCGTTCTTACGGAAGACCGGCGTGGACGATTTTTTCCAGGAGGAGGGGCTGAGGGGATCCTCCCCGACGAGCGTCAGCATCCCGAGGCAGTAATCGTCGGTCCAGCTTCCGCTTGCCGAGTAAACGATAAAGGTCTTTCCGTCATGCTGAAGCACGGCAGGGCCTTCGTTGACATGAGGTCTTCCCTTCTGCTCCCAATCGTACATGGGATGGGAAAGACGGACGCGCTCCCCGTCGATCGTCCAGGGATCGGACATATGAGCGATGTAGATATTCTGCGAGACGTTGGTGTCCCCTTCCCAACCTGACCAGAGGAAGTAAAGCTCTCCGCCGAGCTGCATGACCGTTCCGTCAATCGCCCATTTATCGGTCGGATCGGTGATCTTGCCGACAAAGGTAAAGGGACCGACGGGATTCTTATCCTCCCGCTTCAGAACGTACATCCGATGATTGACATTATCACCGTCATCCGCCGCGAGATAGATATACCATGCGCCGTCGATAAAATGAAGCTCCGGCGCCCAGATTTCCTTTGAATACGGGGTGCCTTCAGGCGCCTTCCAGACCGTCACGCCGTCCTTTTCAATGTCGGTGATGCGATCCATCGCCTTGACGGCGACGCCGCCGCCTACGGCATAGCAGTAATAGTATCTGCCTTCAAGCTGTGTGACGTACGGGTCTGCCGCACGGTCTGCGATCGGGTTCTTGAAGTCGGCGTACATGGGCTTTCTGCCCGGTTCATTTGCCATCGTTTCGCTGTCCTCCTTGGTCGTACCATTGGTTTGCTGGGGATTTTTTTGCTCGGAAGCGCAGCCCGCGGCGCAGGAAAGAATCAAGCTGAAAAGCAAAAGCACGGCAAGTCCTCTCTGCATTCTTCCGATTCGGGGGGTTCTGTTGTTCAAATCCGTCTCCTCGTTTTTCGTTTTTGCGGGAACTGCGTCCCGTTTTCATTATAGCAGGATACGGCGTCGGCATAAACACAGATTCTGCCGCCTTTCCCGTCGATTCTGCCGTTCCGCTGCCGGACGCCGCCGTTTTCATGCCGTCGATTTATCGGAACGCGACATCAGCCAATTCGAAACCGGGAGGATTTTCGTCATTTCGCATCATGAAATTGTCATTTGGGGCGGAATCTCACATCATCGAAGCGGCGATCCGGATCCCCTCCTCCCTCAAAGCTCAAAGCCGATCGGTGTTTTTCCGCAGCTCCGGATGGTCACCGACGCCAGAACCTCCAGCGAATCGGTGTAATACCGTCCGAGATGTCCGCTTTTCTTGAGAAGCGACAGCTCGGTGCAGCCGAGGACGAGGGTATCGCAGTCCTGCTCCCGCAGCTCATAGGCCACCTGCCCGAACTTTTCCATATCGGGGGCCTTCCCCTGCTTGATCTCGTCGTAGATGATCTCGTTGATCAGCCGCTGGGACGCCTCGCAGGGATAGGTGATGCCGATGCCGAGCCGCTGACAGACCGATCCGTATGCTTCCGAGCGAACCGTTCCCTCCGTCGCAAGCAGTCCGATCTTTTTCATGCCGCAGCCGACACAGTGGGAGACCGTCTCGGTAATGATATTGATGATCGGAACGCCGGTCGCGCGGCTCAGCTCGTCATAAAAGTAGTGCGCAGTATTGCAGGGGAGCACGATCACATCGGCGCCGGCCGCCACCAGCCGCCGCGCTTCCCCGATCATGACGGGCAGAGGATTGTTCTTGCTCCGTCCGAGGATGAAGTCGGTGCGGTCCGGCGTGTCCGCGCGGCTTGAGATCAGGATGTTGATGTGATCCTGGTCGCAGGAAACCTCGGTATGCTCTGTCAGCATCTCGTAGAAATAGACCGTCGCCATCGGGCCGAGGCCGCCGAGAATTCCGAGTGTTTTGAAAATACTTCCGTTTCTCATGGGTTGAGCTGTTTCCCTTCTTTGTCTTGCCTTCCGCCGAAGCGGCGGCACATATTTTTTCTTCCGCCGACCATACTATCGGTATTATCATTCCCGACAACCGCAGAGGAGGAATTGTCATGTTTCCGATCCTGATCCGAACCGCGCTCATCTATATCATTCTGATCGCATCGATCCGTCTGACCGGGAAGCGTCAGGTGGGGGAGATGCAGCTCTCGGAGCTGATCACCGCCTTCCTGATCTCAGAGGTGGCGGCGGCGCCCCTCTCCGATCCCGACATCCCGCTTCTCTACGCGGCGCTTCCGATCCTTCTGCTGGTCTCTCTGGAGATCATCATCTCGTTTGTGACCACCAAATCCCCTCTTTTCAAGAGATTTTTCGATCCGCCCCCCGCCGTCCTGATTTCCGGCGGAAAGCTCAATCTTCATGCGCTGGAAAAACAGCGCCTGAGCGCCGACGAACTGCTGGGCTCCCTCCGTCTGAAGGATGTGGCCGATATAAGCGGGCTGGCGTTCTGCTTTCTTGAGCATAACGGACAGATTTCCGCCTTCGGCAAAGCCGACGGCCTCACCCTCCCCGTCATCATCGACGGCAAGGAGAATCCCCATTTTCTCAAGCTTCTCGGCAGGGACGAGGCATGGTTGAGAGCGAGACTCGCTGCCGAAAAAAAGCGGAAGGAGGATATCTTTCTTCTGACCACCGACGGAACACAGGTTCACTATATCGAAAAAGAAAAGAGGAAAAAGAAATGAAGGCTTTTATCGCCTCGCTTGTGATCCTGGCCCTTCTGCTGGTCAGCTCCGTCCTCAACTGCCTTTATATCGACCGTCTTACGGGGAAGCTGCTGGCGCTTGAGGCCTGCTTCCCGGACAAGGCCGAGGAGGGCATCCTACCGCCGTCGGCGGCGATTCTGGAGGCGGAGGCGCTCTGGGAGTCATCCCGTCCCCGTCTGCTTGCCGCCGCAAAGGCCGGATATATCACCGCCGTGACGACGGCGCTCCGCAATACCCGCGATTTTTATGAAAACGGCACGCCTGCCGATTATATCGCCGCGCGCAGGATGCTGATCGAGGCCGTCACGGCGCTCCGCGTTTCCGATTCGCTTCGGTTTTCCTCGATCATCTGACTCCGCCGCGAATCGCCGACGCTTCCGAGAAGAGCTGCCTGCTCCGCGATCATCGGAATTCCGTCACGCCGTCGGCGCAAAGCACCCGGCGACGGAGGATCCCGTACTCCCGCAGATGCAGAAGCGAAGCGATGTATTCGGGATTGAGATATTCGGCGCTGTCGGCCGAGAGGCGGCAGACCAGCCCGGAGGCCGTTCTGTCGCAGGAGAGGATCAGCGGCTTGATGTCGCTCTCCTTCACCCCGCTTTTGCTGCGCTTCATGACCACGATCTTCTCCTCCGACAGAGGGGACAGATCGATCGCCTCTTCCGTTGTGATCTCATATTCCGCATAGCGGATCTCAGTAAACTTTGTCACGGGAGTATAGACCTCCAGCACCCGCATTTCGGGAGGGAGCGCGCGGTTGAGACGGTCGCGAAGCTCCTCATCGGACAGCTCTTCGTCCACCTTGATATCAAGAAATTCGCAGACGCTCTCCGCTCCGATGGAGAGCGGCAGGGCGAACACCATCTTCGGGTGGGGATTGAAGCCCTCGGTATAATGGATCGGGATTTTCCCCCGGATCATCACGTTTTTCATCGTGCGATTGAGATCGAGATGCGATATGAACTGCAGCGATCCCGTTTTTGTAAATTTCAGTCTGACAGACCTGGGCAGCATGACCTGACACCTCCGAGCTTATTTGCGCCGCAGCCGGAGCAATGCTCACGGCAGTTGGGAGTCGTTTCCGAGCGATAGGCCTTGGCGCGCTCCCGCAGGAAGAATTCCCTGCTGACCCCGCAGTCGATGATCTCCCACGGAAGAATTTCATCGACGGAAAAATGACGGTTCGCGTAGAACGACGGATCGATCCCTGCTCCGGAAAACGCCTCCATCCACTTGTCATAGTCGAAGAATTCGTCCCAGCCGTCGAATTTGATCCCCATCCGATGCGCCTCCAGCAGGGCGGCGGACAGCCGTCTGTCTCCTCTTGCAAAGACCGCCTCGATCCGGCTCACCTTGGCCTCATGCCAATTGTAGCGGATATGCTTCTCCCCTCTCAGACAGTCTCTGAGATGATTCTGCTTCTCCACCAGCATCTCAAGCGTATCCTGTCCCTCCCATTGGAAGGGGGTGAAGGGCTTGGGGACGAAGCAGGAGACGCTGACGGTGACCATCGGCGGCTTTCCTTTCGGGCGGGGGGAGAGCGGATAGTACTCGCGGTCAACCGCCTTGGCAAGCACCGCGATCCCCTCGATGTCCTCAAGCGTCTCGGTAGGAAGCCCGTTCATAAAATAGAGCTTGACCGAGCTTTTCCCCGCCTCAAAGGCGGTGCGGCAGGCGCGCATCAGATCCTCCTCGCAGACATTCTTGTTGATGGCGTCGCGGAGCCGCTGTGTGCCGGCCTCCGGCGCGAAGGTCAGCCCGCCGGTGCGGACGGTCGAGATTTTTTCCATCAGCTCCTTGGTGAAGCTGTCGATCCGGAGGGAGGGGAGGCTGAGGCTTACCTTCGATTCCTCGGTCCATTGCAGCAGCAGATCCGTCAGCTTTGTCAGCTCGGAATAATCGCTGATGCTCAGCGAGGAAAGGGAGATTTCGTCATATCCGGTATTCTCGAACAGGCATTTCGCCTGAGCGTCCAGCACCTCCGGCGATTTTTCCCGGACGGGGCGGAAGATGATGCCCGCCTGACAGAAGCGGCAGCCGCGGATACAGCCGCGGTAGACCTCAAGAACAATGCGGTCATGCACCGTTTCGATATAAGGCATCACCGGGCGGTCGGGAAAATAAGCCTTGTCCATATCGCGGATGATCCGCTTGGTGATCCGCTTCGGAATATCGTCGTAAAGGGGGGTATAGGCAGCGATCGTGCCATCCTCCCGGTAATCGACGCGGTACAGGGACGGAACATAAAAGCCCGGAACGGCGGCAAGGCGGCGGAGGAACTCCTTCCTCGTATAGGTGCCCGATTCCTTCATGTTGATATAGAGGCGGGTCATTTCGACCAGCGCCTCCTCCCCCTCCCCGATGCTGAAGACGTCAAAGAAATCGGCCACCGGCTCGGCATTATAGGCGCAGGGGCCTCCCCCGACCACGATCGGGCAGTCCTCTCCCCTGTCTTTGCTGAGCAGCGGGATGTCGGCAAGTTCCAGCATATTGAGAACGTTGGTGTAGCACAGCTCATACTGCAGCGTAAAGCCGACGATATCAAAATCCCGCACGGGATCGCGGCTCTCGTGGGCGAAAAGCCCGATACCGTTCTCCCGCATCTGCTGCTCCATATCCACCCACGGAGCATAGACTCTCTCGCACCAGATATCCTCCTCGCGGTTCAGCACACCGTAGAGCAGCCGCACCCCGAGATTGGACATCCCGATCTCATAGGTATCGGGGAAGCAGAAGGCGAAGCGCGCCTTGACCTTGTCCTTGTCCTTGATTACCTGGCCGTATTCCCCGCCGGTGTAGCGTCCCGGCTTGAGAACCTGCTTCAGTATTCTTCTCATTTCATGATCCTTCATAGCGAAAGTCCTTTCGAATTTTCAGACGTCATAACGCAAAAAAGGGGCTGCCGATTCCGGCGACAGCACCTGTTTTTTTTCCCCGCACGCCGCAAGTCGGCAGCGCATGAAGCGCCGCCGACCGGCAGGCTTGCTCCCCCTTACAGAAGCATGAATTTTGACATCAGGTACAGGGGGATGATCCAGAAGAGCTGGAAGAGCGCCATGTACAGGGAGGTTACGCCGGCGGGATTTCCGAGAATTGCGACCGCGCCGCAGATGATGCAGCCGGTGATCATCGTGATGATATTGACAGCGATGTTGGCCTTCGTCACATGCTTGATCTTGTCGCAGAGCGTGAAGATGCGCAGCAGGGCTTTGGCGGATTTTTTCGAGACGATTCCGCTGTCGGTTCTGTCGCTCCCCCGTCTGCTCTCCGAAACATCGCTGTATTTGAGAACGCGGACGGGATATTTCGTCAGCTTGATCTTGGTGCCGAGCATCTCGTCGTTGATGTTGGGGTCAACGGTCTTGATGCCGACGCAGATCCCCGATTTATACAGCCGCTTCAGCGTCACCTCAAATCCCGGATCGATCCGATACCGCAGATACAGCTTGGCGACCACCTCGTCGTCGCAGACCAGGAACATCATGCTGATCTCGCCGCTCTCGGCAATGTCTTCGTCGTCGGGATCGGAAACCGGGACATAGCCCTTTTTGCGGAGAAAATCGGCCTTTCCGAGATAGAGATGCCGTCCGTCGACAACCGCCTCCACGCCCTCGTTTTCGATCGCGAGGATCTCCACGTCCTCCGAAACGCCGAGATCGGCGGTTGCTACATGAAGCACGTCGGAGAGCGGGCCGCCGAGCAGAGAGTAGACGCTGGCGACATGGTAGATGACCATATCGATCCGACCGCTTCCGAAGACCTTCACGCTGCGGAGCTTGACGCCGCCGGTCGGAAAGACCTCGCGGTCGTCAAAGGAGATCGAACCGGCGGAGGTATACTCGTCAAGGGCCGCCTCCCCCACAAAGGCGCTGTGATCGGCAAACGCCAGCTTTGCCGCGCGGAAGGCGGGAAGCCCGAAGGTGATAAAGACCGTACCGGGGAGGGTGAAGAAGAAGGCGGTATAGCTGAGCATCACGGCGCTCTGCCAATCCTTCAGGAAGAGAAGCCCGAAGGTAAAGGCGGCGACGATCACGGCCGCCGAGACGGGAAGGAATGCCTTCAGCACATATTTGATGGTGGGATACTGCCCCGTCCGGCGGAAATAGCCGTCGATGAAGGCAGTCTTATTGATCTTAAAGACCGAAGGCTGCTTGGGCAGGAACTCATCGAATGCCTTGGATTCCAGCTCTGCGTCATCCAGCTCCAGCTTCTCAAGCGCAAATTTCGTGCGCTTGGAGGATATGATATTGAAGGTCATGATCTCCCGGCGCAGGTTCATCCTCTCGTTCAGCGCCGTCAGCAGCAGGCAGACCGAGGAGGGGAAGGCGAAGGAAAGCGGGACGGTTCCGGCCTCAAAAAAGCAGACGGCAACCGAATACAGAATATGCACCAGAAGGATCAGCGGCAAAAAGCTCTCGGGAACGGGCTTCCGATCCAGCAGACCCTCCACGCCGCGGACGAGGCTTCTGAAATTCACCGCAAATCCGAGGAACAAAAGCTGAAGCCCTACCAGAACATTGACCGCAGGATAGTAAGCGGGATTGACGGCGTCGGGCAAGGTGCCGCCGAGGGCAGGGATATTTTCGTAGAAGAAGAGAATCATGACGACGGCAGCCGTCGCGAAGAGCGCAAGGGCATTCTTCCCGAAAGCGGTCTTGTAATTCTCCATGATCTCCTTGGTCTCGACGGGAGAGATGTATTCCCTGACGGGGCGCTTTCTCTCCTCCCGCTGCTTTTTCGGCTTAGCCGGCTCGTCGGGATAGAGGTTTTCGATATCGGAGCGCAGCTTGTCTGCGTTTTCCTTCCCCATCGCCTTTTCCAGCTCGTCGTCCATACCGAAGGCGATCATGAGATTGGCATCGGTCTCGTCAAAGGCGGGACTGTCTTCCTCCGCGGCGGCAGCGCCGACGGCAGGCATTTCCCCGTCGCCGTTTTTCTCCGGCGCTCCGTCTTCCCGGTCGTCGGCGGCGGGAGGAGCGTTCTCCTCCGCGTCCCGGAGAGCCGAACCCTCCCCGTCGGTCACGGCGGGGAGAACGATCGTTTTTTCCGATGCCTCCGATCCGCCCCCGACAGGGGGCATGACCCTCGTCAGATCCGCATTCTCTCCGGACGGCAGCTCCTCGTCGGCCTCCGCCCGCACCATTTCGTGTTCGGGGGAATCCGTCGTCACGCCGTCGTTCACGCGAGCGGAAGGTGCCGCAGCTCCGTCGTCGGTCGCCGGTCCCCTCTCCTCACCGCCGTGCTGCCGAAGGGTCGGCGCGGAAAAGACATGCGTCTGCCCCGCCTCCCCGCTCCCGGCGCGGACAGGCTCCCGGGTGATGGTTTCGGCGCTCTGATCGTCTTCTCCCGGAATATCGCAGACCTTTCCTCCGTCGCTGAGCGTCGTGAAGAGCGCCTCGTCGGGCGCGGTATAGTCCTCCGACCCTTCCTTGTAGACGTAGCGTTCCGTCTCCGAAGGGGATTGGCCGTCGGAAGCGGCGGACTCCTCCCGATCTTCCGCCACCCGTTCCGGGGAGGTCAGGGTTCTGACAAATTCCTCCTCGCCCTTCCGGTCGGCAGGCTCTTTCTTTTTCGAGAGCCGCTCATATTCCTTCTCCGGGAGGTATTTTTTCATCAGCTCGTCGATATCGAGACCCTCGATCTCGGATTTCGGGACGGGGCTGACAAAGCCCGATCCGCTTTTTTCCGGCATTTCACGAAGAATGTCGTCCTCCGTCACGGCGGAGGCGCTTTTATCGGAGCGTCTGAACTTATATCTCTTTTTCCTATCGGCTTCCTGCGCGGGATCGCCCTGCCGATCGTCGGTCTGCCCGATATTCGCCTTCAGCTTGGCGATCAGATCGTCAGCCGAGATATCGGTATCATGCCTGTTATCCATCGACTCTTGCTCTCCTTTCGACGGTATATCAACCTGTTCGGCGCTGTCTCGCCGCTTCGCAGAGAATCACGGCGGCAGCCGCCGAAACATTGAGGGAATTGACCTGTCCGTACATCGGGATCGAAACGACAAAATCGCTCTTCTCCTTCAGAAGACGGGACACCCCGAAGCCCTCGCTGCCGAGGATCAGAACGGCAGGACAGCGGAAATCGCTGTCATAATAAGCCTGTCCCCCCACCTCCGCCGCAAAAATCCAGAGCCCTTTTTCCTTCAGCTCCTCGACGGTGCGGGCAAGATTGACCACTTTAGCCACCGGCATATGCTCAATTGCGCCGGCGGAGGCTCTGCCGACCGCCTCCGTCAGACCGACCGCCCGCCGCTTGGGGATGATCACGCCGTGAGCGCCGGCGCATTCCGCAGCCCGTATCAGCGCGCCGAGATTCTGCGGGTCTTCCACCCCGTCGGCCATCACAAGAAGCGGCTTCTCCCCCCGTTCCTCAGCAAGACGGAGCATATCGTCGATCGACGCATAGTCCTTGAGCGCCGCAGAAGCTGCGACTCCCTGATGCGGCTGACCGCAGGCCATCGCATCCAGCTTAAAGACCTCTACCTCCGCAATCGGGATGCCTCTCCTGACCGCCTCCGCCGCGATCACGGTCACCGAGCCGGTGCGCTCCCCCTTTTTGATATAAATCTTATCGATTTCCCTGCCGCTCTTCAGCAGCTCGAGGACCGCATTGCGCCCGATCACATAAGAGGGAGTACGGGAGGGGGAATCCTCCCGTTCCCGTTTCGGGAGCGGTTTTCTTTTATATTGATCGTTCATGCTGGCAACCTTTCAGAAAAAATGCCGTTTTACCGACAGGAATCCAACGTTAATTATATCACAAACAATCCGATTTGTATATAGTTTTTTCAATGAAAAAGAAAAAAATGCGGGACAGATCGTCTCTGTCCCGCAGGATCCGTTATCGTGTCACTCCCCCTCGGGGCCGTCGTTCATTGTCAGCTTCGGCGGCGCGCCCTTTGCCACGGTGGCAGTCGTGACGGTCACCCGACGGACATTCTTCATCGAGGGGACCTCGTACATCACGTTGAGAAGGATGCCCTCGACAATGGAGCGAAGCCCTCTTGCGCCGGTCTCCCGCTCGATGGCAAGATCCGCGATCTTCTCAAGCGCTCCGGCGGTGAAGCTGAGCTCCACGCCGTCCATGCCGAACAGCTTCATATACTGCTTGACAATCGCGTTTTTCGGTTCTTTCAGGATGCGGACCAGTGCCGCCCTGTCGAGTTTCTGAAGCCCGACGATCACGGGAAGGCGGCCGACCAGCTCGGGGATCAGACCGAACTTGACGATATCGTGAGGCGTGACGTCCTTGTAGATATCGACAGCGTCCTTTTCGGCTTTTTTCAGAATGCGGCTCTCAAAGCCGAGGGTGGATTTGCCCGCCCGCTGCTCGATCACGCTCTCCAGCCCGTCAAATGCGCCGCCGCAGATGAAGAGGATGTTCTCGGTATTGATCTGAATGAACTCCTGGTTCGGATGCTTCCGACCGCCCTGCGGCGGGACGTTGGAGAGCGTTCCCTCCAGGATCTTCAGAAGCGCCTGCTGCACGCCCTCTCCCGAAACGTCGCGGGTAATCGAACGGTTTTCGCTCTTTCTTGAAATCTTATCGATTTCGTCAATATAGATAATGCCCTTTTCGGCCAGCTCGATATCGTAGTCGGCGGCCTGGATCAGCCGCAGCAGGATATTTTCGACATCCTCTCCGACGTAGCCGGCCTCGGTCAGCGTTGTCGCGTCCGCGATAGCGAAGGGAACCTTAAGTGTCTTGGCCAGCGTCTGCGCAAGAAATGTCTTTCCGACGCCGGTGGGTCCGAGAAGCAGCACATTGCTCTTCTGGATCTCCACGTCGGATTCATCCTTTTTTTCCTGCAGGATCCGCTTATAGTGATTATAGACGGCGACGGAAAGCGTCTTTTTCGCATCCTCCTGCCCGATGACATATTCGTCCAGCACCGCCTTCAGCTCGGCGGGCTTGGGCAGCGTCGCAAGGGAGAGACCGTTCTTCCCCTTGCCATTGTCCGACACCGCCCTGAAATGCTCCTCAACGAGCCGGTTGCAGCCGTCAAGACACTTATCGCAGATGAACAGGCCGGTGGGAGAGGGGATCAGATACTGGACCTGATTCTCAAGCCGGCCGCAGAAATCGCAGTAGACCTGCTCTTCTCCGCTGTTTTGATGATTTGCCATTTGCTGTCCTTTCGGAATAAAGATTGAAGGGAGTCTTATGCTCTCTTGTCGATGACCTTGTCGATCAGACCGTACTCCGCAGCGGCGGCAGCGGACATGAAGTGATCGCGGTCGGTATCGCGCTCGATCACCTCCAGGGGCTTCCCGGTGTTTTCCGCCAGGATCCGATTGAGGGTTTCTCTTGTGCGGAGGATATGATCGGCGTGGATTTTGATATCCGACGCCTGCCCCTGCATCCCGCCGAGGGGCTGATGGATCATGATCTCGCTGTTCGGAAGCGCCAGACGCTTCCCCTTTGCGCCGGAGGAGAGCAGGAACGCGCCCATGCTGGCTGCCATGCCGATACAGATCGTCGAAACATCGCACTTGATATAATTCATGGTATCGTAAATCGCAAGACCCGCCGTGACCGATCCGCCGGGGCTGTTGATATAGAGACAGATATCCTTATCGGGATCCTGCGCCTCAAGGAACAGAAGCTGCGCCACCACAAGGGAGGCGGTCACATCGTTGACCTCGTCGGCCAGAAACACGATACGGTCGTTGAGAAGGCGGGAATAGATGTCATACGCCCTCTCCCCTCGGTTGGTCTGTTCGATGACGGTTGGTACAAGTGGCATAAACGCGTTCCTTTCTCCCGGACAGACGCGCCGGGCAGCGAGCCGGCTTTCGCCGGGATAAAAGCGCGCGGAGACGAAGAACGAAAGCCTTCGCGCTTCCGCGCGATATTGATTCAATAACGGAGGAGGAAGTTGCCGAGCAGATCGGCGATCCGGGCATTCCCCCGATCGTTCGGATGAAGTCCGTCGACGGTATAACGCTCACAGTTCACCGGAATATTCGGCTGAATGCCGCTGCAGGCATAGAGATCCAGCACCGGCAGGCTGTAATACTCCGCGACCTCGCGGATGATCCCGACATACCGTCTGAGATCGCCGCTGTGGCAGGCCTTCTGATGAGAATCCCCGTCGGTGAAGCTCTCGTTCCGACGATGGAGCGGGGTCATCACAACGATCAGCGCATCGGGATATTTCTCCGTCAGATGGGAATAAATGTAGTGACAAGCGCCGTAAAAGGTATTCGGTTCGCGATCCTCCGGCGTGCCGATCGGCGCGTCTCCGTGTCCGAAGTCGTTGGTGCCGCCGAACACGACGACAACATCGGCGTCGTCGTCCATCTGATGCAGGCGCTCACAGAAATCACGGTCGCAGGGCTCGGCGGTGGGGACGAGCTGTCTCGCATAGCGAGTGCCGCTGACCCCGTAGTTTCTTGCCTCAGCCAGCCCGAACTTCCGCTTCATCACCTGATGATAGACGTTGTCCCGGCAGGAGGCGCCTACCCCCTGGGTGATGCTGTCTCCGAGAAAATTGATCTTTTTCCCCTTCAGTTCCATTGCGGTCCTCCGTATCCTGTGCGTCAGGCTTCAGCCGGCGCTTCCTCGGGAAGCTTGTCGGTGATGACGGCGTTGGCCTTGACAAGCTCAACGGCCTTCCCGACCTTGATATCCTCCTCCAGCATATCGGGGGAGATCTGCTCTCTCACCTTTTCCTCCTCCATGCCGTACAACCCGGCGATCTTGGCGATCTCGGCGTCTACGTCCTCGGAGGTAACCTCGATCTGCTCAAGCTGCGCGATCTTCTCCAGCGCAAGTCTGGTCTTGACCTGCCGCTCGGCGCGGGGTCTGAACTGCTCTCTCATCTTATCGAGATCAAGCCCGGTATATTTCAGATAAGTTCCGAGATCAAGCCCCTGCATTCTGAGGCGATTGTCGTAATCGCGGAGCTGGTTCTCGGTTTCATTGACGAACATGGCTTCCGGGATATCGGCCTCAAGGTTCTCGATCAGCGCGTCGATGAGCTTTTCCTCCACCTCGGCGTCTGCCGCCTTGCCGTGTCTCTCGGTGATTTTCGCCCGCACATCGGCCTTGTATTCATCGAAGGTATCAAATTCCGAAACATCCTTGGCAAAATCGTCGTCAAGCTCGGGAAGCTCATTGAATTTGATCTCATGGAGCAGGGTCTTGAAGACCGCCTCTTTACCGGCAAGCTCCTTGGCGTGGTAGTCCTCCGGGAAGGTCACGGTGACGTCGAAGGAATCGCCGGGGTTGTGGCCGACAATCTGCGCCTCGAAGCCGGGGATAAACTGACCCGATCCGAGCGTCAGGTTGTACTTCTCGCCCTTCCCGCCCTCAAAGGGAACACCGTCAACCGATCCTTCGTAGTCGATCACGGCGATATCGCCGTCGGCGGCGGGACGGTCGGTCACGTCCACCATGCGGGAGTTGCGGGAGCGGACCTGTGCGATCTCGGCATCAACCTCCTCATCGGTGGCAGGCGCGACGGTGCGGTCGAGTCTGAAGCCCTTGTACTCCTTGACGGTGACCTCCGGCTTTACGGGGAAGGTCGCCTTGATGACGATCTCCTCCTCGATGGAGACAACGTCGAATTTCGGCTGTCCGACCGGCTTTTCGCCCGATTCGGCAAGCGCCTCCTCGAAGGCATCGGGGATCAGGGCGTTGAGGGCGTCATCATAGAACACACCCTTGCCGTACATTTTTTCAACGATCGCCTTCGGCGCTTTGCCTCTGCGGAAGCCGGGAATATTCATCCGTCCGACATTCTTTTTGTAAGCCTCAAGGACCGCCTTGTCAAAGCTTTCCCTGTCAATGCTAATCTCAAGCTCTGTCTCGTTTCCCGCAGGCTTGTTCACGCTCTTTAAGCTCATTCTGTTTTCCTCCAAGCAGTATGTTGTAGCATCTTCTATTTTATCAGACAATCAATTTATTATTGTACCAAATTCTGCGTCAATGTCAAGAGATAACCGAAAATATTAACATTTTTTACACAATACGAAGGGGCAGGAACCGCAGATAATCGGCGGAGACGACGGTCATTTCGATTCCCTCGAACCGGAACACCGGGGGAAGATCGTAAACCCCGTGGATATGCCCGTACCAGCAGCGGCGGATTCCGTAGCGATGGAGCAGATCGACAATTCCCCGGCAGACGAATCCCCGATAGACGGGAGGAAAATGAAAGAAGGCCAGCAGCTCGTCGTCGGAATCTCCTCTGAGCGCCAGCGCCGCCCGGAGGCTCATCTCGGTGCGGATCACCTCCCGCGCCGCGATCTTTTCGGGGTCGGCCTGCTCCGGCGAGCCCTTGGGATCGCAGAACCAGCCGCGGGAGCCGCACAGGATTCTGCCCTCGCAGCGGTAAGCGTCGTTCTGCATCAGGCGCAGAGTCGTGATCCCGTTTTCCTCAAACCAATCGGTGATTTTCTTCCGGGTCTGCCACCAATAATCGTGGTTGCCCTTCAGCAGTATTTTGGTTCCGTTGAGGCTATCGAGCAGCCGCAGATCGTCCCCCGCCTCCTCAAGCGTCATCCCCCACGAGATATCGCCCGGCAGGATGACGGTGTCCTGCCCGGAGACGACGGCGTTCCATCCCCGGATCAGCTTATCGGTGTAATCCTTCCAGCGGTTTCCGAAGACCTCCATGGATTTCGGGACGGAAAGGGACAGATGAGTATCCGCGATGCAATACAGCGCCATGGCCGCTCCTTTCAGATAATCGTCCCCTTCTCCGCATAAAAACCGGGAATCCCGCTCATACTGATATCGGACAAAGCGCCGCCCGCCGGACCGGCGGCGTCCGAATCACAGGGTCCGGGGAAAGAGAGAAGATCATGGGTATTTTAGATCAGTATGAAGATGTCCGGGAAAACCGGCCGAAATCCTCGCACCACATAAAAGGGATCGTATGCGACGTCAAGAACTGCGTCCATCACGACGGCGATAACTACTGCACCGCCGACCGGATCGCGGTCGGACCGAGCTTCGCCACCTCTTGCGCCGATACGGTTTGCGCCTCCTTCAAGGCAAGAACGCTTTAAGGGAGCGCATACAAGCCCGCCGTCCGCCCCGCCGGGGGGACGGCGGGACGGACGGCCCCTCAGTCCTCCGTTACCACAGTCGGCATATCCTCCGCCTTGATCGGCTGATCCGGATCAAAGCGGATCTTTCTTTTTGCAATACCGTCAAGGGGCTTCGGAACGGGCACTCCCGTCAGATCGCGAAGCCGTTCGGCGGCCTCCGTCTCATTCTGAGGCAGCTCCCCTCCCAGCGCCGACAGCACGGCGGGCGCGAATTTATAGGGAGAGGCGGTGGAGACCACCAGCATTTTCCGCTTGCCGTCCACCTTGGCAAGATACTCCTCCGCGCAGTGAAGCCCCACGGCGGTGTGGGTATCGGCAAGATAGCGGTAGGTCTGCCAGATATGACGGATCTCCTCCGCCGTCGATTCCTCGCCGCAGTAGCTGCCGCTGAAGACATGGCTCAGCTCGCGGCGGATCGGATCGGTGACGGTATAGCAGCCGCAGGCGGCCAGGCTTTTCATATACCCGGCGGTCATCTCGCTTCCGCAGACGAGATAGAGAAGACGCTCGAGATTGCTTGAGATCAGGATATCCATCGAGGGGGAGGTGGTGGTATAGAAGGGACGGTTCCGGTTATAGATCCCCGTTTCGAAGAAATCGGTCAGCACGTTGTTGCGGTTGGAGGCGCAGACAAAGCTGTGAATCGGAAGCCCCATGCATTTGGCGATATAGGCGGCCAGGATATTGCCGAAATTTCCGGTCGGAACGCAGACGTTGATCTCCTCAAAGGGACGGATCGCGCCGCTTGTCACCATATCGCAGTAGGCCGAGACATAGTAGACGATCTGCGGGACAAGGCGGCCCCAGTTGATGGAATTGGCGCTGGAGAGGAATTCTCCCTTTTGATCCAGGACGCGGTTGATTTCGGCGTCCCCGAAAATTTTCTTGACGCCGTTCTGCGCGTCATCGAAATTCCCGATGACGGAATAGACCCGGACGTTCTTCCCTTCCTGCGTCGCCATCTGGAGCTTCTGCACGCGGCTGACGCCGTTGACGGGATAGAAGACCGAGATCTTCACGCCGTCGATATCGCGGTAGCCCTCCAGCGCCGCCTTTCCGGTATCCCCGGAGGTGGCGACGAGAATATGCGCCTGTCTCGTGTCGCCGGTTTTCTTGACGGAACGGACAAAGAGACGCGGCATGATCTGAAGCGCTATATCCTTGAATGCAGCGGTCGGACCGTGCCACAGCTCCAGCACATACAGCCCGTCTCCCGGATGCACCACCGGCGCAGCGCCCCCCGGAAAGCTGTTTTCGCAGTAGGCCTCGCGGCAATCGGAGAGCAGCTCCTCCAAGGAAAACCGATCGGAGAGGAAGCGATGCATGATCGCGGCCGCGCGGTGCGGATAATCCTGACGGCAAAGCTCCGACAGCTCGTCGGAGGTCAGGGTCGGGATTTCCGACGGAAAATAAAGCCCTCCGTCCTCCGCCAGACCCTTTTTGATCGCCTCTGCGGAGGAACAGGGCGTCCCGCCGCCTCTTGTGCTGACATATTTCATTTCGCTTTACCCGCCCTTGCCCCGCAAGGGCGCTTCCTTTCATGGGGACTCGCTGCCGCCAGACTGTCATCCGGCCGGCAAAATCATATTATCATTATAATGATTTTTTGCCGAAAAGTCATCATAAAAGATGGCTCATTGCAAAATTTCGTGCGTTTGTATAAAAAACCTTATCGGCAAAGGCGGGGGAATATCGACTTTCACTCAACGCCGCATAAAGCTTCGGAAGGTCTTCGATCCCGCCGATCCCGTCGGGAAGCGAGTCGGTGCCGTCGAAGTCGCAGCCGAGACAGACCGCGTCCTCCCCCACCGTGTCGGCCAGATGCAAAATATGCTCACAGACTTTATTCAGCGTCGTCGCGCCGAGATGCTCCGTCACCAGGCTCACCCCGATCACGCCGCCGCATCCGGCAATCCGCTTCGCCATGTCATCGGTCAGATTCCGCGGATGATCAAAGATCGCGCGGGAGCAGGAATGGCTGGCCATGATCGTGCCGCCGCAAGCCTTCGCCAGCGCCGCCGTCTCCCAAAACAGGCGATCGGAGGCATGGGAAAGATCGGGGACGATGCCGAGGGCAAAGCATCTCCTGATCGTTTCCTCCCCGAAGGGCGTCAGCCCGTGATCGGTATCGAAAGCGCCGCCGATGCAGCAGTCGCCCTGCCAGACCGGCGTGAGAATCCTGACCCCGCGATCCCTGAGGTAATCGAGCCGCCTAAGCTCGCCGCAGAGCAGCTTTCCTCCCTCGACGGCAAGGATCGGGGTAAAGTTCTCCCGCACCAGCATCGGCGCGGCATACCCGACGATCTCGTCAAACTGCCTGAAGTTCTCCTCCCCGTCGAGGGAATGCCGGCTCCAGACCGCCGTCACCTGCCCGTATTCCTCAAAGCGGGAAAAAGCGCGGCGGAAGGAGACGTGACAGGTGTTTTCCTCCGGGCTCTCCTTCCGCCGATAAAGCTCGCTCAACGTATCGCAGTGCAGATCGAACAATTTCATCCGACGCCCTCCTAAACCCATATTTTCCCTTCGGCGCCGAAGACGCCCTTCATATGATTGAAGCGGCAGGAGCCGTCGACGCGGGAAACCGTGACCTCGACCACATCGAAGCGATAGAATTTCTGGGAATCGGACTGTCCTATATAGGTCTGTGCCGCCCGCGCCAGACACTGCCGTTTCTTCGCCCCGACCGCAGCGGAGGGTCTTCCGTAGCGTCCTCCCCAATCGGAGGTGCGTGTTTTCACCTCGACAAACACAATATATTGCTCGTTCTCGGCAATTATGTCGATCTCGTCGTGTCCCGCGCGATAATTGCGCTGACGGATGGTATAGCCCTCCGACTCAAGAAACCGGCAGGCGGCTTCCTCGCCGCGCTCGCCGGTTTTCCTGCCGTTTCGGGAATTATCGCTGCTCTTCCGGCTTTCGTTCATTGCAGTAGACCATTCCGCGCTTTCCGTCGACCGTCACGGTTATGCCGGATTTCAGGATTTTCGTGGCGTTTTCCGCGATGATCACCGGAATATTCAGGGTCTTGCCGACGATGGCGGCGTAGGAATCCTCCCCGCCCCGCTCGCAGATGATGGCGCTGGCATGGCGAAGCACCCCGATGATCTTGTCGGAGGCGGTAGGGACGACGATCACGTCGCCGTTTCTTGCCTTTTCAAGTGCCTCCGCGTCATTGGCGCAGACGCAGAGCTGCCCGCAGACCGACTGCTCCACGATTCCCTTGCCCGCCAGCAGCACATCTCCCACCATCTGTACCTTCAGCATATTCGTCGTGCCGGGGATGCCGAGGGGGAGCCCCGCCGTCACCACCACAAGATCGCCGTAGTTGACGTATCCTGCGCCGTAGACCTTATCAACCGCCAGGGAAAGAAGCCGCTCGGAGCTTTCCTCCACCTTGTCCATCAGGATCGGGATAACGCCCCACGACATATTCATATGGCGGCAGGCCTTGGGATCGGGGGAGCAGGCGATGATATCGGTCTGGGGACGGAAGCGGCTGAGCAGCCTTGCCGTAAAGCCCGAAGTCGTCACCGTGATGATCGTTTTTGCGCCGAGGTCGTGCGCCGTCGTGCAGGTGGCATGGGAAATGGCGTCGGTCACATTGCCGAAGCCCCCGAAGCGGCAGTCGAAAAAGCGCTTCTTGTAATCGATGTCGCTTTCGGTGCGGAGGATAATGGTCGCCATCCGTTTGACCGCCTCGATCGGATACTCTCCCATCGCCGTCTCTCCCGACAGCATCGTAGCGCTTGTGCCGTCGTAGATGGCGTTGGCAACGTCGGTGATCTCGGCTCTGGTCGGGCGGGGATTATGGGTCATGCTCTCCAGCATCTGGGTGGCGGTGATCACCTGCTTGCCGGCATTGTAGCACTTTGAAATCAGCTGCTTCTGGATGACGGGGATGTTCTCCATCGGCACCTCCGCCCCGAGGTCGCCTCTTGCCACCATGATCCCGTCGGCCTCGTTCAGGATCTCGTCGATATTGTCGACGCCGGCGGAATTCTCGATCTTGGCGATGACGCGGATATTGTGGCATCCGTTCTTGTCCAGCTCGTCCCGGATTTTTCTGACATCCTCTGCGCACTGGGTAAAGGAGGCGGCGATAAAGTCAAAGTCCTCCTTCACGCCGAAGGCGATATCGCTCCTGTCCTTCTCGCTGAGGAAGGGGATCGACAGGCGGACCCCCGGCACGTTGATGCCCTTGCGGTCGGAGACGACGCCGCCGTTCTTGACGCGGCAGACGACCTCTTTTTCCGAAACGCTCTCGACCGTCAGCTCGATCAGTCCGTCGTCCACCAGAATTCTGCTCCCGAAGGAAAGATCCCGCCAAAGACCGGGATAGGTGATCGAAACACCCTTCTCGTTCCCTTCCCTGTCGTCCATATAAAGGCTGAAGCAGCTGCCTGCCTTCAGCGTCACGCGCCCCGACGAAAAGGTTTTGAGGCGGATCTCGGGTCCCTTGGTATCGAGCAGCAGCGCCGTATGCAGCTTCAGCTCCGCGCGGAGCTTTTTGACCAGGTCTGCCTTATGCTTATGCTCGCTGTATTCCCCGTGGGAAAAATTGATTCTGGCAACATCCATGCCCGAAAGCATCAGCTCTCTGATTCTTTCCTCCGAATCGGTCGCGGGACCGAGAGTGCAGATAATTTTGGTTTTTCTCATATTTATATTGCTCCTTTATGCGGCAGCGCTCTCAAAGCTGCCTGATCAGATTACATTCAAATCGTTCGCTGACGATCGAGCCGTCGATTTCCTCCAGCATCCCGCGGAGCCGGTCCAGCACGGGATTCTCGGTAAAATAATGACCCGCCGTCATCACATGGATCCCAAGCTCCGCCGCGTCGGTCATGGCATTGTAGCTCATGCTGCCGGTCAGATAGGTATCGCAGCCCGCCCTCACGGCATCGGAGAGGCAATCCTTCCCGTCTCCGCCGACCACCGCAACGCGGGAACAGAGGCGGGGCGCCTCCACCCATTCAAGGAAGGGACATCCGAGCGCCGCCTTGACGCGGTTCGCAAAGACGGCCGGATCGGCGGGCTCTTCCAGCGTTCCGATCAGCCCGATGCCCTCCTCCGAGAAGGGGACGGCATCCGTCAGCCCCAGCCGTTCCGCCAGAACGGTATTGACTCCGCCGTCAAGGCGATCGAGTCGGGTATGAAAGGACATCACGGTGATCCCGTCCCGCACCAGGCGGATCAACTTGGGCAAGACCAGCGCGGGGAGGGGGCGGAAGATCATCGGATGATGGGAGAGGATCACGTCAAAGCCGTTCTCCGCCGCATAGGCTGCGGCCTCCTCCGTGACATCGAGGGTAAGCAGCACCTTGCTTGCCTGGCGGGAAGGCTCGGGGCAGCACATCAGCCCGTCGTGATCCCATTCGCAGGAGAGAGAAGGAGGGATCCGCTCCTCCAGCCTCCGATACAATTCCGTAACCGTCATTTCGTTTCCCCGCATTCCTTTCCGTCGGACAGAAGCGCCGTCAGCGCCGCCGCCAGCTCGTCCTCCCGTCGGCAGTCAAGCCCCGCCGATCGCTTTCCTTCTGCAATCCGCCTCACCGTCTCCAGCTTTTCACCGATCAGGCGGAGGAGGAGCGGGTCGTTTTGCCGCCCCTCCGGCCGTCCGATCTCAAGCTCGCAGTCGCTCAAGCGGCAGACCTGTCCGGTATACCGGCAGGCAAGGATCTGATACAGCCTTCCGTCCTCGCAGGCCAGCCTCTCCTCGGTGATATCAAAGCCGTGTTCCGAAAGATAGCGGCGCAAAAACGCCGCCTTTGTCATCGGCTGAAGGATCAGCCGCACCCCGTCGTCCCGCACCTGCGGCGTCCGATCGAGTATCGAGGCGATCAGCTCGCCCCCCATCCCCGCCATCACGATATCGCAGGGCGGCAGGATTCCGATTCCGTCCAGCCCGTCGGCGAGAACAGGCTCGATCGTCTCCCGGAGGCGGCGTTCCCCGATCAGTCGGATCGCCTTGGAAAGCGGTCCCGCCGCGACGTCCGCCGCGATCGCCCTCCGCAGCTTCCCGCGCTCGGCAAGAGAGACGGGGAGGTAGCCGTGATCGGTTCCGACGTCGATGAGCAGGACGTCCTCCCGCACCAAAGCCGCAACGGTTTCAAGGCGGGCACCCAATTGAATCGTTTTCATGTTGCTCCCTATCGGCGGAGGGGCTGTCGCTTATCCGCGGCAGCCCCTCCGTCCCTATTCGTGAGGATGAAGCTGAATCGTATTCCGACAGCCGCTCACTTCATTTTTTGCTGAGATAATCGTTGATTCTGGCAACCAGCTCGTCGGCATCGGTTCCGTGAACCATGCAGGCGGCTTCGATGCTCTCGCCCCGCGAGGCAGGGCAGCCGAGGCAGTGCATCCCGATCTCGAAGAAGAACTGCGCCGTACCGGGATCCTGATCCAGAATATCGCCGATTATCGTGTCTTTTGTAATTTCCATTGACATCTTTTCCCCCCATGTGCTATAATATATATGCGATTCCATATACGAATCCATTATATCGCAACTTACTCTTTTTGTCAATAATCTAAATGATTTACCCGATGTAAATTTTCCATCGGAAACGGAGGTTAAAATGTGTCTGTTTTGTAAAATCGCAGCAGGAGAAATTCCGTCGGACAAGGTGTATGAGGACGAGCATATTCTCGCCTTCCGGGACATCAACCCGCAGGCACCCGTCCATATCCTCGTCATCCCCAAGATCCATCTCGCCTCTGCCGACGAGATCGACGAAGCGTCCGCTCCCGAGGTCGCGCGGATCTTTACCGCGCTCCCGTCCATCGCCCGTCAGGCCGGTCTGACAAACGGCTACCGCATCATCACAAACGTCGGTGAGGACGGATGTCAGTCTGTCCGGCATCTGCATTTTCATCTTCTCGGAGGGAAAAAGCTCTCCGAAAAGATGGATTGACCGAACATCCGATCAGGAGGACAACAAAGATGATCGCCAACACCACCACCCTTCCCGGGCATTATACCGAATGTCTGCAGCTTGATCTTCAGAAAGACGGAAAAAAAGCGCTGCTGGTCAACGCGCTCTCGCTGTTTATCTTCGCTGTCGTGCTGGCAGTCGGCCATCTGATCCAGCCCCTCAACAGTTTTTACCACGACGCGCCGAGCGCCGGCATGCTGAGTCTGCAGCTGCTCGTCATGATGATCGGCGTCATCGTGTACACGATCCTGCATGAGCTGACCCACGGCGTCTTTATGAAGCTCTTCAGCGGCGTCAAGCCGAAATACGGCTTCACAGGGCTGTACGCCTATGCCGGCAGCGAGAACGCTTATTTCAACAAGAAAAGCTATCTCGTCATTTCCCTGTCGCCCGTCGTCATCTGGGGGCTGGTTCTCACGGTGCTTCTGATTCTTCTGCCGAAGAATTGGTTCTGGCCGGTCTATCTGATCCAGATCTTCAATCTGTCGGGAGCGGCGGGCGATCTCTATGTCTCCCGGCTCTTCACCAAAATGCCGCGGGACATCCTGGTCCGCGACACCGGTGTCGCCATGACCGTCTACTGCGCCGCCGAATAAGCCGTCCCGTAAAACAAGCAGCCTCCCTGCTGCGTCTGCAGACGCGGCAGGGAGGCTTGTTCCGTCTGCCGGCGGGAGACCGCGGAGGTTTATTCCGTCTGCCGGCGGGAGATCGCGGAAGCTTGTTCCGCCTGCCGGCGTGAGAGCGGCGGATCAGCCCTTCCGATCGCGCTCCCCGATCCCCGGGACGGGGCGGCAGAGATATGCCGACAAGCGATTCTCCTTCAGCGCGGCCGCCGCTCTTACCGCCTCCTCCTTCGCTGCAAACAGGCCGTAAACCGCCGCGCCCGAGCCGGTCATCAGCGCCCCCGCCGCGCCGTTTCCGATCAGGATCGCCTTGACCCCCTCCGCCTCCGGCACGGCATCCTCAAAGCGGTTGTAGAGCTGCGACGCAACCGCCGTCAGCTCCTGCGCCTCGGCGGCGCTCCTGAAGGCATGAAAGGAGGGAGTCCCGGCCGGCTTGATCGAATCGATCCGACGGTACGCCTCCGGCGTTGCGATATGACCGATCCCCCCGGAGATGACGATATGACAGTCGGGGAGGGTCGGATGCTCCGACAACAGTTCTCCGATCCCCTCCGCCAGCGCAGAACCGCCGGCGACGCAGAACGGCACATCCGCGCCCAGCGTCCTTCCGATCCTACGAAGAACGGAAACGCCGAGCGGCTCGGCATTCAGGGAATCGAGCGCCCTCAATACCGCCGCCGCGTCGGCGCTTCCTCCTCCCAGCCCCGCCTCACGCGGAATGACCTTGTCCAGATGCAGCGATACCCCGCATTCTTCCCCGCAGGCCGCCATATACGCCTCCGCCGCCCGCAGGCAGAGATTGTCCCGCCCGCAGGACAGGGTGGGATCGGAGCAGGTCATCGACACCCCTCCGTCCGTCAGGCGCAGCGTCACGGTGTCGCAGAGGGATACCGTCTGCATCACGCTTCTGATATCGTGATAGCCGTCGGGGCGTCTGCCCGTTATTTCAAGCCAGAGATTGATCTTGGCGAAGGCGGATTCCACCGCCGTTTTTTCCCGTTTAAACCGTTTCATTCCACCAACCTGTAAAGAAAACTCTTTTTGATCTTGACTGCCCGGAAGGTGCAAAGCTCCTGACAGCAGTAGCATCGGATGCATCGCTCGTGTCGGATGAGCGCCTTGCCGTTCTTCATGACGATCGTGTTCCGGGGACAGCTTTTGACGCACATTCCGCAGCCCCGGCAGAGCCGCCCGTCGATCACGGGACGGGGCTGAAGAAAGGGCGGAATCAGCGCAAACTTCTTCCCCTTTGCCGCGTCGGGAAGGGCAAACGCGCAGGAAAGCCGTCCCGGATCCTCTCCGACGATCGCAAGCTCCTCCGGGGAGCGGGGACAGAACCCCCGTTCGGCTGCCTGTTCAAGCAGCGGCACTCTGCCCTCAAGCCCCATGATGCGGGAGGCCGCCAGATCAAGGCAGAAGGGATTCCGGCTCATGAGCAGCACCCCCGCCTCCTTCGGCGTACCGCCGGAAGGTCCGTCTCCCTCCATCCCGACGATGCCGTCGCAGAGATTCAGCAGGGTATGCGTGCGGGAAAGCTGCTCGTCAAGATCGATCACCATCGAAAAGAAGTCCTCCGGCTTCTTGAAGCGCGCGTGCATTTCGAATTTCATGATGCCGGGGATCACCCCGAAGAGATTCTTTGCCGCCGCCGTCATGACAGCCAGAGCGTGGGTCTTGAGCTTGCAGAGATTGACGATCACGTCGGCCTCCGCGATCGGGCGGATGATGCTGACGGTCTTGCAGACTCTTCCGTCGGGAATCGGATAGTCGAGCCATCCGAGATCCCGGTTCAGCTCTGCGCCGCTCTCCTCCGCCGCTTCCTTCATCCCCGTCGCGGTATAGACGCGGTCGAGATTGCGCTCGTTATAGATCCCGCCGGGGCTTTCCGCGATCAACACCCGTGCGGCTCCCCACTCCGAGAAGAGCCGCGCCGCCGCCGCGACGACGGCGGGATGGGTGGTGGCCGCTTTTTCGGGCGGATAGGCCAGCAGGAGATTGGGCTTGATCGCCACGACCCTGCCGCGGATTTCCTCCTCTCCGATTCCGAGCCCCTGCGCCATCTCCCGCAGCAGCGGAAGCAAGGCGGCAGCATCATATTCACGGCAGCGGCGTACCGCCGTTCTTTCGTTTGGGTTCATGCTCCTCCTTCGGTGCAAAGGCCGGCGCCTTTGCCCCTTTTTGTCTTGTTTTTCTCCTTGTCTGCCGCAGGATCAGCCCGGCAGCATGGCAGAGCCGTCCGAAGCCGACGCTCTGCGGGTCACATTCCCATCGGGCAATCAGCTCCGACAAAAACCGTCTCTGCTCCTCTTCCTGCCCGGCATAACAGCCGATTCCCGAGATCAGCTCGTCAACGCTCAACCGATCGGGGCGAAGAATTCTCCTGCCAACCGTCTCCGGCAGCAGTTTCTGACCGAACTGCGCCTCAAGGAAGGGGGCCGTTTCACAGCGGATACGTTCCTCCGGGGGTTGGGAGGGGGAGGGAGCGGTCGTCAGGCAGGATCGGCAGAAATATCCGTCTGCACGCCTGATGAGGCGTCCGAGGCTGCCGCAGCCGTCGCAAAGCCCCGTGATGATATGAGCGCGAACCGAAAGACCGGCTCTGCGCGGAGCGTTTTTATATACAGGGAACCTCTAAAAATTTGTTCCCAGTATTAAATTTTGCGATTCAACGGCGAAAAATGAAATCAGAGCGGCGAATC